>NZ_BCRA01000001.1 GCF_001552355.1 Microbacterium resistens NBRC 103078
CCTAGGGCGCTTTGCTAAAGAAGATCACCGGCATCGCCGCCGTCAACGACCTCCCACGACGGCGCAGGCTCACCCTGGTCGGATGCGGGAGCATCTGCCTCGAGAAGATCGAGGCGAAGTTGTCGACACTGGAATGGGCCAATACCGGCGCGACCTGGTGACCGCCTGCCTATGCCAGGCGGATCGGTAGCCTGGGAGCATGCCGGAACTCTTCCGAAGTGCCGCCAGAAGCTTGCAGGAAGCCGGGTGGACGTTTGAGCCGCCGACGTCGATGGAGAACGGCGTTCCCTCCCCGCTGCGCGCGGCACCCGAAACGGCGATCCGCTGGGTGTCCTCGTTCTCACTCCTGTCGAGCTCAGACGAGACGGTGTGGTTCTTGTCCCGCGACGACTACTCGACCGGCGCGGAGGGGGCGTTCGCGTGGAACGAGTGTGAACTGCTGAGCATCCAGGCTGCGACGACGGATGATGAGGCGGTCGCGGTCTCCCGTTTCTGGAGGCGCCACGCACCGATCCTGCTTTCCGTTCGCAACGGATACGAGTACCTGGCGGTGCGAGACGACGGAGCAGTCGTCCACGGTTCCGAGCCAGAGTTCGAAGAAGCGGTCGTCGTGTTCTCTCACTTCGAAGATCTGCTGAGGTACACCACCGCGCGGCCGGCCCGGCGCGACCAGGTCGTCGACAGCTTGCTGTTCGGTGCCGCCGACGTCACTGACCCGGCGCCAGGCGACTAGCCGTCAGGCGGTCATTCGCGCGATCGTGTCCGAGACGATCGTCGCCGTCCGCCCCCAGTCGTACCCGGTGGGCGGATCGACCCGCCGGCCGGCGGCCAGGGCGCGGTTCAGCGCGTCCGACCACGCCCCTCGGTCGTCCGAGGACGGGACGGCCCAGCCGCGGTCCCCGACGATCTCCGCGACGGCCTCGCAGCCCTCCCAGAAGACGACGGGCACGCCGCACCGGATCGATTCCAGCGCGGGAAGACCGAACCCCTCGAGGGTGGACGGCATGACGGTCGCCGCAGCGCCGCGGTAGAGATCCGCGAGTTCCTCGTCGTCGATCCCGCTCACCCATCGCACGCGGGGGGATATCCCGCGGGTCTCGGTCCTCGCGCTCAGCTCGGGGATCTCGCGCTCGGGGACGACCGCCACGAGTCGCGCGTCCCGTGCTGCGATGAGCGCGTCCAGGACGACGTCCAGGTTCTTGTGGGCGCGACCGTTCCCGACGAACAGCAGATAGGGATCGGACGCGGACACGACGCCCGCGCGGGGGCGGAAGGCCGCGGAGCAGCCGTTGCCGGCGTTGACGATCTCCACGGCGTCGTCGTCGATCCAGTCCCGGATCGCCCGAGCGGACGTGTCCGAGACCGTGAGGACCACGCCGGCCCTGCGCACGACCGTTCGGACGGGGCCCGAGTAATACGCCGCGAAGGTCCAGCGCCGGATCCCCGGGGCTCTCAGCTGGATGAGGTCGTGGAGCGTGAGCAGCTGGCGGCCGGCGCGCAGGAGCGCCCCGTAGCCCGGGGAGTAGACGAGGGCGTCCGGGGCGGACGCCCTGCCCACCGGACGGAAGGCGTCCACGGCGGTGAACGGGGATCCGCCGAGCGCCAGGTCCTCCCACGGCGGCGTCAGGCGGGGGAGGACCTCGGCGGCGTACCGTCCGATGCCGTGGGCGCCGCGGTAGCGGTCGTCGACGAAGACCCGCATCAGACGGCCCTCGCCTGCGTCGCGTCGCCCGAGGCGAGGGACTCGGCGACCCACGCGCGGATGCGGTCGGCGAAGACCTCCTCGGAGAACCGCTCGCTCTGAGCCCGGCACGCCTGCGGGGACACCCGGGTCACCGTGTCGACGGCGCGGCGCATCTCCTCCGGAGACCAGTCCTCGACGAGCACTCCCGTGCTCCCGTCCACGATCGTCTCGGCGGTTCCGCCCAGCGCGTTCGCGATGACGGGGCGCCCGGCCGCCATCGCCTCCACGGGGACGATGCCGAAGTCCTCCACCGCGGGGAAGACCAGGGCGAGGCAGCGGTGCAGCAGCGCACGGTAGAGGTCCGGGCCGGGCGAGCGGACGAAGGACACCGCGCCGGGGGCGTGCTCTGCGGCGAACGCGCGCAGCCGTTCCTCATCCGGGCCCGCACCGGCCAGCACCACGGGCACGCCGGCCGCGGCCCCCGCCTGGACGGCGAGGTCCAGCCTCTTGTAGGGGATGAACCGGGAGAAGCCGAGGAGGAACGTGTCCGGGAGGCGGTCGAGCACGTCCTGGTCGTGCGCGCTCGGCTCCGGCGTGCGGAGGAAGGAGGCGACATCCACGGGCGGGTGGATCACGGTGCTCTCGCGGTGCCACGCCCGGGCGATACGGGTCTGGACGAACGTGCTGTTCGCGGCGATCGCGACGGCTTCCTGTGCGCGTCGTCGATCCAGGTCCTTCACCGTGCCGGCGGCGGCCTTCACGGGGAGGGAACCGCCGCGCGCATCGAGCTCGGGGTTCCAGATGTACCGAGCGGGCGTATGGGCGTACACCAGCTTGGGGGCACTGCGGGCGGGGCCCGCGAACCGTGCGTGGTGCGCGAAGAGGTGCGAGCTCGCGAGCACCCACTCGGCGTCGACGGAGGGAAGGGAGCGCCAGGCCAGGGGCATCAGGGGAAGCGCCGCCGCTTTGCGGCCCCGCAACGGCGTGCGAGCCAGCCAGGTCTCTCCGTCGACGGTGAACCGGCCGTCGCTGTCGTTCCACAGGCAATAGCGGGCGGCGTCCGGGAAGATCCGCGTCAGGGACTCGAAGACGTTCTCGGATCCGCCGCGGGGGGCGAGCCACTCGTGCACCAGGGCGCCGCTCACAGGACGGGTGCCGTTTCGGAGCGAGGGCGGGCGCGGAAACGCGCCCGCGGGCTCGGGCGGACCGCGGAGAGCATGTGTCGAGTCTAGAGAGCTTGACCGGGCCCCGCACTCGAGGCTGTCAGCTTCGTCCCGGCTCGCACCGGATAGGTTGGTGCGGACGCACGGGGGAAAGGATGCCATGGCACTGCGTGTGACGAAGAGGACGGTCATCATCGCCAGCACGGTGGCCGTGCTCCTGGTGGCCGGGAGCGCGGCGGTGGCCGTGGTCGGGATCCCCGCCCTGCGGCCGGATGCCCAGACGAAGGGCGAGACCCCGACGCCGAAGCCCACCGCATCGCCGACGCCGACCCCGACGCCCGACCCCCTTGCCGAGGTGCCGGTCACGAACACCGCGCGGGCGTCCATCGACGGGTGGACGCTGGCCGATCGGACCGTCGTCGGCGCGGTGCTTCCCGAGGTCGGCGCTGCAGCGACCGGCGCCGTGTCCTTGCGGGTGGACGCCCCGGCGAACGATCCGGACGTCATCGCTGCCTCGTCCGCCGTGGCCTTGGCGCCCGGCGGGCAGTACACCCTCCGCCTCGCCGCGCGCGTGCTGGCGGAGCGGAAGACCGACCCCGCCGCCCGTCTGACCGTCGCCGGGCAGACCTTCGTGCTTCCGCCTCTGGATGCGGACTGGGAGACCCTCGAGTTCCCGTTCACGGCTCCGGCCGACCAGTCGCCCGAATCCTCGCTCGACCTGGTGCTCGGCGGCACCGTCCGGGGCCTCGGCATCGATGACGTGTCGATCATGAGCAGCGGCGGCGAGGAGCTCGTGACCAACGGCTCGTTCGAGGCCGTGCAGACGCCCTCCGGCATCGTCAACGACTCGCTCATCATGACCGATGAATCCGCCGTGCTCGCCGTCTCGCTGGCCGAGGGCGCCGTGCAGTGGAGCGCCACCTCCAGTGCCGGAGGGGACCCGATCTCCGGCCAGGCCGAGGTCCGCGGACCGCTCGCGGCGCTGCCGCTGACCGGTGTCGGACAGGGTCATTACACGGTCACGGTGGACGACGCCGCCGGACAGCACATCGAGACGGCCATCGCCGTGATCGACGCCGAGGGGTTCGCGGTCCCGCAGGACAGCCGCTTCGGCGTCGCGTCCCACGTCGAGAAGGAGCCCTTCGCGGGCACCGGGACCCTGGCTGCGGCCCTCGGCTTCGCGGAGGTCCGCAACGACATCTCCTGGGAGCGCAACGAGAAGGTCGCCGGGGAGTACGCGTGGGACGAGAACTACGTGCGCGAGTTCTCTCGCATGCACGCGAACGGCGTCAAGCTCCTGGGGATCGTGGCGTACGGCAACCGGGTCTACGGGACCCGGCGCGCGCCCTCCGGCGACGAGTCGATCCAGGCGTACGCCCGGTACGCGAAGGCCGTCGCGGACCGGTTCGACATGGTCGGCCTCGAAGTGCTCAACGAGTTCAACCACCGCGACACGGACACGGACTGCGGCAAGGCCCCATCGTGCTACATGCCCATCGCGCAGGCGGTCCGCGATCATGTCAGCCCGGCGCACCCGGACCTTCCGATCGTCACGGGATCGACGGCGTTGTACGACCGGGACTGGTTCATCGGGTTCTGGCAGTCGGGCGGTCTCGCGGCGACCGACGCGATCAGCTACCACCCCTACGAATCCTGGATCGATCGCAATCCCGATCTGATCGCCGGCACGGTGCAGCAGTCCTATGCCGACATGCAGGAGTTCGCCGGCGAGACCCGGCCCGTCTGGGTGACGGAGATGGGGTTCCCGACCCATCATGAGGGCGTCTCCGAGCTCGACCAGGGCCGGATGCTGGTGCGGAACGAGACGCTGGCCTTCGCCAACGGGGTCGAGAAGTACATCTGGTACGACCTCGTCAACGACCAGAACGACCCGGTCGCCGGCGAGGCGAACTTCGGGCTCTACGAGAACAGCCCTCGGGAGAACGTCGTCGCGCTCGCCCCGAAGCCCGGAGCCTTCGCGCAGGCGCTGATGATCGCCCGGCTCGGCGGCAAGGCCTTCACGGCCACCGAGTCCGACGAGACGAGCACCGTCGAGGTGTTCGGCCAGGGCTCCGATGCGACCCGCGTCGCCTGGGCCGACCAGGAGCTGCAGCGGACGTTCGCCTCCAAGGTCCCGCTGGCGGTCACGGACCTCTCCGGGCGCAGCCAGATCGTGGAGCCGGTGAAGGGCGAGGTCACTCTGACGCTCGGTGCATCGCCGGTCTTCATCTCCGCTGTCGCCCCGGAGGCGTCGGACTGATCCCCCCCCGGTCGAAGCTCGTCGCCAAGGCTCGGTTGTTATGATTCATCGCTTGATCCCGAAGGAAAGGTATGTCGTCGATGAGCAGTGAGGGCCTGCGAAGGCGGAACATCGACGAACGGCGGAGCCTTCGCAAGAGCCGGCGGCGCCGGGTCTGGGTGATCCTCGCCCTCGTCGTCATCGCGCTGCTGCTCGCCGTGTGCTGGGTGGGTCTGCGTGCGATCACGGTGAAGGACGGCCTGACCAAGAGCCAGGAGCTGATCAAGGAGGTCGAAGCCGGGCGCGACGTGAAGGACGTGCTCGGCGAGCTCTCCGAGACCGCGGCCAGCGCCGGCGGCGCCGCATCGGACCCGGTGTGGTGGCTGGCGGAGTGGGTTCCGGTCGTGGGGGACAACCTGCGAGGGGTGCGCTATGCCGCGCAGTCCTTCGATGCCCTGGTGAACGGCGTCGCCGTGCCCGTGATGGGGTCCGGAGAGGGCTCGGGCTCGGTGATGCAGCGGCTCCTGGCGGCCGCCGAGGAGCAGGGTGAGCGCATCACGGGTCTCGCCGAGGGGCTCGACGGCGTCGCGCACTCGCCCTTCCTGATCGGGCCGGTGCGGGAGGGCGTCGACCAGGTCAACAGCGTGATGTCGACGGCGGGGCCCGCGATCGGGATCCTGCCGGAGCTGCTCGGCGCGGACGGCGCGCGCAACTATCTCCTCGTCTTCCAGAACAACGCCGAGACCCTCGCCCTCGGAGGCAGCGCCGCGGCCCAGGCGCTCGTGCACGTCGACGGCGGCTCCTTCTCGATGGGGGCGCAGGGCAACAGCGGCGGCTATCAGAACGGCGTCGCCGTCGATGTGGACGTTCCGCAGAGCGCCATCGACCTGTACACGAGCCATCTCGTGGATCACCTCAACACGAGCATGAGCCGTCCCGACTTCCCGACCGCGGCGCAGATCATGCGCGCCTGGTGGCAGCGCGACATCGCCCCGGACGAGATCGCCGGAGTGATCTCGATCGACCCGATCGCGCTGTCGCGGATCCTCGTCGCGACCGGCCCCATCGAGCTGCCCACCGGCGACGTGCTGTCCTCCGACAACGCCGTCTCGCTCCTGCTGAGCACGGTCTACGGGCGATGGGACTCGTACAAGGAGCCGGAGCTCGTCGACGGGTTCTTCGCCGCGGCGGCGGCCGCGGTGTTCGACAAGATCGCCACGGGCGAGTTCGATCCGAAGGACATGCTGTGGGCGATCACGGAGAGCGCCTCGAAGGGCAGCGTGATGGTGTGGAGCGACGACCCGAAGATCGCCGACGCGATCGAGGGCTCGCGGATCAGCGGTGTCCTGCCCACGGACAATGACGAGAACACGACCATCGGGGTCTACTTCAACAACAGCAACGGCTCGAAGATCGACTACTTCACGGAGACCGCGACGTCCGCGTCGGCCGTGTGCGAGGCGGGCAAGACGACCTACACGGCGTCGGCCTCGCTCAGCCTGCCTCTGTCCCAGCAGCAGGCGGAGGCCCTGCCGCGGTACGTCCAGAGCATGACGTTCGGCGCGCGCTTCCGCGACTGGATCTACATCTACGGCCCTCCCGGGACGACCCTTGCGACCGCGGACTTCAACGGGGACGAGATCTCGGTGATGCACAAGGACATCGACGACCTCGGTCGTCCGGTGGTCGCCTTCGAGGCGTGGTTCGATCCCGGGGACACGGTCGAGGTGACCGCCTCGTTCGTCGGCCCCGAGGGTGAGCGCGGCCCGCTCCAGGTGCAGACGAACCCGATGGTGAACGGGGCGAAGCCCGCCGTCACCGACAGCTGCGGACAGTGACGCCGGGGCGCGCATCCTCAGGAGATTCCAAGACGGTTTAGACTGACTCGCGTCCTGGTGTCCATCGCAGGGAGGTGAGGGACGTCGTCGTCCAGCTCGAGCGCGACAGCTCCGGCGCCTCAGGGGAACCGAGGAAGACCCCGCGGGTTCCCGTGCAGAAAGCGCGCCGGCCGGCGTGGCCGCGGCGGTACGCGAGCCGCCTGTTCTACAGCGACCTCGTCGTCATCCTGTTGGCGCTCGCCGTCTCGTCCTTCGTCGTCCTCCCCGGGCCGTTCACCAGCGTCTCCTGGCCCGAGGGGCCGCGCATCCCCCATCTGGTCGCGCTCGGCGTGACGGGTTTCGTGTGGGTGATCGCGCTCGACGCGACCGACTCCCGCGACCGTCACATCGTCGGCCAGGGTGCGGACGAGTACCGCCGCATCGTCAACGCCACGCTCGCCGTGTTCGCCGTGACGGTCGCCACCGCCTTCTTCCTGGGGATGAACCTCTCCCGGGCGTTCGTCGCCGTCGTCTTCCCGCTCGGGCTGCTGCTCCTGCTGCTGTCGAGGTGGCTGTGGCGCCAGTGGCTGCGCGGAAGGCAGAAGGCCGGGCAGTACCTGCATCGGGCCGTGGTGATCGGCGAGCCGTCCAAGGTCTCCGTGGTCGCGCGCGAGATCCGACGGGCCAAGAGCAGCGGGTACGAGATCGTCGGCGTCATCACCGATCGTGCTCGCGCCGGCGGCGTCTCCGGTTTCGAGGTGCTCGGCGACATCGCGAACGTCGAGTCCGTCCTGGACGAGGTGCGCTTCGACGCGCTGATCATCGTCGGCTCCGACGATCTCGACCCGATGACGATGCGCCGGCTCGGGCACGCCCTGTCGGACCGGGACATCCAGCTCATCATGGCGCCGGTGCTCACCGATGTCGCCGGTCCTCGCCTGCACACGACACCCGTCGCCGGCCTTCCTCTGGTCCACGTCGACTTCCCACGGCTGGAAGGCGCGCAGCGCTTCCTCAAGCGGACCTTCGACCTCATCGGGTCCGCGATCCTCCTGGTGGTGCTCTCGCCCGTCTTCCTCGCCACCGCGATCGCGATCCGTGTGGACGGCCCCGGTGAGATCATCTATTCCCAGGAGCGCATCGGCCGCGGGGGGCGGACGTTCGGCATGCGGAAGTTCCGATCGATGGTCGCCGATGCGGACGACCAGCTCGCGTCGCTGCTCGATCTGCAGGGCGACGGCGGGACACCGCTCTTCAAGATCAACGACGACCCGCGGATCACCCGTGTCGGCCGCTTCCTCCGGCGCCACTCCATCGACGAGCTGCCGCAGCTCGTGAACGTGCTCCGCGGCGACATGAGCCTGGTCGGTCCTCGCCCGCAGCGCGCCACGGAGGTCGCCCTCTACGACGACGTCGCGTACCGCCGCCTGCTGGTGAAGCCCGGGATGAGCGGTCTGTGGCAGGTCAGCGGCCGGTCGAGCCTCTCCTGGGAGGAGACCATCCGCCTCGATCTCTACTACGTGGAGAACTGGTCGCTGACCCAGGACCTCGTGATCCTCTTCCGCACCGTCCGGGCGGTCATCCGGCCTCAGGGAACCGCCCGCTGAGGGCCGGTCTCACGCCCGCGGCCTCGTGTTACGGGGCACCCCGTACGGGCCTACCGCTCGACGCCGGCACGTTGCACAATGAGAAGCGTCGGCCGCTCGGCCGGCGAATGCTGACCGGGAGGAACCCGATGGGTATCGAAGAGTCGTTCAACGACGTCGTCAACAAGGGCAAGGACTTCGTCGAGCAGAACAAGGACAGGATCGACGAGGCCATCCACAGCGAGCAGGCCGAGGGGATCAGCGACAAGATCCTCGACGGCGTCGCCGGCTTCGCGAAGAAGGTCGCCCCGGGCGCCTCCGAGCAGATCGACGGCGTGCGCGACAACATCGACAAGTCGATCGGCAACGAGTGACCTGATCTCTCCGAAGGCCCCTCACCACGGCGGTGAGGGGCCTTCGTCGTGTCCGTGCCCCTCCCGCTCGATGGCCCGGGGTGCGGGGATCCGGGGCTGATCCGAGGCTTCTCCGAGGCGCGACACGCCCGGGTTTGCAGGACGCGAATCGGGCATGGCAGAATAGACAGGTTCCACATTCCGGCGGTGCGTTCGCGTGCCCCCGGATCACTGCCAGGCAGTGCATAGACGGCGCAGGCTCCCGAAGCCCGGCGCAGGGTTCTAGGCCGCGGGCAGGAGAACACACAACCGACACCTCCTCACCGAGGCCTCGCCGTGCGCGGGGGTCGGCATCCGGGCGCCGCGAGGCCCCGGGCTGACAGCAGAACAGTGGTGCGCCTTCGACGGCCCACGAGCCGCGAGGTCTCGTGAGTCCCGGAGGAGCGCAAGGCGTGAAGAGCGCCGACGTGCGTCCAATGCCCCCGAGCCCACCTGGCGCGGGACGGTACGACGCTTTGAAGAGAGTGAGCAGACAAATGGCGGGACAGAAGATCCGCATTCGCCTGAAGTCGTATGACCACGAGGTCATCGACACGTCGGCGCGCAAGATCGTCGACACCGTGACCCGTGCGGGCGCGACCGTCGTCGGCCCCGTGCCGCTTCCGACCGAGAAGAACGTCGTGTGCGTCATCCGGTCGCCCCACAAGTACAAGGACAGCCGCGAGCACTTCGAGATGCGCACCCACAAGCGCCTCATCGACATCGTGGACCCGACGCCGAAGGCCGTCGACTCGCTCATGCGTCTCGACCTCCCGGCGGACGTCAACATCGAGATCAAGCTCTGAGGATCGACATGGCTGACATCAACGCAAAGATTTCCAAGGGCATGCTCGGCACCAAGCTGGGCATGACCCAGGTGTGGAACGAGAACGGCAAGCTCGTTCCCGTCACCGTCATCGAGCTCGCGCCGAACGTGGTCACCCAGATCCGCACCCCCGAGAAGGACGGCTACAACGCCGTGCAGATCGCGGCCGGTCAGATCGACCCGCGCAAGGTCACCAAGCCCCTGACGGCCCACTTCGAGGCTGCCGGCGTCACGCCGCGTCGCCACGTCACCGAGGTCCGCACCGCGGACGCTGCTGACTACTCACTCGGTCAGGAGCTGACGGTGGAGGGCGTGTTCGAGGCCGGTCAGCTGGTCGACGTCGTCGGCACCAGCAAGGGCAAGGGCACCGCCGGTGTCATGAAGCGTCACAACTTCAAGGGCGTCTCCGCTTCGCACGGTGCGCACCGCAACCACCGCAAGCCCGGTTCGATCGGCGCCTCGGCGACCCCGAGCCGCGTCTTCAAGGGCATGCGCATGGCCGGCCGTATGGGCGGCGAGCGTGTGACCGTCCTCAACCTCACGGTGCACGCCATCGACGCCGAGAAGGGACTCATGCTCGTCAAGGGCGCCGTCCCCGGCGCGCGCGGCCGCATCGTCTACGTCCGCAACGCAGTGAAGGGTGCCTAAGTCTCATGGCTGACACGACTCTCACTCTCGACGTCCTGTCGGGCGGCAAGAAGACCGGTACGGTCGACGCGCCCGCCGCGATCTTCGATGTCAAGACCAACGTCCCGCTGATCCACCAGGTCGTCGTCGCGCAGCGCGCGGCGGCTCGCCAGGGCACGCACTCGACCAAGCGTCGCGGCGAGGTGTCCGGCGCCGGCCGCAAGCCCTTCAAGCAGAAGGGCACGGGTAACGCCCGCCAGGGCTCGATCCGCGCGCCGCACATGACCGGTGGTGGCATCGTCCACGGCCCGAAGCCGCGCGACTACTCGCAGCGCACCCCCAAGAAGATGATCGCCGCCGCCCTCGCGGGCGCGCTGAGCGACCGCTACCGCGGAGAGCGCCTGCACGTCGTCGAGTCCTTCGGCATCGAGGGCAAGCCCTCGACCAAGACGGCCGCCGCGTTCCTGAAGGCGCTGCCGGGCAAGACGGTCCTCGTCGTGCTCGACCGCACCGACGACACGAACGCCCTGAGCGTCCGCAACCTGGCCGGCGTGCACGTGCTGTACGCGGACCAGCTCAACGCCTACGACGTGGTCGTCTCCGACGACATCGTCTTCACCAAGGCCGCCTTCGACGCGTTCGTCGCTGCGAAGACCGGCTCGATCGAGGAGGTCTCGGCATGAGCGACAACGTCCTCGCCACCGCGGGCAACAAGGACCCGCGCGACATCATCCTGAAGCCGGTCGTCTCCGAGAAGAGCTACGGGCTCATCGATGAGGGCAAGTACACCTTCCTCGTGGACCCGCGCGCCTCGAAGACGGAGATCAAGCTCGCCATCGAGAAGATCTTCGACGTCAAGGTCGCTTCGGTGAACACGATCAACCGCGTCGGCAAGGCCCGCCGCACCCGCTTCGGCACGGGCAAGCGCAAGGACACCAAGCGCGCCATCGTGTCCCTGAAGTCGGGCACCATCGACATCTTCACGGCAGTGAACTGACCGGGGGATAAGGACAGAAAATGGCTATTCGCAAGTACAAGCCCACGACCCCGGGTCGCCGTGGTTCGTCGGTGGCCGACTTCGCCGAGATCACCCGATCCACGCCGGAGAAGTCGCTGCTTCGTCCGCTCGCCAAGACCGGTGGGCGCAACAACCAGGGCCGCATCACCACCCGCCACATCGGCGGTGGGCACAAGCGCCAGTACCGCGTGATCGACTTCCGTCGCAACGACAAGGACGGGATCAACGCGAAGGTCGCCCACATCGAGTACGACCCCAACCGCACGGCTCGCATCGCGCTGCTGCACTACTTCGACGGCGAGAAGCGCTACATCCTCGCGCCGAACAAGCTGAAGCAGGGCGACGTCGTCGAGTCCGGCGCCGGGGCGGACATCAAGCCGGGCAACAACCTGCCGCTGAAGAACATCCCGACCGGTACCGTGATCCACGCGATCGAGCTGCGTCCCGGCGGCGGTGCGAAGATGGCCCGTTCGGCCGGCGCCTCGGTGCGTCTGGTCGCGAAGGACGGCCCCTACGCCCAGCTGCGTCTGCCCTCGGGCGAGATCCGCAACGTCGACGCGCGCTGCCGTGCGACGATCGGCGAGGTCGGCAACGCCGAGCAGTCGAACATCAACTGGGGCAAGGCCGGCCGCAAGCGCTGGAAGGGCGTGCGCCCGACCGTCCGCGGCGTCGCGATGAACCCGGTCGACCACCCGCACGGTGGTGGTGAGGGCAAGACGTCCGGTGGTCGTCACCCCGTCACCCCGTGGGGTCAGGCGGAGGGTCGTACCCGTCACGCCAACAAGGAAAGCGACAAGTACATCGTGCGTCGCCGTAACGCCGGCAAGAAGCGCAAGTAGGAGTAAGAGAAGATGCCTCGCAGTCTTAAGAAGGGCCCCTTCGTCGACGAGCACCTGCTTCGCAAGGTCGTCGTTCAGAACGAAGCCGGATCCAAGAACGTCATCAAGACCTGGTCGCGCCGGTCGATGATCATCCCCGCCATGCTGGGACACACCATCGCCGTGCACGACGGTCGCAAGCACATCCCCGTGTTCGTGACCGAGACCATGGTCGGTCACAAGCTGGGCGAGTTCGCGCCCACCCGCACCTTCCGCGGCCACGAGAAGGACGACAAGAAGGGCCGTCGCCGCTGACGCGGGGACGCAAGAGGAGAGAGAAATGGTGGAGTCCATCGCACGCGTGCGACACATCCGCGTGACCCCTCAGAAGGCTCGTCGTGTCGTGGCGCTCATTAAGGGCAAGCAGGCCGAAGAGGCCCTCGCCATCCTGAAGTTCGCGCAGCAGAGCGCGTCCGAGCCGATCTACAAGCTCGTCGCGTCGGCCATGGCCAACGCGCAGGTGAAGGCGGACCGCGACGGCGAGTTCCTCGACGGGCAGGACCTGTACGTCAAGAACGCCTACGTGGACGAGGGGACGACGCTCAAGCGTTTCCAGCCCCGCGCCCAGGGCCGCGCGTTCCAGATCAAGAAGCGCACGAGCCACATCACGGTCGTGCTGGCCACCCCTGAGGTCGCCGAGGCGGCCCCGGTGGCAGAGACGAAGAAGGCGAGCAAGTAATGGGACAGAAGGTAAACCCGTACGGCTTCCGCCTCGGAATCACGACGGACCACGTGTCGCGTTGGTTCTCGGACTCGACGAAGCCGGGCCAGCGTTACGCCGACTACGTCGCCGAGGACATCAAGATCCGCAAGCTCCTGCAGACGCAGCTCGACCGCGCCGGCGTCTCGAACATCGAGATCGAGCGCACCCGTGACCGTGTGCGTGTGGACATCCACACCGCGCGTCCGGGCATCGTGATCGGTCGTCGTGGGGCCGAGGCCGAGCGCATCCGCGGCGACCTCGAGAAGCTCACGGGCAAGCAGATCCAGCTGAACATCCTCGAGGTCAAGAACCCCGAGGCCGACGCTCAGCTCGTGGCGCAGGGCATCGCGGAGCAGCTCTCTGCGCGCGTCGCCTTCCGCCGTGCCATGCGCAAGGGCCTCCAGGGCGCCCAGCGCGCCGGCGCCAAGGGCGTCCGGATCCAGGTCTCGGGCCGCCTCGGCGGCGCGGAGATGAGCCGGTCGGAGTTCTACCGCGAGGGTCGTGTGCCGCTGCACACGCTGCGCGCGAACATCGACTACGGGTTCTACGAGGCCAAGACCACCTTCGGCCGCATCGGCGTGAAGGTCTGGATCTACAAGGGCGACCTCACCAACAAGGAGCTCGCACGCGAGCAGGCCAACCAGAAGCCGTCGCGCGACCGTGGCGACCGCCGTCGCGGCCCGCGCAACGAGGCTCCCGTCGCAGAAGGAGCGTCTGCCTGATGCTTATCCCTCGTAAGGTCAAGTACCGCAAGCAGCACCACCCCAAGCGGGACGGTCAGGCCACCGGCGGCACGAAGGTCTCCTTCGGCGAGTTCGGCATCCAGGCCCTCACGCCCGCGTACTTGACGAACCGTCAGATCGAGGCTGCTCGTATCGCGATGACCCGTCACATCAAGCGTGGCGGAAAGGTGTGGATCAACATCTACCCCGACCGTCCGCTCACCAAGAAGCCGGCCGAGACCCGCATGGGTTCCGGTAAGGGCTCGCCGGAGTGGTGGGTCGCCAACGTCAAGCCGGGTCGCGTCCTCTTCGAGGTCGCGGGCGTCAACGAGCAGCTCGCTCGCGAGGCCCTGACCCGTGCCATTCACAAGCTGCCGCTCAAGGCACGCATCATCAAGCGCGAGGAGGGCGACGCGTAATGGCGATCGGCACCAAGGAGCTCGCTGTCGCCGAGCTCGACACGTTCGAAGACCAGCGCCTCGTCGAGGAGCTGCGCAAGGCCAAGGAGGAGCTGTTCAACCTCCGTTTCCAGTCGGCCACCGGCCAGCTGGAGAGCCACGGCCGCATCCGCGCCGTCAAGCGCGACATCGCGCGCCTCTACACCGTGATCCGTGAGCGCGAGCTCGGCATCCGTGCGACGCCGGCTCCGGTCGAGGCTCCGGCCAAGAAGGCGTCCAAGGCGAAGGCGAAGAAGGCCGATGAGGCCGACGCGCCGAAGGAGGAGGCCGAGTAATGGCTGAGAAGAAGACCGCTGAGGTCGTCGAGTCGCACGATGTCCGCGACGCCGGCGCCCGTGGCTACCGCAAGGCGCGCCGCGGCTACGTCGTCAGCGACAAGATGGACAAGACCATCGTCGTCGAGGTCGAGGACCGCGTGAAGCACCCGCTGTACGGCAAGGTCATCCGCCGCACCGAGAAGGTCAAGGCGCACGACGAGAACAACACCGCCGGCATCGGCGACCTCGTCCTCATCAACGAGACCCGGCCGCTGAGCGCGACCAAGCGCTGGCGTCTGGTGGAGATTCTGGAGAAGGCCAAGTGATCCAGCAGGAGTCCCGCCTCAAGGTCGCCGACAACACCGGCGCGAAGGAGCTGCTCACCATCCGTGTGCTCGGCGGCTCGCGCCGCCGGTACGCCGGTCTCGGTGACACCATCGTCGCGACCGTCAAGGACGCGATCCCGGGCGGCAACGTCAAGAAGGGCGATGTGGTCAAGGCCGTCATCGTCCGCACCAAGAAGCAGACGCGCCGCGCAGACGGCTCGTACATCAAGTTCGACGAGAACGCCGCCGTGATCCTGAAGAACGACGGGGAGCCCCGCGGCACCCGCATCTTCGGCCCGGTCGGTCGTGAGCTTCGTGACAAGAAGTTCATGAAGATCGTCTCGCTCGCCCCGGAGGTCATCTGATCATGGCGAACATCAAGAAGGGCGACCTCGTCCAGGTCATCACCGGCCGCAAGCAGGACAAGGGCGGCGACCGCGGCAAGCAGGGCAAGGTCCTCGAGGTCCTCGCCGAGCAGAACCGCGTGATCGTGGAGGGCGTCAACTACGCCACCAAGCACACGCGTGTCGGCCAGACGCAGCGCGGCACCAAGACGGGCGGCATCGAGACGATCGAGGCCCCCATCCACATCTCGAACGTCGCCCTGGTCGACCCGGAGACGAAGAAGCCGACCCGCGTCGGTCACCGCGTCGAGGAGCAGACCAAGGACGGCGTGAAGCGCACGGTCCGCGTGCGCTACGCGAAGAAGAGCGGTAAGGACCTCTGATGAGCGACACCACCACTGCCGCGCCGGCTGGCAAGATCCAGCCGCGCCTGAAGCAGAAGTACAAGAACGAGATCCAGCAGAAGCTGCAGGACGAGTTCGGGTACAAGAACGTCATGCAGATCCCCGGCCTGGTCAAGGTCGTCGTCAACACCGGTGTCGGTGAGGCGGCTCGCGACAGCAAGGTGATCGACGGCGCGATCGACGATCTCACCAAGATCACCGGTCAGAAGCCGGTCGTGACGAAGGCCCGCAAGTCCATCGCGCAGTTCAAGCTGCGCGAGGGCCAGGCCATCGGCGCGCACGTCACCCTCCGCGGCGACCGCGCGTGGGAGTTCCTCGACCGCCTGGTCAACCTCGCCCTGCCCCGCATCCGCGACTTCCGCGGTCTGTCCGGCAAGCAGTTCGACGGCCACGGCAACTACACCTTCGGTCTCACCGAGCAGAGCGTGTTCCACGAGATCGATCAGGACAAGATCGACCGCGTGCGCGGTTTCGACATCACCGTCGTGACCACGGCCGAGACGGACGACGAGGGTCGTGCGCTGCTGCGCCACCTCGGCTTCCCGTTCCGCGCCGACGACGCGCAGGCGTGATGACCGCCGGTCGTTGAGCGAGGTGCGAAGCACCGAGACGAAACGCGGTTCCCGTGGGATCACCGCGTTTCGTCTCGCTTCGCTCGCTCAACGACCGGATGGTTTTTCGGCGTGTCCCGCTTGACGTACAATTGAAAATTGTGTGTTCACGAAGGTCGGCGTCCGTGTAACGGGCGTCGAAACCTCATGATCGAAAGAAGAAGACAATGACAATGACAGACCCGGTCGCAGACATGCTGACCCGTCTGCGCAACGCGAACTCGGCGCACCACGACTCCGTGACCCTGCCGTCGAGCAAGCTCAAGACGCACATCGCCGAGATCCTCCAGCAGGAGGGCTACATCGCGGGGTGGGAGGTCACCGACGCCCGTGTCGGCAAGAACCTCACGCTGACCCTGAAGTACGGCGCCAACCGCGAGCGTTCGATCGCCGGCATCAAGCGCGTGTCGAAGCCCGGTCTCCGCGTGTACGCGAAGTCCACGGAGCTCCCCAAGGTGCTCGGCGGCCTCGGCGTCGCGATCCTGTCCACCTCCTCCGGTCTTCTCACCGACCGCCAGGCTGAGCAGAAGGGCGTGGGCGGAGAAGTTCTCGCCTACGTGTGGTGATCTGACATGTCGCGTATTGGACGACTTCCCATCGAGATCCCTGCGGGCGTGACCGTCACGGTCGACGGCCGTGAGGTCTCGGTGAAGGGCCCCAAGGGAGAGCTCTCCCTGACGGTGGCCTCTCCCATCGAGGTCGAGGTGCAGGAGGGCCAGGTCCTGGTCACCCGCCCCGACGACGAGCGCGAGTCGCGGTCGCTGCACGGCCTGACCCGCACCCTCATCAACAACGACATCATCGGCGTGACCCAGGGCTACACCAAGGGCCTCGAGGTCGTCGGTACCGGTTACCGCGTCCAGCAGAAGGGCAGCTCGGTCGAGTTCGCCCTCGGCTTCTCGCACCCGGTCCTGGTCGACCCGCCCGCCGGCATCACCCTGACGGTGGAGGGCACGAACAAGCTCACCGTCAGCGGGATCAGCAAGCAGGCCGTCGGCGAGGCGGCTGCGAACATCCGCAAGATCCGCAAGCCCGAGCCGTACAAGGGCAAGGGTGTGCGCTACGCCGGCGAGGTCGTGCGTCGCAAGGCCGGAAAGGCTGGTAAGTAACCATGGCTGTGAAGTCGAAGTCCGACGCCCGCGCGCGTCGTCACGCCCGCCTTCGCAAGAAGATCGTCGGCACTGAGGCGCGCCCGCGCCTGGTCGTCAACCGTTCGGCCCGTCACGTCTTCGTGCAGCTGGTCGACGACAGCAAGGGCCGCACCGTGGCCTCCGCTTCCACGCTCGAGACCGATCTGCGCACCTTCGAGGGCGACAAGACGGCCAAGGCCCGCAAGGTCGGCGAGCTCGTCGCCGAGCGCGCGAAGGCCGCCGGGATTTCCGAGGCTGTGTTCGACCGCGGCGGTAACCGCTACGCCGGTCGTGTCGCCGCCATCGCCGATGGCGCCCGTGAAGGGGGGCTCGCACTGTGAGTGACAACAAGGAGAACGAAGTGACCGAGACGGCTACGGCTCCCGCCGAGACGGCGGCCGGAACCGAGGCTCCCCAGCGCGACGAGCGCCAGGGTCGCCGCGGAGGCCGTGACCGCGGTCAGGGCGGTCGTGACCGCAACTCGCGCGACCGCGGGGACAACCAGTTCCTCGAGCGCGTGGTGACCATCAACCGCGTCTCGAAGGTCGTCAAGGGCGGCCGTCGCTTCAGCTTCACCGCGCTCGTCGTGGTGGGTGACGGCAACGGTCTCGTGGGCGTCGGCTACGGCAAGGCCCGCGAGGTGCCCCTCGCGATCTCGAAGGGCGTCGAGGAGGCGAAGCGGAACTTCTTCCGCGTGCCGCGCGTCGGCACCACCGTCCCGCACCCGGTGCAGGGCGAGGCCGCGGCCGGCGTCGTGCTGCTGCGTCCGGCTGCCGCCGGTACCGGTGTCATCGCCGGTGGTCCGGTGCGCGCCGTGCTCGAGTGCGCCGGCATCCACGACGTGCTCTCGAAGTCCCTCGGGTCCTCGAACACGATCAACATCGTCCACGCCACCGTCGAGGCTCTGAAGTCCCTCGAGGAGCCGCGCGCCGTCGCCGCTCGTCGTGGACTCGCCTACGACGCCGTCGTTCCGGAGATCATCATCCGCAACGAGGAGAAGGCCGCTGCGGCTGCCGCCGCGCAGAAGGTAGGTGCCTGATGGCCGCACGGCTCAAGGTCACGCAGGTCAAGTCCAAGGTGAGCGAGAAGCAGAACCAGCGCGACACGCTGCGCAGCCTCGGTCTCAAGCGGATCGGCGACTCGGTCGTCCGTCCGGACGACGCGCAGACGCGCGGCTACGTCAAGACCGTCGCTCACCTCGTGAAGATTGAGGAGATCGACTGATGGCTGAGAAGAACGAGGCCGTCGAGGCCGAGAAGGCCCCGAAGAAGGCCGCCGCTCCGAAGGCCGCGGCCAAGAAGGCGCCTGCCAAGGCGGCCCCGAAGAAGGACGCCCCGGTTTCGCGCCCGGGCGTGCTGAAGGTGCACCACCTGCGTCCGGTCCCCGGCGCCAACACCGCCAAGACCCGTGTCGGTCGCGGTGAGGGCTCCAAGGGCAAGACCGCCGGTCGCGGCACGAAGGGCACCAAGGCCCGCAACACCGTCCGCGTCGGGTTCGAGGGTGGGCAGATGCCGCTGCACATGCGCACCCCGAAGCTGCGCGGCTTCAAGAACCCGTTCCGCGTCGAGTACCAGGTCGTGAACCTGGACAAGCTCGCGGAGCTGTACCCGGCCGGTGGCGAGGTCACCGTGAGCGACCTGGTCGCCAAGGGTGCGGTTCGCAAGAACGAGAAGGTCAAGGTTCTGGGCAACGGCGAGATCGCCGTGAAGCTCACCGTGTCGGTCGACAAGGTCTCGGGTTCCGCCGAGCAGAAGATCGTCGCGGCGGGCGGCTCCGTCAAGTAGCCGACGACAAGAGGGGCCGGAGAAACCTCCGGCCCCTCTTGCGTTACCCTGGTTTCTTGGCCGCCCCTTGTCGGATCGGCATCCCTTTTCAGGAGGCACACCTTTGTTCAGCGCCATCGCGCGGATCTTCCGCACACCGGACCTGCGCCGGAAGATCGGCTTCACCCTGGCGATCATCGCGATCTACCGACTCGGCTCTACGGTGCCGGCTCCGTTCGTCAATTTCCCGAACGTGACGCAGTGCATCGCGGACAACTCCGGTACCGAAGGCCTCCTGGGACTCGTCAACCTCTTCTCCGGCGGCGCTCTGCTGAAGCTGTCGATCTTCGCCCTCGGTGTGATGCCGTACATCACCGCGACGATCATCACCCAGCTCCTGCGCGTCGTCATCCCGCACTTCGAGACGCTGCACAAGGAGGGCCAGGCCGGCCAGGCCAAGCTCACCCAGTACACGCGCTACCTGACGATCGCGCTCGCGCTCCTGCAGTCGACGACCCTGGTGACGGTGGCCCGCAGCGGCCAGCTCTTCGGCCAGAACTCCGGCGGCGCCTGCGCCCAGCTCCTCACCAATGACGTGTGGTGGGCGCAGCTGCTGATGATCATCACGCTGACCGCCGGAACGGGCCTCATCATGTGGTTCGCCGAGCTCGTCACCGAGCGCGGCATCGGCAACGGCATGTCGCTGCTCATCTTCACCTCGATCGCCGCGACCTTCCCCGGCGCCATGTGGGCGATCTGGGAGACCCGCGGTTTCGAGGTCTTCCTCCTCGTCCTGGCGATCGGCATCGTCGTGATGACGGCCGTCGTGTTCATCGAGCAGTCGCAGCGACGCATCCCGGTGCAGTACGCCAAGCGCATGGTCGGCCGCCGCACCTACGGGGGCACGAACACGTACATCCCGATCAAGGTCAACATGGCGGGTGTGATCCCGGTGATCTTCGCCTCCTCGCTGCTGTACATCCCGATGCTGGTCGCGCAGTTCAACATCCCGCAGGACGGCTCGACGCCGCCGGAGTGGGCGACCTGGATCATGCAGTACTTCGTGACCGGCGACCACCCGCTCTACATGGCGGTGTACTTCCTGCTCATCATCGGCTTCACGTACTTCTACGTCGCGATCACCTTCAACCCGGTCGAGGTCGCCGACAACATGAAGAAGTACGGCGGCTTCATCCCCGGCATCCGCGCCGGACGCCCGACGGCGGAGTACCTCGAGTACGTGCTGACGCGGATCACGCTTCCGGGCTCGCTGTACCTCGGCGTGATCGCGCTCATCCCGCTCATCGCGCTGGCGACGGTCGGTGCGAACCAGAACTTCCCGTTCGGCGGCGCGTCGATCCTCATCATCGTCGGCGTGGGTCTTGAGACCGTGAAGCAGATCGACGCGCAGCTCCAGCAGCGCCACTACGAAGGGCTCCTCCGATGACCGCTCGTCTCCTGATCGTCGGACCGCAGGGCTCGGGCAAGGGCACGCAGGGCGTGCGCGTGGCGGAGGCCTTCGGGGTCCCGGTCGTCTCGACGGGGGACATCTTCCGCGCGAACATCAAGAACGGAACCGAGCTCGGCAAGCAGGTCACCTCGATCCTCGACGCGGGCGACCTCGTCCCGGACGAGCTGACCGGCGAGATCGTGCGCGACCGGCTGTCCCAGCCCGACGCGGCGGAGGGCTTCCTGCTGGACGGGTATCCCCGCAACGCGGCCCAGGTGGCGCACCTCGACGCGTTCCTCGCAGAGTCGGGCGCCGCGCTCGACGCGGTCATCCTGCTGGACGTCCCGCGCGAGGAGAGCATCGAGCGGCTGCGGCTGCGCGCGGAGGAGCAGGGCCGCACGGACGACACGCCCGAGGCCATCGCGCACCGGCTCGACATCTACGAGCAGGAGACGGCTCCGATCCTGGAGGCGTACGGGGAGCGCGGCATCGTCGACCGGATCGACGGCGTGGGCGGTCTCGACGAGGTGACCGAGCGGATCTTCGCCGCGCTCCAGGCCCGCGGCCTCGAGCGCGCGGTCGCGGTCTGACGTGGTGTTCCGCCGGTCGATCTACAAGAGCCCGGCCCAGCTCCGCGCCATGGTGGAGCCGGGCCTCATCACCGCGGCGGCGCTGGACGCCGCACGCGCGCTGATCCGGCCGGGCGTCACCACGGCGGAGCTGGACGCCGCCGCCGACGCCCTGATCGTCTCCCGGGGCGCGGAGTCGAACTTCAAGCTGGTCCGCGGCTATCGCCACGCGACGTGCATCTCCGTGAACGATCAGGTCGTGCACGGGATCCCCGGCGATCGGGTGCTGGAGGCCGGCGACATCGTGTCCATCGACTGCGGAGCGCAGTACGAGGGGTGGAACGGCGACAGCGCGATCACCGTCGTGGTGCCCGACCCGTCGCGGCCCGATCTCGTCGCGCGACGCGAAGAGCTCTCCCGCGTGACCGAGGCCTCGATGTGGGCGGGGATCGCCGCGATGGCCACGGCGCGGAGCCTCGGCGACGTCAGCGCGGCGATCGAGGACCGGATCCTCGGTGCGGGTGTCCCGCCCGAGGCCGCCGACGGCATTGATCACTACGGCATCCTCCGTGAGTACGTGGGTCACGGCATCGGACGCAAGATGCATGAGGCTCCGAGCCTGTTCAACTACCGCACGTCCGACCAGGGGCCCGAGGTGCGGCCGGGACTCGTCCTCGCGATCGAGCCGATGGTCACCGCTGGCGGCGAGGAGACGTTCGTCGAGGACGACGACTGGACCGTGACCACGGCGGACGGATCCGACGGATCCCACTGGGAGCACAGCGTCGCGGTCCACGAGAACGGGATCTGGGTCCTCACCGCGCCGGACGGCGGTGCGGCGGGCCTGGAGCCGTACGGCATCGCGCCCACGCCGTTCTCCTGACATCGGAGCTCCGATTGCGTCCCAGACGCACAGCGGGCGCCGGCATGGCAGCGCCGTGATGACGGGGTTCCCATGGAGCCCATAGGCGCGAGCGTGCAAAATGGCATACGGAGCGGGGCGTCGTCCTGCCCGAGACATCGGTCGCGCGCAGGTCTTGCGACGCGCCAGGACAGGAACGGAAGACAATGGCCGCTGCGAAGAGCTCGACCAATTGGTTCGCCATCGGCATCTCCATCGCCGTCGTCGTCGTGCTCGTGGCACTCGGCGGCGTCGTGGTGTGGCTGAACAACCAGGCCACGGATGCCGGGCCGGCTCCGAAGAGCAGCGACACGTTCAACGCCGAGACGGGCGCCGTGAGCTTCGGCGACGGCAAGGACACCGTCGCGGTCTACCTGGACTTCATGTGCCCGATCTGCAACTCCTTCGAGCAGCAGTACGGCGAGCAGCTCGAGAAGGCCGTCGACGACGGCAAGATCACCCTCGAGTACCACCCGATCGCGATCCTCGACCACTACTCGCAGGGGACCGAGTACTCGTCGCGGTCCGCGGCGGCAGCGCTCTGCGTCGTGGAGGAGGCGCCGGACAAGTATCTCGACTACGCGAAGGCGCTCTTCGAGAACCAGCCGGCGGAGAACTCGACGGGCCTCACGAACGAGCAGCTCGCGCAGTACGCGAGCGAGGTCGGCGCCGACAAGGCGGCGAGCTGCATCACGGAGGGGACCTATAAGAAGTACCCCGCCGCGCAGGCGAAGAAGCACCAGATCAAGGGGACGCCGACCGTGGAGATCAACGGCGAACGCCTCGATCTGCAGGCGGGCGAGCTCTCCCAGCTGGAGAAGCTGATCGGCTGAGTTCCCTTTCACGACGACGGCGCCGCGGACCTGGTCCGCGGCGCCGTCGTCGTGTCCCGGGGGAGCGCTTTTGTTTATCCCATGAACAAAATGCTGGTATGACGGCGGGGCTGCGCGACGCGCGGTCGTGTGCGGCGGTGAATGTCGTGCACGTTGGTGTGCAGGTTATGCACAGGGTGGTTCGCCGGACGTGCGGCGACCACGTGGATAGGGGAGAGAAACATGGGGATGTTCGGCGTGCGCGCGAAGCGCACTGCGGGAGCCGCGGGAGCGGCCGCGCTCGCAGCGACGGGGATCATTTCGTTCGGGGCCTTCGGGTCGCTGACGCCGGCTCAGGCGGCGGCGGCCAGCTGTCCGACAGGGGAGATCGGGAGCCCCGGGACCGGCAACGAGATCTTCACGGACAACAACGTCGCGGTCTACGCGGGCGGGGACCTCGTCACCGGCTCGGGCGCGGCGGAGATCGAGGGCCTCGTCGTCGTCCACGGCGACGCGACCTTCCAGCGCCAGCCCGCGGGAGCGTTCAACGTCGGCACCGTCGGCGTGGGATCCGGGGTCGTCCCGGGCGCCGGGGAGACCATGCTGGCCGTCGGCGGCGACCTCCGCGTCGAGTCGGGGATCAGCACGTTCTTCGTCGGTGCCCCGGTGCCCGGTTTCCCCGACGGCGGCGGCGACGTGCGCGTGGGCGGCGCGGCGGACCCGACCCATCCTGACGGTCGCTACGACCTGAACGGCGGAGAGTTCCGCAGCGGCCTCGGATCCGCGGCGCTGGACGGCTATGCGCACTTCGGCGACGCGATCTCGACCGCCTCCGCCGCGTACGCCGCCGAGGCGACGACCGGATCCGCGCGATCCGAGTGGGGGACGGCGACGTTCGTCGGCACCGGCGCCGCGCGCGAGGTCTTCACCATCTCCGCGGCCGACCTCGGCGCGGCCGGCGCCGTCGCCTTCGAGAAGATCGCCGACGACGCCGCCGTGATCGTCAACGTGACCGGGGGCGCGGCGGTCTGGTCGCCGAACTACTTCTCCGACGACGGCGTGCGCGTGGACGGCGTGGGCGGCGCGGTGAACGGCTTCGGCCGCGTGGCCACCCGCACGATGTGGAACTTCGCGGATGCGACCCGTGTGGAGATCGGCGGCAGCTCGCAGGTGCTCGGCTCGATCATGGTTCCGCACGCCCACCCGGACGCCGCGACGCCGACCCTCTCCACCACCGCGCACCTGAACGGGCGCGTCTACACCAACGGCACGATCCGGATGGAGGGGTCCGGCACGGAGATCCACAACTATCCGTTCCGGGACGGCGCCTTCGTGTGCGAGGTCGAGCCGGAGACGCCGGTGGACCCGGGGGCGGATGCGGATGCCGACGCCGCCGGAACCGACGCGGATGCAGGCGTCGAGGTTCATGCCGACGCCGGTGCGACGGCCGACGCGGATGCGCGAGGCGCCGGCGCGGACGCCGACGCGGCGACCTCGATTCGCGCCGGTTCCGACGGCGGTGCCGACGGCGCCGGGATCGAGGGAACCGTCTCGGCGAGCGGGTCGGTCGACGCCGACGCGGCAGGGG
>NZ_BCRA01000002.1 GCF_001552355.1 Microbacterium resistens NBRC 103078
CCGTCGCGAGCGCGTCGTCGACGGCCTCGACGTCCGGCGCCACGTCGGCATCCTCGGCCGCGGGGTCCTCCGCGGGCGGCACGGCTGCGAGCGGCCCCGGCGCCGATCTGGCGGTCACGGGCGGGGTCGTCTCCGGGTGGCCGCTCCTCCTCGGCGGGGCCGCGATCCTCGGCGGGATCGTGCTGGTGCTGCGCACCCTCGTGCGGCGTCACGAGGCCGGTGCGGTCGACGCGGACTGATCCTCCTCGCCGTGCGCGACGGCGCCGTCGGGGCGACCCGGCGGCGCCGTCGTCGTGGCCCCGGTCGTCGACCCGGGGCGGGAGCGATCGCGCATTTGCCCGTAGCGGGAAACGCGTCTACCATAGATCTTTGGTGCTTTGCGCCTCGGTCCGGCGTGTCCATGGACGTGTCCGGCGGGCCCTGCGCCATCCCATCCATCCACCGCAGATCGACCGGTCTGCAGAAGCGTCAGCGAGGCTATGGCTAAGAAAGACGGTGTCATCGAGATCGAGGGCGTCGTGTCCGAGGCTCTGCCCAACGCGATGTTCCGCGTTGAGCTCAGCAACGGCCACAAGGTTCTGGCAACGATCTCCGGAAAGATGCGGCAGAACTACATCCGCATCATCCCCGAGGACCGCGTGGTCGTGGAGCTCAGCCCCTACGACCTGACCCGCGGGCGCATCGTCTACCGCTACCGCTGATCGGTCGAGAAGTAACACCCCAGGCGTCCGCGCCTGCCCGGTGAAGACAGCGAACAGGAAACATCATGAAGGTCAACCCCAGCGTCAAGCCCATCTGCGATCACTGCAAGGTGATCCGCCGTCACGGGCGCGTCATGGTGATCTGCAAGAGCAACCCGCGCCACAAGCAGCGCCAGGGTTGATGCGGTGCGGCTCACTGCGACGAAGGAGCGTTGAGCCGCGACGGATCAAGGGTGAGCGAGCACGCGCGCAGCGCGAGCGAGCCGAAACCTCTCACGCAAGAAACTGACAACTCAACATCCGGTCCGCGGCGGGCGTTTCGTCTCGCTTCGCTCGCTCAACGACCGGGACCACCGGTCCGCGGCGGGCGTTTCGTCTCGCTTCGCTCGCTCAACGACCGGGACCACACGGCAGGATCAGAACCCGCAAGGGGGACACCTCGGGGCGGAGGCCCGGGCACCGATCCTGCTCCACACCTCCACAACATCCAGGAGATTCCGCATGGCACGTCTTGCCGGCGTCGACATCCCGCGCGACAAGCGCGTGGTGATCGCCCTCACGTACATCTACGGCATCGGCCGTACCCGCTCGGTCGAGATCCTCAAGGCCACCGAGATCGACGAGTCGATCCGCGTCAAGGACCTCACCGACGACCAGCTCGTCGCCCTCCGCGACCACATCGAAGGCACCTACAAGGTGGAGGGTGACCTGCGCCGCGAGGTCGCCGCCGACATCCGCCGCAAGGTCGAGATCGGCTCCTACGAGGGCCTCCGTCACCGCCGTGGCCTGCCGGTCCGCGGTCAGCGCACCAAGACCAACGCGCGCACCCGCAAGGGCCCGAAGCGCACCGTCGCCGGCAAGAAGAAGGCCCGCTAAGCGGCCAGGGAATAGGAGAACACTTTCATGGCTGCACCCAAGGCCGCCGCGCGCAAGCCGCGCCGCAAGGAGAAGAAGAACATCGCGCTGGGCCAGGCCCACATCAAGTCGACGTTCAACAACACGATCGTCTCGATCACCGACCCGTCCGGCGCCGTCATCGCCTGGGCCTCGTCGGGCGGCGTGGGCTTCAAGGGCTCGCGCAAGTCCACCCCGTACGCCGCGGGCATGGCTGCCGAGTCGGCCGCCCGTCAGGCCGCTGAGCACGGTGTGAAGAAGGTCGACGTCCTCGTCAAGGGCCCGGGCTCGGGCCGCGAGACCGCGATCCGCTCGCTGCAGGCCGCCGGCCTCGAGGTGGGTTCGATCCAGGACGTCACGCCGCAGGCGCACAACGGCTGCCGCCCGCCGAAGCGCCGCCGCGTCTGATCGCCTTGTGCGCCTCCGATCCCTCCGCGGACCGGAGGCGCACCGGGGTGTCAGCACCGTCTTCACACAACTCAACACCTCACCCAACACGTGTCATATAGCGGGCACGTGATCGAAAGGAACACATAGTGCTCATCGCACAGCGTCCCACTCTCACCGAGGAAAAGATCTCCGAGAACCGCAGCCGGTTCATCATCGAGCCGCTCGAGCCCGGCTTCGGCTACACGATCGGAAACGCGCTGCGTCGCAGCCTTCTCTCCTCGATCCCCGGCGCCGCGGTCACCAGCATCCGCATCGACGGCGTCCTCCACGAGTTCAGCACCATCCCCGGGGTGAAGGAGGATGTCACCGAGATCATCCTCAACATCAAGCAGCTCGTCGTCTCCTCGGAGCGCGACGAGCCCATCACCGCCTACCTGCGCAAGACCGGCGCGGGCGAGGTCACCGCGGCGGACATCTCCGCTCCGGCGGGCGTCGAGGTGCACAACCCCGAGCTCGTCATCGCGACCCTCAACGAGACCGCGCGCTTCGAGCTGGAGCTCACGATTGAGCGCGGCCGCGGCTACGTGTCGGCGGCGCAGAACCGGAGCGAGTACGCCGAGGCCGGTCAGGTGCCGATCGACTCGATCTACTCGCCGGTGCTCAAGGTCAGCTACCGCGTCGACGCCACCCGTGCCGGGGAGCGCACCGACTTCGACAAGCTCGTGCTGGACGTCGAGACGAAGAACTCGATCGCCCCGCGCGACGCCGTCGCGTCGGCCGGCCGGACCCTGACCGAGCTGTTCGGCCTCGCCCGCGAGCTGAACGTCGAGGCCGAGGGCATCGAGATCGGCCCGGCGCCGGTCGAGGCCGTCCTCTCGAACGAGCTGTCGATGCCGATCGAGGACCTCGATCTGTCGGTCCGCTCGTACAACTGCCTCAAGCGCGAAGGCATCAACACGGTGTCCGAGCTCGTCGCCCTCTCGGAGACGCAGCTCATGAACATCCGCAATTTCGGACAGAAGTCGGTGGACGAGGTGCGCGACAAGCTCGTCTCGCTCGGCCTGTCGCTGAAGGACTCGGTGCCCGGTTTCGACGGCGCCCACTTCTACGGCGGCTCCGAAGACGAGTCCTTCTGATACCCGACCCTTTCCGATCCAGGAGATAGACGACAATGCCCAAGCCCACCAAGGGTCCCCGCCTCGGAGGAGGCCCCGCCCACGAGCGTCTGCTGCTTGCGAACCTCGCCGCGGCGCTGTTCACGCACAAGTCGATCAAGACGACCGAGACCAAGGCCAAGCGCCTGCGTCCGCTCGCCGAGCGACTGGTCACGTTCGCCAAGCGCGGTGACCTGCACGCCCGTCGCCGCGTGCTGTCGATCCTGCGCGACAAGGACGCCACGCACGTCCTGTTCGCCGAGATCGCGCCGCTCGTCGCCGAGCGAGAGGGCGGCTACACCCGCATCACGAAGGTCGGCAACCGCAAGGGCGACAACGCCCCGATGGCCGTGATCGAGCTCGTCCTCGAGCCGGTCGCGCCCAAGAAGAAGGCTGCCGCCAAGCCCGCGGCCAAGGCGGACAAGTCCGCCAAGGCCGAGGAGGCCCCCGCTGAGGTCGTCGAGGAGGCGACCGAGGCCGAGGAGACCGCCGCTCCCGCCGCGCTCGTCGACGGCGGCTTCGGCGAGGACTCCGCCGCTCCGCTCGAGGACGGCTCGGCTCCCGAGGGCTTCGACATCAAGGGCAACAAGGACTCGATGAAGTACCACCGCCCCGACGGCCAGTGGTACGACGCGACCGTCGCCGAGGTGTGGTTCCGCACCGCGGAGGCCGCCGAGGCCGCCGGCTTCACCGAGGCCGGCAAGTAAGCCGCTCCCTCCGACAGAAGGGCCCCGCCGTACGGCGGGGCCCTTCTGCGTCTCCTGCTCGTCCGGGCGGGATCAGCGCACGCGGAGGTCCTTGCGCAGGATCTTGCCCGAGCTCGACTTCGGGATCTGCTCGATGAACTCCACGACCCGCACCTTCTCATGCGGGGCGACGTGCGCGGCGACATGGGCTATGACGCCGTCCGCGTCGAGCTGCGCCCCCTGCTGGAGGACGACGAACGCCTTCGGCACCTCCTGGCCGTCCTCGTCGAGAGTCCCCACGACCGCGGCGTCGGCGATGGCGGGGTGCTCGAGCAGCACCGCCTCCAGCACCGCCGGGGCGACCTGGTAGCCCTTGTACTTGATGAGCTCCTTCAGGCGGTCGACGATGCGGAACACGCCGTCCGCGGTCACCGTGGCCACATCGCCCGTGTGCAGCCAGCCGTCCTCGTCCAGCATCTCGGCGGTGGCCTCGGGGCGGTTCAGGTAGCCGACCATGATCTGCGGCCCGCGGAGGAGGAGCTCGCCGGGATCGCTCGTCCCGGAGGCGGGGACCACGACGTCGCCGCCGTCCTCCGCGACGATGCGCGCCTCGGTGTTCGCCAGCAGGACGCCGATGCTGGAGCGGTCGATGTCGGGTCGGTCGACGGGGATCGCGTGGACGACGGGACTCGTCTCCGTCATCCCGTATCCCTGGCAGACGGTGCAGTCCAGCCGCTCCGCGACGGCGCGGGCGAGGGCGCCGTCGAGCGGCGCCGCACCGGAGAACACGACCTTCACCGCCGAGAGATCGAACTGGTCGACGAGCGGGTGCTTCGCGAGCGCGACCGCGATCGGCGGGGCGATGAACACCCACGACGTGCGGTGCTCGGAGGCGACGCGGAGGAACTCGGCGAGGTCGAACTTCGGCATCGTCACGAGCGTGGCGCGCTGGCGAAGCGCGAAGTTCAGCAGCACGGTCATCCCGTAGATGTGGAAGAACGGCAGCACGGCGAGGACCCGATCGTCCTCGCCGAGGCTGATCGTGGTGCTGCTCTGGGCGACGTTGGCGACGAGGTTCCGGTGGGTGAGCATCACGCCCTTGGGTCGGCCGGTGGTGCCGGAGGAGTAAGGCAGGACGGCCAGGTGCGTCGCCGGGTCGAACGAGACGTCCGGCGCGGCGTGCCCCTCGCCGAGCAGCGCGGGAAGGGACGGATGGCCCTCGGCGCCGTCGAGCACGATGACGTGGTCGTCGGCGATGCCGAGCTTCTCGGCGGCGGCCTTCGCGCCCGGCAGCAGCGGGCTCACGGTGACGATCCATTCGGCGCCGGCGTCCGTGAGCTGCGCGGCGATCTCCTCGGCCGTGTAGAGGGAGTTGATGGTGGTCGCGGTGGCGCCGGCGCGAAGCAGGCCGTGGAAGACGGTCCCGAACGCCGGGATGTTCGGGCAGAGCACGCCGACGACGGTTCCGACGCCGACCCCGCGGGCGGCGAGGGCCCCGGCGAAGAGGTCGATCTGCGCGAGGAGCTGACGATAGGTGGTCTCGGCGCCGGAGGTGCCGTCGACGATCGCCGTCGTGTCGAGGCGCGCGTCGTCGAGGGTTCCGAAGAGGAACTCGTGGATCGAGACGTTCGGGATCTCGATGTCGGGGTGGGGACTGCGGATCATGGGATCTCCTTCGGATCGCAACACTGCGTTCGGGATTCGCGCGGTCGCCCGAGACCGGCTTCGTGCGATTCAGTCTCGCACAACCTGACACGCAGTCCCAGGGTGATCTTCGCGGCGAGGATCCGCCGGAGCGCGGTCGGCCGACGCGGAGACGCCGTCGTCCCGCCGCTCGATACCCTGGACTCGTGCGCATCCGCCTCGACATCTCCTACGACGGCACCCACTTCCGCGGGTGGGCGCGGCAGCCGGGGCTCCGCACCGTGCAGGGCACGATCGAGCAGGCCCTCGCGCGGATCGTCGGATCGGAGGCGCAGCTCGTGGTCGCGGGGCGCACGGACGCCGGGGTGCACGCGAGCGGCCAGGTCGCCCACGTGGATCTCGACGAGACGCAGTGGGCCCGCGTCCGTGCGCGCCGGGGGCCTGACGCGGAGGATCCCGCGGGATCGCTCGCCCGCCGGCTGCGCGGGGTGCTCGGGGCGTACGCCGATGCCACCGTGACGCGGACCTCGATCGCTCCGGAGGGCTTCGACGCCCGGTTCTCCGCGGTCTGGCGCCGATACCGCTACCGGCTCGCGGATGACGTGAGCGGGTACGACCCGCTGGCCCGGCACGACACGACCTCGATCCGCGGAGAGCTCGACGTCGCCGCCATGGACGAGGCCGCCCGCGGGCTGATCGGCCTGCACGACTTCGCGGCGTACTGCAAGGCGCGCGAGGAGGCCACGACGATCCGCACGCTCCTGGACTACCGCTGGCGGCGCGACGACGCCGGGGTCCTGGTCGCGGAGGTCAAGGCGGACGCGTTCTGTCACAGCATGGTGCGCGCGCTGGTCGGAGCCTGCGCCGCGGTGGGGGAGGGACGTCTGGGCCCGGGCGACCTCGTGCGGCTGCGCGACGAGCTCACCAGGACGAGCGCGTTCAAGGTGCTCGCGGCGCGCGGGCTCACCCTCGCGGAGGTCGGGTACCCCGCGGACGAGCTGCTCGCGGCGCGTGCCGCGCAGACCAGGAACCGTCGAGATCGGGACGACCCGATCGACTGACCCCCGGCATCCGGCTCGGAACGGCGGTCCCCGGCGGCCGGTCCCCCGACCGGCCACCGGGGCGGGGGAGGTGCCCCGGCGACGGCCCCAGTGCTCGCGTCGCCGGAGACGACCTGCCCGTCCCAGGCGGGCGGTGGCCGTAGGGTGAAGCTACTCGAAGCCTCTTCACACGACGCCGGGGGACTGTGATGGACGAACGCGACGACGCCGACACGGGCTTCGCCGGTGCGCTCAGCGAGGCGATCGCCGCCAGCGGGCTGTCCCTGAGCAGCCTCCACGCCCGTCTCCGGGACAACGGCAACCCGGTGTCGGTCACGACGCTCAGCTACTGGCGCTCCGGGGCCCGTCACCCCGAGAGCGCGACGTCGCTGAGCGCGATCGAGGACCTCGAGCGCATCCTCGGGCTGGATCCGGGGTCGCTCTCGCGTCTGGTGTCTCCGTTCGCCCGGCTGGGGGCGGTCCCCGCGCCGCAGGTGCCCTTCGACGCCGAGCGGGAGCGGCGCGAGACCGAGGAGACGTTCGCCGCGCTGGGAGCGGCGCCCCAGGCCGCCATCCGAGACCTGTCGACGCACATGACGGTGCACGTCGGTGCGGACGGCGCGGTCGAACGGACGACGACGCGTGCCCTGATCCAGGTGACCCGCGGCGTCGTCGAGGAGCTGCCGCTGATCGACGTCGCACCCGAGGAGACCGAGGTCACCCCGGTGATCGAGGACGTGCGCGGCGGGAGGATGGCGCGCGAGTGGCGGCACCCCGGCGGACTGCTGTCGGGCATCGTGATCGCCTTCGACGAGCCGGTCGTCGCCGGCGAGACCGCCCTCATCGAGTTCACCGAACGCCTCCCGCCGGGGTATCCGCCCCGCCGAAGCGCCTGGCACGGCACCGCGCGGCCCTCCCGGGAGACGCTGATCTGGGTGATCTTCCCCGAGGGCGCCGAACCCGACTGGTGCGAGGAGTACGTCGAGCGGGACGGCGCGCCGGAGACCTCCTCGCCGGCGCTCCTGCTGGGGCGGACCGCGCACGCCTTCCGGCACGGCTTCGGACCCGGCGTCCTCGGCCTCCGGTGGGGCTGACCCACCGGACGTCCGGGAGTCCGGAGTAGCGTGGGTGCCGATGAGGGTGATCTCGTACAACCTGCGCAAGCACCGCGCCGCCGGCGAGCTGCACGACCTGGCCGACGTGCACGCGGCGGATCTCCTCTGCCTGCAGGAGGCCGACACCCAGGCGCTCCCGGAGCGGCTGGGCGGGCTCGTCCTCGCCCGCGCCACCCAGGGGAACCGCCTCGGGCTCGCCGTCTACCACCGGGAGAACACCTTCCGCGTGGGGGAGGTGCGCGCGTTCGAACTGAAGAAGTCCCTGCACGACCGCGTCCTGCGCCCCGCGCACGAACGGGTGCTCGGCGTGCGGCTGCGCGACATCGACAGCGGCGGCGACTTCGTGATCGCGTCCTTCCACGCGGCGCCCCTCACGGCGTTGAACTCGCTGCGCCGCCATCAGATCCGGGCGGCGCTGGACGCCCTCACGGAGCTCGGCGACGGCCTTCCCATCCTGATGGTGGGCGACTACAACTACCCCGTGTTCAAGGAGAACCTCGGCCAGGCCGTCCGCGACCACGGCTACACCCTGACCCTGAGCGACGAGCGCACGTACACGCGGTACCGGGTGTTCCGCGGGCACTACGACTTCGCGACGTCCATCGGCTTCGACATCCGGGAGATCCGGACCCTCGCTCAGGGGTCCAGCGACCACCGTCCGATCCTCGTCGTCGCCGAGCCGGGCTGAACCGGGGCATTTGGGGAAGACGGTCGGATGCCGTAAGCTATCCCTTTGGTGCCCCATGCCTCGGCGTGTCCGAGGGGCGGGGCGCACGAACGTGAGCCCTCCACTGGCGCCCTTCGGCAGGTGCAGGACCGGAAACGGTCCCGACGGTCGAAGCGCCCCGGAGCGGGATTCACGAACCTCTCCGTTCGAATCAAGAAAGCAGCACTATCGTGACGCGCACTTACACCCCGAAGGCCGGGCAGGTCCAGCGTGACTGGGTCGTCATCGACGCCACCGACGTCGTCCTCGGCCGTCTGGCTTCGCACGCCGCAGCGCTCCTGCGCGGCAAGCACAAGCCGACCTTCGCCAACCACATCGACTCCGGCGACTTCGTCATCATCGTGAACGCGGACAAGGTCGCGCTCACGGGCCAGAAGCTCCAGAAGAAGATCGCCTACCGCCACTCGGGCCACCCGGGCGGGCTCAAGGCCGTCGCCTACTCCGAGCTGCTCGAGAAGAACCCGGTCCGCGCCGTGGAGAAGGCCGTCCGCGGCATGCTCCCGAAGAACAGCCTCGGCCGCCAGCAGCTGGCGAAGCTGAAGGTGTACACGGGTGCCGAGCACCCGCACGCCGCGCAGCAGCCGAAGACGTACACCCTCGACCAGGTCGCCCAGTAAGCGCCGCCCAGATAAGGACATACTCGTGGCTGACATCCAGGACACCACCGAATTCCCGCAGAACTTCACCACCTCGACCCCTGAGGCCGAGGCCGTCGAGAGCGCGCCCCGCCCCGTGCTGAGCGTCCCCGGCGCCGCCGTGGGCCGCCGCAAGCAGGCCATCGCCCGCGTGCGCCTCGTCCCCGGCTCGGGCACCATCACGGTCAACGGCCGCACGCTCGAGGACTACTTCCCGAACAAGCTGCACCAGCAGCTGATCAACGACCCGTTCACGGTGCTGAACCTGCAGGGTGCGTACGACGTCATCGCGCGCATCTCGGGTGGCGGCGACTCGGGCCAGGCCGGCGCCCTGCGTCTCGGCATCGCCCGTGCGCTCAACAACATCGACGCCGAGAACAACCGCCCGGTCCTGAAGAAGGCCGGCTTCCTCTCGCGCGACGCCCGCGTCATCGAGCGCAAGAAGGCCGGTCTCAAGAAGGCCCGCAAGGCTCCTCAGTACTCGAAGCGCTGATCCTCACAGTCCCTTCTATGGCACTGTTCGGTACGGACGGCGTGCGTGGGCTGGCCAACGGCCCCCTCACCGCCGATCTCGCGCTCACCCTGGCCCAGGCGACTGCCGTCGTCCTGGGCCAGGGCCGTATCGCCGAGGCGCGCAGGGCCGCCGGCAAGCGGCTCACCGCCGTCGTCGCCCGCGACCCGCGGATCTCGGGACACTTCCTCAGCGCCGCCGTGGAGGCGGGGCTCGCCTCCTCGGGCGTCGACGTCCTGGACGCCGGCACCCTGCCCACGCCGGCGGCGGCGTTCCTCATCGCGGACGTGGACGCGGACTTCGGGGTCATGATCTCGGCGTCGCACAACCCGGCGCCCGACAATGGCATCAAGATCTTCGCTCGCGGAGGGGTCAAGCTCCCCGACGTCGTCGAGCAGCGGATCGAGGCCGCGATGGCGGGCCCGAAGCTCCAGCCGACCGGCGCGGACGTGGGGCGCATCCAGCGCTTCTCGGACGCGGAGGACCGGTACGTCATGCACCTGCTGGCGTCGCTGCCGCACCGCCTCGACGGCATCCACGTCGTGCTGGACTGCGCGCACGGCGCCGCCTCCGGCGCCTCGCCCGAGGCGTTCCGCAACGCCGGGGCGAAGGTGACCGTGATCGGCGCGGACCCGGACGGCATCAACATCAACGACGGCGTCGGCTCCACGCATCTGGACAAGCTGGCGGCCGAGGTCGTGCGCGTCGGGGCGGACGTCGGGATCGCCCACGACGGAGACGCCGACCGCTGTCTCGCCGTGGACTCCGAGGGCAACGTCGTCGACGGCGACCGGATCATGGCGATCCTGGCCGTCGCGATGAAGCAGCGGGGCAAGCTCGCCCAGGACACGCTCGTCGCGACCGTGATGAGCAACCTCGGGCTGCACGTCGCGATGCGCGAGCACGGCATCACCGTGCGCACGACCGGCGTGGGCGACCGCTACGTTCTGGAGGACATGAACGCCGGCGGGTTCTCGCTCGGCGGCGAGCAGTCCGGGCACGTGATCCTCAGCGACTTCGCCACCACGGGCGACGGGCTCCTCACGGGCCTGCATCTCGTGGCCGAGATGGCCCGTCAGCGCAAGACGCTGGCGGAGCTCGCGTCCGTCATGACCGTCTACCCGCAGGTGCTCGTCAACGTCACGGACGTGGATCGCACCCGCACGGACGACGAGGTCGTGACCGCGGCGGTGCGCGAGGTCGAGGCCGAGCTCGGCGAGTCCGGCCGCGTGCTCCTTCGGGCCTCCGGCACCGAGCAGCTCGTGCGCGTGATGGTGGAGGCCGCGGATGCGGAGTCCGCCCACGCCTTCGCCGAGCGCCTCGCGGACGTCGTCCGCGCGCGCCTGGCCCTTTAGCGTACGCCTCGCCCAGCGTCATCGGGTTGCACCGAATCAGGCAGACGCGCGGGATCAGGCAGATGGCAGCAGATGTCGCCTGAGCTCGCGCGTCTGCCTGATTTCGCGCGCTCCCGCGGGGCGCCAGATCAGGCGTGCGCGGCGTGCGGGGCGGGAGCGGGACTCCAGGCGAGCTGCTCGATGTAGCGCAGCAGCACGCCCTCGCGCAGCGCCCAGGGCGACACCTCCAGCTCGTCCACGTCGAGGGCGGTCATCGCGGTGTGCAGCACGACGGCGGCGGCGACGATCTGGAAGGTCCGGTCCGGCGTGATCCCGGGAAGCTCCTGCCGTGCGGAGGCGGGAAGGCGCGCGAGTCGCGGGATCCAGGATCCCAGGGCGGTGCGCGGCAGCAGCAGCCGCTCCGATCCGGACCACCCGACCGCCTGGTAGCCGACGAGCCGGGCCAGGGAGCGGATCGCCTTCGAGGAGCCCACGGCGTGGTCGGGGGAGGGGAGGGCGGCGAAGCGCTCCGCGATCGGGGCGATCACCTCGGACGCATGCGCGCGCAGGTGCTCGGCCGCGTCCTCGCCCGGCGGGTCGTCGGGGAGGAACCCGATCGTCATGCGCCCGGCCCCGAGAGGCGCCGAGACGGCGAGGTCGGGCAGCTCCTCGGATCCGGCGGCCAGCTCCAGGGATCCGCCGCCGATGTCGAAGAGCAGGATGTTCCCCGCCGACCACCCGAACCAGCGCCGGACGGCGAGGTAGGTGAGCTCCGCCTCGGTCTCGCCGGCGAGGACCTGCAGCGGCTGCCCCAGCGCCGCCTCGATCCGGGCGATCACCTCCGGTCCGTTGGACGCGGACCGCACGGCGCTCGTCGCCGTCGCCAGCAGCGCGTCGACCCGTTCCGCCTCGGCGACGCGCCGGGCCTGCGTGACGGCGGTCTCCAGCGCGACGACGCCCTCCTCGCTGATCGCGCCGGACGGCGTCAGGAACCGCATGAGGCGGAGGATCGACCGGTCGCTCGTGGTCGCGAGCGGGCGGCCACCGGGGTGGACGTCCGCCGCGAGCAGGTGCACGGTGTTGGATCCGATGTCGAGCACTCCCAGTCGCACGTGACGAGACTACTCGCCGCGCGCTCACCGGACGGGGAACGGCCGGCACGCCGCCGCGATGAGCTCCGCCACCTCCTCGTGGTCCCCGTCCACGGCGGCGCTGTTCACGTGCACGCGCTCCTCGGGGAACGGCGCGGCCTGGAAGAAGCGGCCCGGGTGCACCGCGATCCCCTGCTGACTGAGCCGGGTGCAGACCGAGTGGTCGTCCGGGACCGGCAGCCAGATGCACGGGCCCGCGGACGGCTCGACCTCGATTCCGCGCGCCCGCAGGGCGTCGGCGAGGAGGCGGAACCGGTCGCGCACGCCGTCGCACAGGGCGTCGAGCTCTCGCCGCGACGCGTCGTCGGTGAGCAGGAAGGCGAGCGCGCCCTGCACGAGGCGGCTGACGAAGCGCGTGGAGTACGTCAGCCGCATCCACATCGCGTCGATGAGCTCCGAGGTCCCGCCGACGACCGAGACGCGCATGTCGGCGCCGAAGAAGAGGTTGTAGGAGCGGATCTGCGTGACCTGTCGCGGCCGGAATCTCCCCAGCGACACGTGCTCCGGATGCAGCAGCGACAACTGCGAGAGCTCGAGGATCGGGAGGGTGTCCGGCAGGAACTCGGCGGCGGCCTCCGCCCATCCCGCCGTGACGGAGCGGCCGGAGGGCATCTGGCCGGTCGGCTGATACACGAAGGCCACGGGCTTGCTGACGAGGGCGCGGCGCAGTGCGACGAGGTCCGGCCCCTCGACGCCGTACTCGACGGCGACGGCCCGCGCGCCCAGCGCCTCGAGGACGTCGAGGATCCGTCCGTGCGTGGGGGACTCGACGATCACCGCGTCCCCGGGCTTGACGAGCAGGGAGAGCGCGAGCTCGACGCCGTCCATGAGCCCGTGCATGGTCACGAAGCGCTCGGGCTCGAACGGCCAGGTCCGGCGCACCGCATCCTCCAGCTCGGCGGTGATCGGCTCCGCGAACGGCTCGTGGAGCCGCGGCTGGGTCACGGACCACGCCATGGCGCGGGAGAGGTCGGGGTACGTCAGCCCGTCGGTGCGGATGTTCGCGAGGTCGCGCACGCCGCTGACGGTGCTCCGGATCATGCTCTCGTACCGCAGCGCCCGCGGTGTGGGCGGCTTGCCCAGGACCACGGTCCCCCCGCGGCGGCGGGTCTCGATGAGGCCTCTCGCGCCGAGCTCGCGCCACGCCTCGCCCACCGCGGACCTGCTCATCCCGCAGTCCTCGGCGACCTCGCGCACGGTCGGCAGCCGGTCGCCCGGCGCGAGAAGGCCCGCGGTGATCATGTCCGCGACCGTCTGCGTGAGCGCCGCCGTGGTCCGCAGGGTCATGCGGCTGCGCAGGAGATCCAGGGGTGTCGGATCCTCCATCGTCCTCCTTTATGTCCGGGGACATATTGGTCTTGTAGTTCCTCTTTGGCCGATCATAGGATCCGACCAAGTGATCTGCCAAGGGCCGACCCGACCGTGTCCCTCCTGATCGCGACCCGAATCCAAAGGAGGATGTCATGCCCAGGTCCCGGAGCCCCTTCCCCTCCCGGCGCCGCCGTGCCGCACTGACCGTCGCCGCCTCGATCGCCGGCCTGTCGCTGGCGTTCACCGGATGCGCACCGCTTCCCTCGACGTCCGGCGACACGGGCGCGGCGACCGACGCCCCGGTCGAGACGGTCGCCGACGGAGGCTCCCTCACCTTCGCCGCGACGTCGCCGATGGAGGACTGGAACCCGCTGTCCGCCGCGGGGGACACCACGGGCCAGCGCCAGCAGCAGTGGCCGATGTACCCGCACCCCTTCCTCAGCCAGCCGGACACCTCCGTCGTCCTCAACGAGGCGCTGCTCGAGTCCGCCGAGGTCACCGAGACGGACCCGATGACGGTCGTGTACCGGATCCAGGACGACGCGGTCTGGTCCGACGGCGTTCCGATCACGGCCGACGACTTCGCGTACACCCAGGCGGTCCAGGACCCGGAGAGCTGCCCGGACTGCCTCGCGGCCTTCACCGACGGCTACGACTCGATCGAGAGCGTCACCGGCAGCGAGGACGGGAAGACCGTCACCATGGTCTACTCCGAGCCGTTCTCGCAGTGGCGCGCGCTGTTCAACTACCTCCTTCCGGCCCACATCGCCGAGGGGCACGGAGACCTCGCGACCTCCTTCAACCAGGGCTTCAGCCAGAACGTCCCCGCGTTCTCCGGCGGCCCGTACATCGTGAAGGAGTACACCGAGGGGATCTCCCTCACCCTGGCCAAGAACCCGAAGTGGTACGGCGAGCCCGCGCACCTGGACGAGGTCATCATCCGCTACATCAAGGGCCAGGGCGAGCAGGTCACGGCCCTGCAGAGCGGCGAGGTGCAGATGGTCTACATGAACCCGACCGTCGACACGGTCGAGCAGGTCAAGACGATGCCGAGCACCACGTACAGCATCGGTGCGACGCTGACCTATGCCCACCTCGGCATGAAGACCACGGGCGACGTGATGAGCGACCCCGCGCTTCGCAAGGCGATCTACACGGCGATGAACTTCTCCGACATGTACGCCCGCACCGCGGGGCAGGCGGCGCCCGACGTCCCGCTCATGCAGAGCGCCGTCTACGTCCCCGGGCAGCGGATCGGCGGGGTCGAGGCCTACCGTCCCAACACGGAGAAGGTCGGCATGGGGATCGGGGACGTCGAGAAGGCCACGAAGATCCTCGAGGACGCCGGCTACTCGATCGAGGGGGGAAAGCTCCTGCTCCCCGACGGCTCGCCGCTGCGCGACCTCACCTTCCTCACCTACGCCGCCGACCAGACCCGCATGGACATCGCCGTGATCGCGCAGCAGCAGCTCAAGGAGATCGGGATCACGATCGTCATCGACCCCGCCGACGGCGCCCGCTACTCGCCCGCGCTGCGGGAGGGCTCGTTCGACATCATGGCCACCGGGACCGCGCTCGATCTCGGACCGCTCTCGATCCAGCAGTGGTACGGCACCGGTGCGCCCCGCTCCTTCGGGTACAGCAACCCCGAGGTGGATGACCTGCTCGCCCGGGCCTCGGCGGAGCTGGACGAGGAGAAGCAGGTGGAGCTGATGAACGAGCTCGACCTCCTCCTCCTCGAGGACGGCGTGGTGATGCCGCTCTTCGCCTACAGCAACATGGCCGCCTACGCGGACAAGTACCGCAACATCCACGTCGACCCGAGCAAGTACGGCGTGACGATGAACATCGAGCAGTGGGGCATCGCCGAATGACGCACTCCGCGCGGGCCGGCCGACGCAGCCCGGCCCGCGCGGTCCTCCCGATGCACGACATCGGACGCTGCGTGCTCGACCCCTACGAAAGGTGACCCCTTGACCACCGATTTCATCGTCGTGACCCCGGACGACGCCGTCGAATTCAACGACGTGTATCGCAACGTGACCGGAAGCGCCGGATACATCGCGTGCAACAACCTGTACAGCCGGCTGGTGCTCAACGAGTGGAGCGACATCCACCCGTATCCCGACCTCGCGACGCACTGGGAGTGCCTGGACGGCGCCCGTCGCTGGCGCTTCCACCTGAACCAGGCCGCGCGCTGGCACGACGGGACCCCGCTCACGGCGCACGACGTCCACTACACCCACACCCACGCCATCGCGAACGGCTACACCGGCGGGCGGATGCTCAAGGACGTCGCAGCGATCGAGATCGTGAACGACCACACCCTCGACTACCACCTGAAGGGCCCGAACTCGGGCTTCCTCGTGATGCTCGGGAACTTCGTCTGGACCCACATCCTCCCCGCGCACCTGTACGAGGGGACCGACTGGGCGACGAACCCGCACAACCTCGACCCGGTCGGATCCGGGCCCTTCCGCTTCGCCGAGTGGATCCCCGGCGACCGGATCGTCATGGAGGCGGTGAAGGACCACTGGGGCCCGCGCCCCGAGATCGACCGGCTGATCCTCAAGATCGTCCCCGATCGCGACGAGTGCGTGCGGATGCTCGCCCGCGGCGAGGCGCACTACTTCCCGCAGGACACGCTCACGAAGGACCGGCTGCCGCTGCTGGAGGGCGCGACCGCCGGCATCGAGCTCATGCTCGACCGCGGACCGGGACAGGCCCTCCTCGACTTCAACCAGGCGCAGGACCGGTGGAAGGACGTGCGCGCCCGCCGGGCGATCGCCCAGGCGGTCGACCGCTCGGAGATCGACGCGCTCGGCGACCCTGGCATCTCGCAGGCCTGGGACCACTACCTGCTCGCCAGCACGGACTGGGCGTTCAACGCGGAGGCGAAGGCGCCCGCGCACGATCCGGCCGGCGCCGAGGAACTGCTGGACGAGGTCGGGATGACGCGCGGCGCGGACGGACGCCGCGGCCACCTGCGCCTGTACTACATGGACACGTTCGACGGGCACCGTCCGCTCGCACGGATCGTGGCGGACCAGCTCGACCGGGTCGGCTTCGACGTGACGTGGTCGGGGCTGAGCTCTGTCGACTGGGCGAACACGATCACGCGCGACCGCGACTTCGACCTCATCATCATCGGCGGATCCATGACCCCGGACCCGGAGATCATGTCGACGAAGTACTCGACCGGCGGCGACAACAACGTCGGCGGGCACGCGAACCCGGAGGTCGACGCGGCGTTCCAGCGGGCCAGGGAGGCCCTGACGATCCCCGAGCGCGGGGAGCACTACCGGGAGCTCCAGACCGTCCTCGCCCGGGACGTGGAGTACGTCCCGCTGTTCTGGTACGGCACCTACTTCGCCCGCAGCACGGACTTCTTCGGCTGGTCGGACCAGGTGGCGTACACGGTCCCGTGGTGGCACTGGGGCCGGATCCGGCCCGTCGCGACCGCGGACCGCGTGGCGGCGGGCTGACGCGATGGTCGGGATGATCCTGCGCCGATTCGGCAGCGCGCTCATGGTGCTGCTGCTGTCGACGGTGCTCATCTTCGTGATCGTCGGCGTCTCCGGCGACCCGCTGGCGGAGCTGCGCGATCGCCAGCCGCCCGTGTCGGAGAGCGTGATCTCCGCGGAGGAGCACCGTCTCGGCCTGGATCTCCCGATCGCCCAGCGCTACGTCCTGTGGCTCGGCGGACTGCTCCGAGGGGACTTCGGCCCCTCGGTGCAGCCCGCCAGAGACATCGGCGCGGAGCTGGGCAGCCGGATCGGCGTGAGCCTTCAGCTCGTCGGCGTCGCCGTCGTCATCGCCCTCGTATTGGCGGTGCTCGCCGGCACGGTCTCGGCGCTGCGGCAGCGGCGCTGGCCCGACGTCGTGCTCACCCCGACGGCGTTCGTCCTGCTGGCGCTGCCCTCGTTCTGGCTGGCCGTCCTGCTCAAGCAGTGGGGGATCGGGTTCAACGAGCTGACCGGATACCAGGTCTTCGCTACGGTCGGGGCGACCTCCATCCCCGCGCCCACCGACCCGCTGGCCTCGTTCCTGGACAGCGCCGCCCACCTCGTCCTGCCCACGATCGTCCTCACTCTCGTGCACTACGCGGTGTGGAGCCGCTATCAGCGCACGGCCGTGGCGGAGAGCCTCGGCAGCGACCACGTCCGCTTCGCCGTGCTCAAGGGCCTGCCCCGGCGGACCGTGGTCTGGTCGTACGTCGTGCGGCCCGCGCTGGTGCCCATCGTCACCATCGTCGCGCTGGATCTTCCCGCCCTGTTCTCCGGCGCCGTGATCACCGAGACGGTGTTCCAGTGGCGCGGGATGGGCGTCTTCCTGCTGGAGTCGATCACGCTGCGGGACACGAACGCGGTGATGGCCTGGCTGCTCATCGCCGCGGCCGCCGTCGTGCTGTTCAACCTGATCGCCGACCTGCTCTACCTCGTCCTCGACCCCCGGGTGCGCTATGTCTCTCACTGAGCCGTCGAACCGCTCGCCCAAGACCGAGCTCGTCGCGACGGCCGCGGCGGACGGCAGCGGTCAGTTCCGCGTCGTGCTGCGCCGGTTCCTGCGCCACCGGACCGGGATCGTCGCCCTCGGCGTGCTCGCACTGCTCGTCGTCGTCGCGATCGTCGTGCCGCCGCTGTGGCCGTACGCGGCGGGCCAGATCACTCCCGACCTGTCGGCGAGCCCCAGCCTGCAGCACCCGATGGGCACCGATCAGCTCGGCCGCGACCAGTTCGCCCAGGTGCTCCGCGGGCTGCAGCAGTCGCTGCTCATCGCCTTCAGCGTGACCGTGGTGGCCACCGTCATCGGCACCGTCCTCGGCGTCGTGGCGGGCTACCTCGGCGCCGCCGTCGACGCCGCGATCATGCGGCTGGTCGATCTCACCCTGACCCTGCCGACCCTCGCGATCGCGGCCTTCCTCGGATCCGTGGTGCCGGCCGGCGGCGTGTCCTGGTTCGCCCTGTCGCTCGTGCTCGGCGTCCTGATGTGGACGTCCATGGCGCGCCTGGTCCGCGGAGTCGTCCTCGGGCTCCGGGCGCTGCCGTACGTGGACGCCGCGCGCACCATGGGAGCGGGCTCCCTCCGCGTCATGTTCCGCCACCTCATCCCGAACGTCGCGGACCACATCATCGTCGCGGCGACGCTGCTGTTCGGCGCCTCGATCCTCGCCGAGACGGGGCTGTCCTTCCTCGGCTTCGGGGTCCAGCCTCCGGACACCTCGCTCGGCCGCCTCGTGGCCGACGCGCAGTCGGCGGTGCTGACGCGGCCGTGGCTGTTCTACTTCCCGGGGCTGCTCATCATCCTGCTCGTGCTGTCGGTCAACTACATCGGCGAGGGGCTGCGGGACGCCGTGAACCCGAAGTCCGCCCCCGTGAACCCCCTCGACGCACGACCGATGGGGGGCGCCCGTCGCCGGACCCGCCGCGGCGCGACCCCGCGGGCGTCCGCCCCGCCGGAGACGGGCCGGCTCGTCGAGATCCGTGACTTCTCGGTCGAGTTCTCCGGGCGCGCCGTCGTCGACCGGATCAGCCTGGATCTGGCGCCGGGCAGCGTGACGGCGCTCGTCGGGGAGTCGGGCTCGGGGAAGACCCTCACCGCGCTGTCGCTCGTCGGACTCCTCCCGCCGACGGCGGTCGCGAGCGGGGAGCTGCGGTTCGACGGCATCGACCTCATGGAGCTGCGTTTCGAGCAGTGGCGTCGCCTGCGGGGCAGACGGATCGCCATGGTGCTGCAGGATCCCTCCACCTCGCTGAACCCGGTCCTCACGATCGGGCGGCAGTTCGCCGACCAGCTCCGGATGTCCGGGATCACCGGGGCGGCGCTCGACGAGCGGGCGACGGCGCTGCTGACCGGCGTCTCGATCAAGGACCCGGCACGAGTGCTGGCCTCCTACCCGCACCAGCTCTCGGGCGGCATGCGCCAGCGCGTGGTCATCGCGATGGCGATGGCGATGGATCCCGACCTCATCATCGCCGACGAGCCCACGACCGCGCTGGACGTGACGGTGCAGGCGCAGGTGATGAAGACCCTGGCCGCGGCGCGCGAGCGCACCGGCGCCTCGATGCTGTTCATCACGCACGACCTCGCCCTGGTCGCGGGCATCGCCGATCGCGTCGTCGTGATGCAGGCGGGACGGATCGTCGAGAGCGGCGACGTGCAGGACATCTTCACGGCACCGGCCCACGAGTACACGCGCAAGCTCCTCTCGCTCGCGCCCGATCTCAGCCGGCACGGCGCGATCGAGGAGGCCTGACATGGATCGTCCCACTCCCGTTCCCGCCGCCGACGCCGCGTCGGCGGCCGAGCCCCTGCTGCAGGTGCGCGAGCTCGTCACGCACTTCCGGCCGCGGCGCCGGGGCGCGGTCGTCCACGCGCTCTGCGGGGTGTCTCTGGATCTGCGTCCCGGAGAGACCTTCGCGGTCGTGGGGGAGTCCGGATCGGGGAAGACCACGTTGCTGCGCACCATCCTCGGCCTCGAGCGCGCGACGGCCGGGAGCGTCCGCTTCCGCGGGGAGGACGTCACCGGCGTGCGCGGCGCCGCCGGGCGCCGGTTCCGGGCGGCGGTGTCGGTCGTGTTCCAGGACCCGTACACGTCGCTGGACCCGCGGATGACGGTCGCCGACATCCTGCGCGAGCCGCGCCGGATCCAGCGGCTCGCGCACCGGCCGGGCCAGATCGCCGAGCTCCTCGCCCAGGTGCGCCTGCCCGCCGACGCCGTCGACCGGTTTCCGCACGAGTTCTCCGGAGGACAGCGGCAGCGCATCGCGATCGCCAGAGCGCTCGCCGTGGACCCGGACCTCATCATCCTGGACGAGCCGGTGTCGGCCCTGGACGTGTCGGTGCAGGCGGAGATCCTGGAGCTGCTCCGGGACCTCCAGCGCCAGCGCGGCGTCTCGTACCTCTTCGTGTCGCATGACATGGCCGTGGTCGCCGAGCTCGCCCACCGGATCGGCGTCATGCACGGCGGTCAGATGGTCGAGGCGGGGCCTGCCGCGCAGGTCATCGGGGATCCCGCACACCCGTACACCCGCGCCCTGCTGGCCGCGGTCCCCGTCCCGGACCCGGCTCTCCAGCGGGCACGCATGCGCGCGCCGCTGCCGGTCTGGCCGACACCGGACAGTCCCGCGGCCCCGTGCCCGGCCGAGGCATGAACCTCCCGTCGCAGCCGCGGCGGGTTCCCCGAGAAGGAGGATGATGAGCGTCGACTTCATCGTGGCCACACCCCACGACGCCCTCGAGTTCAACGACGTCTACCGCAACACCACCGGCAGCGCCGGATACCTGGCGTGCAACAACATCTACAACCGCGTCGTGCTCAACGAGTGGTACGAGATCAACCCGTTCCCGGACCTCGCGACGCACTGGGAGTGCCTCGACGGCGCGCGGCGCTGGCGGTTCCACCTGAACAAGGCGGCGCGGTGGCAGGACGGGACGCCCCTGACGGCCCACGACGTGGCCTACACCCACAGCCATGCGAAGGAGATGGGCTACACCGGCGCGATGTTCCTGCAGGACGTCGATCACATCGAGGAGGTCGACCGGCACACCGTCGACTACCACCTTTCCCGGCCCAACTCGGGGTTCCTGGTGCTGCTGGGGAACTTCATCTTCGCCCACATCCTGCCCGCGCACCTCTACGAGGGCACCGACTGGTCGACCAACCCGCACAACCTGAAGCCGGTCGGATCCGGACCGTTCCGGCTCGTCGACTGGACGCCCGGGGAGCACGTGATCATGGAGGCGGTCCCCGACCACTGGGGTCCGCAGCCGGCGATCGACCGGCTGATCCTGAAGATCGTGCCGGACCGGGACGAGTGCGTGCGCATGGTCGCGCGCGGCGAGGCGCACATCGTGCCGCAGGACACGCTCACCCGCGACCGCCTGCACCTGGTCCCGGAGGATTCCGAGGCCGAGATCATGACCCGCCAAGGGCCGGGCATGGCCCTGCTGGACTTCAACCACCGCCAGGAGCGGTGGAAGGACGAGCGCGCCCGTCGTGCGATCGCGCACGCGGTCGACCGCAGCGAGATCGATCGGCTCGGCGACCCCGGCGTCTCGCAGGCGTGGGACCACTACCTCCTCGGCAGCAGCGAGTGGGCGTTCAACCCCGAGGCCAAGGCGCCGGCGCACGACGTCGAGGCCGCCGAGCGCCTCCTCGACGAGGCCGGGCTGACGAAGGACGCGAACGGCAGCCGCGGCGACATCCGGCTGTACTACATGGACATGTTCTTCGGGCACAAGCCGCTCGCCGAGATCGTCGCGCGACAGCTCGAGGCGGTCGGGTTCGCGGTGACGTACGACGGCCTGTCCTCCCCGGACTGGGCCTCGATCGTCCGGCGGGGCGGGGAGTTCGACCTCATCATCGTCGGCGGCTCGATGGCTCCGGATCCGGAGATCACGGCGACGAAGTACTCCAGCGCCGGGCGCAACAACATGGCCGGCCACGCCAACGCCGACGTCGACGCCGCCTACGAGGCCGCGCGCGAGGCCACGACGCTCGCGGAGCGCGGCGCGCACTACCGCCGGCTCCAGGAGGTGTGGGCCCGCGACACGGAGTGGGTGCCCCTGTTCTGGTACGGCATGTACTACCCGCGCAGCAAGCACTTCTTCGGCTGGGCGGACCAGATCGGCTTCTCCATCCCCTGGTGGCACTGGGGCCGGATGCGCCGGATCTGATCGAGACGGGCGGGCGGGGACGAATGGTGCCGTCCCCGTCCGCCGACCACCGGACGGGAGCGGCGGCGCGCGTGGCTACGATGGGGGACGTGAGTCCCGAGACCCTCGCGCCGCTGTCGCCGTACCGCCGGATCGACCGAGCGGACTGGGCGCGCCTGGCGGCCGACCTGGACCAGCCCCTGTCCGAGACCGAGGTCGTGGAGATCCGGGGCATCGGCGATCGGCTGGATCTCACCGAGGTCCGCGAGGTGTATCTGCCGCTGAGCCGGCTGCTCAGCCTCTACGCGACCTCCACCAAGAAGCTCGGCGCGGCGACCAGCACCTTCCTCCAGGAGGAGGACGACACCACGCCCTTCGTCGTCGGCGTGGCCGGATCCGTCGCGGTCGGGAAGTCCACCATCGCCCGCCTGCTCCGGGAGCTCATGAGCCGCTGGCCCGGCACGCCGCGGGTGGAGCTCGTCACGACGGACGGCTTCCTCTACCCGAACGCCGAGCTCGAGCGGCGCGGGCTCATGGACCGCAAGGGCTTCCCGGAGTCGTACGATCGCCGGGCGCTGGTCGAGTTCCTCACGAAGGTGAAGAGCGGCGCCGAGGAGGCCCGCGCGCCCTTCTACTCGCACATCCGCTACGACATCGTGCCCGACGCTCACGTGGTGGTCCGCCGCCCCGACGTCGTGATCGTCGAGGGGCTCAACGTCCTGCAGCCGCCGCCCGCGCCCAACGACGTGGCCGTCAGCGACCTGTTCGACTTCTCCGTCTACGTCGACGCGGATCCGGATCACATCGCCCAGTGGTACGTCGAGCGCTTCCTCGCCCTGCGCAAGGGGGCCTTCGCGAACCCGAGCTCGTTCTTCAACGTCTTCGCGCACCTCACCGACGACGAGGCCGTGACCACCGCCATGGGCTACTGGAACGAGATCAACCTGCCGAACCTCGTCGAGAACGTCCAGCCCACCCGCCATCGCGCCTCGCTCGTGCTGAACAAGGGGGCGGACCACTCCGTCGAGAGCGTCCTGCTCCGCAAGCTCTGACCCCGGGCCGAGCCGGTGCCCGCCCGGCTCCTGTCTCCGTCCGGCTCCTGTCTCCGTCCGGCCCCGATCTGCACACCCGGTCCCGATCTGCACTCGTTTCGTGCGATTCGGTGTGCGGATCGGGGTGATGTGTGCAGATCGGGTGAGCGCCTCAGCGGTTGGCTCCGACCCGCACGAGCACGCTCCATTCGTTCAGAACCTGCGCAAAATGCGCCGCTTACTCTGGACCGCATGTGTGGAATCGTCGGTTACGTCGGCTCGCGTCCGAGCCAGGACATCCTCCTCGCGGGGCTCGCTCGCCTGGAGTACCGCGGTTACGACTCGGCCGGGATCGCCGTGATCGCGGAGGACGGGACGCTCTCCAGCGCGAAGAAGGCCGGGAAGCTCGGCGTGCTGCGCGACGAGCTCGACGCGCATCCGCTCCCTTCCGGGACGACCGGGATCGGGCACACCCGGTGGGCGACGCACGGCGGCCCGACGGACGTCAACGCGCATCCGCACCTGGCCGACGAGGGGCGCCTCGCACTCATCCACAACGGCATCATCGAGAACTTCGCGGCGCTGCGCGCCGAGCTCGCCGCGGAGGGCGTGACCTTCCGCAGCGAGACCGACACCGAGGTCGCCGCGGCCCTGCTCGGGCGCGAGCACGCCCGCACGGGCGACCTCCAGGAGGCGTTCCGCGCCGTCGTCGGACGCCTCGAGGGGGCCTTCACCCTGCTGGCCGTGCATCAGGACGAGCCGGACCTCGTCGTCGGCGCCCGCCGCAACTCGCCGCTCGTGATCGGCCTGGGCGAGGGGGAGAACTTCCTCGGCTCCGACGTGGCCGCCTTCGTGGAGCACACCCGTCGCGCCCTCGCGATCGGGCAGGACCAGATCGTCGCGATCACGCCCGGCCAGGTGACCGTCACCGACTTCGACGGCACGGTCGTCGAGGCCGAGCCGTTCGAGGTGTCGTGGGACGCGGCCGCCGCGGAGAAGGGCGGATGGCCCAGCTTCATGGCCAAGGAGGTCTCGGAGGAGCCGGAGGCGGTCGCGAACACGATCCGCGGGCGCGTCCGCGACGGAGAGGTCGTGATCCCGGAGCTCGAGGGCATGGACGACCTGCTGCGCGACGTCGACAGGGTCATCGTCACCGCGTGCGGCACGGCCTCGTACGCCGGGATGGTCGGCAAGTACGCGATCGAGCAGTGGGCGCGCGTGCCCGTGGACGTCGAGCTCGCGCACGAGTTCCGGTACCGGGACCCGGTGATCGGGGACCGCACGCTCGTGGTCTCGATCAGCCAGTCCGGCGAGACCATGGACACCCTGATGGCGGTCAAGTACGCGCGGGAGCGCGGCGCGCGGACCCTGTCGATCTGCAACACCCAGGGGGCGACGATCCCTCGGGAGTCCGACGCGGTCGTCTACACGCACGCGGGACCGGAGGTGGCGGTGGCGTCGACCAAGGCCTTCGTCGCCCAGATCACGGCCCTGGAGCTGCTGGGCCTGCACATGGGGCGCGTCCGCGGGACGCTGTCGTCGGACGCCGCGCGCGACGTCGCCGAGCTGGAGGCGCTCCCGGGCAAGCTCGCCCGCGTCCTGGAGTCGGAGCAGGCGCACGTGGCACAGCTGGCGGGATGGATGGCCGACACCCGTTCGGTGCTGTTCCTCGGCCGTCACGTCGGCTATCCGATCGCCCTGGAGGGCGCGCTCAAGCTCAAGGAGATCTCCTACATCCACGCGGAGGGCTTCGCCGCGGGCGAGCTCAAGCACGGCCCGATCGCTCTCATCGAGCCGGGGCAGCCGGTGTTCGTGATCGTCCCCTCGCCGCGTCACTCGTCCCTCGTGCATGCGAAGGTGATCTCCAACATCCAGGAGATCCGCGCGCGCGGCGCCCGGGTGATCGTCATCGCGGAGGAGGGGGACGCGGCGGTCCTGCCCTTCACGGACGAGGTGATCCGGATCCCGCTGGCCGAGCCGCTGTTCGAGCCGATCCTCGCCGTCGTGCCGCTGCAGATCTTCGCGATGGCGCTCGCCACGGCGAAGGGGCTGGACGTGGATCAGCCGCGCAACCTCGCCAAGTCCGTCACGGTCGAGTGACCCCGGCCCGTCGAGCGCCGCACCTGCGCGCGGTGCCGCCACACTCGCGCGCGGTGCCGAGTGGTCAGAAACTGTGGGTTCACGGCGCGCCAACCCACACTTTCTGACCACTCGGCCGGGGCGGCGGTGCGACGGGAGCCACGGGAGCGCGGGGCGGGCGCGAGTAGGCTGAACCGGTGATCATCGGTACCGGCATCGACATCGTGGACATCGCGCGGTTCGAGCAGACGATGACGCGGACCCCCCGGTTGTCCGAGCGGCTCTTCGCTCCGGCCGAGCGGTCGCTGCGGCTGGCGTCGCTCGCCGCGCGCTACGCCGCGAAGGAAGCGCTGATCAAGGCCCTCGGCGGATCGGACGGCGTGCACTGGACGGAGATCGAGATCGCCTCGGAGGAGTCCGGCCGCCCCTACTTCGTGCTCACCGGCACCACCGCCGAGGTCGTCCGGGAACGGGGCATCTCCACGGTGCACCTCACGCTCAGCCACGACGCGGGCCTGGCCGCCGCGTTCGTCGTCGCGGAGGGGCCCGATACCCCCTCCGGCCGCCCACACCCCCCGGGAGAAGCGCCTGCAGGAGGGGGTCCCGGCGGGCAGAGGGGGTCTCGCGCCGATACTGTGGACGATCCGCCGAGGGAGGGCAGACCATGACCCTGTTCCGCGAAGCCGTGATCGACCTGGACGCGATCAGCGACAACACCCGTCAGCTGCGCCGGATGACCAGCACCGACGTCATCGGCGTGATCAAGGCGAACGCCTACGGGCACGGAGCCGCGTCGGCAGCCGTCGCGGCGCTCGCCGGCGGCGCGACCCGGCTGGGCGTGGCCACGGTCGACGAGGCGCTGGCGTTGCGCCGAGAGGGCGTCAACGCGCCCGTGCTCGCCTGGCTGCACGCCCCGCAGCGCCGTTTCGACGACGCCGCCGAGGCGGGCATCGAGATCGGCATCTCCTCCTTCGACCAGCTCGAGGCCGCCGCGGCCGCCGCCTCGGCGCGGACCCCGGTCGGAGTCCACCTGAAGCTCGAGACCGGCCTGTCCCGCAACGGCGTCGCGCCCGCCGCCTGGGAGCGCGTGCTCGCGGAGGCCGCACGGCTGGAGCGGATCGGTCGGATCCGGATCGTGGGCCTGTTCAGCCACGTCTCCAACACGTCGCCCGCGGACGACCTGGCCGCCCTCGCCGCCTTCGAGCGCGGCTGCGCGCAGGCCGAGGCCGCGGGCGTGCGACCGGAGATCCGCCACCTCGCGGCCACCGCGGCGGCGATCGACCTGCCGGAGACCCGCCTCGACGCCGTGCGCATCGGCATCGGCCTGTACGGGCTGTCGCCGTTCGACGACCGCTCGTCCGCGGACCTGGGCCTGCGCCCTGCGATGACGCTTCGGGCCGCCGTCGCGGCCGTGCGCCGCGTCCCCGCCGGGCAGGGCGTCTCCTACGGGTACGACCACCGCACCGCCCAGGAGACCACCCTCGCCCTGATCCCGCTGGGCTACGCCGACGGGATCCCGAGGCAGGCGTCGGGACGCGGGCCGGTCCTCATCGGCGGACGGCGCTTCCCGGTGGCCGGACGGATCGCGATGGACCAGTTCGTCGTGGACGTCGGCGACCACGCCGTCGCCGTCGGCGACGAGGCGATCCTGTTCGGGGATCCCACCCTCGGTCATCCGTCCGCCACGACCTGGGCGGACGCGGCGGGCACCATCAACTACGAGATCGTCACCCGGATCGGCCCCCGGGTGCCGCGGCGGACGGTCTCGTGAGCGTCTCGGACACCCTGCTCGGACGCCACGAGATCGCGACGGCCGAGGACATGGAGGCGCTCGGGCGCGCGATCGGCGGCGGTCTGGAAGCCGGGGACGTGCTGATCCTCACCGGTCCGCTCGGCGCGGGGAAGACGACCTTCACGCGCGGCCTCGCCGAGGGGCTGGAAGTGCGCGGTCCCGTGCAGAGCCCGACGTTCGTGCTGGCCCGGACGCACCCCTCCCTGGTCGGGCGCGCCCCGCTCGTGCACATGGACGCGTACCGTCTGGGGTCCGCGGCGGAGCTCGACGATCTCGACGTCGACGCCGCCGGCTCGGTGGTCGTCGTGGAGTGGGGGCGCGGGATCGCCGAGGACCTGGCCGACTCCTGGTGGGACATCGAGCTGGAGCGGCCGGTCGGGGCCGGAGCCGGGGCACGGGAGGACGTCGCGGACGAGGACCTGGACGCGGACGCCCCGAGGGTCGTGACGATCCGCCGCGGCGGCCGCTGACCCCGCCGACCCGGGCGCGCGGATCCGGCCGGCACCGGGTCGTCCCGGCGTCGGCGGGCGGCGGCGGAGACTACCCTGGAGGGGTGATCCTCGCCGTCGACACGTCCCTGGGCTCGGCCGTCGCCCTCCTCGGCCGTGACGGATCGACCCTGGCCGAGCTCGGGGAACGAAACGCCCTCGGGCACGCCGAGGTCATCGGAACGATGCTGCAGGACGCGCTCGCCGCCGCCCAGGCGGAGGCACCCGACGACCCGCTCACGCACGTGGTCGCGGGCATGGGGCCGGGGCCGTTCACCGGGCTGCGGATCGGGATCGCCGCGGCCCGCGCGTTCGCCCTCGGCCGAGGCGTCCCCGTGGTCCCCGTGCCCAGCCATCTCGCCGCCGCCCTCTCCGTCATCCGCGAAGAGAAGCCGAGCGAGCCGTTCGCGATCCTCACCGACGCGCGCCGTCGTGAGTCCGCGGTGACGGTCTTCGAGGGGCTCGACGTCGACGGGATCCCGCACGTCGTGGTGGATACCGTGCTCGTCCCCCGCGAGGAGGTCGACGCGCGTCTGGGGGCGCTCCGCCAGATCACCGCGACCGAGCTGTCCGCGGTCTCCCTCGCCCGTGTCGGCGCCCGGGCCGTCGCCGCCGGACGCACCCTCGCGGGCGCCGAGCCGCTGTACCTGCGGGCGCCGGACGCCCGGATCCCGAGCGCGCCGAAACGGGTCGGATCATGATCCGGCCAGCCTCCCCGGACGACCTCGACGCGATCATGGCGATCGAGCAGGCCTCGTTCCCCCGCGACGCCTGGAGCGCGGAGGCGATGGCCGCCGAGCTGGCCTCCCCGCACGGCAGCTACCTCGTCGTCGTCGAGCCGGATGCGGCGGGCGAGCGGATCGTCGGCTATGGGGGAGTGCGGGCGCTGCGCGGCTCCCGGGACGCCGACATCCAGACGATCGCCCTGGATGCACGGCATCGGGGCGCGGGGCGGGGCCGTGCGCTGCTGCGTGCGCTCCTGGCGCAGGCCGAGGGGCGCGGGGCGAGTGAGGTCTTCCTCGAGGTCCGCGCCGACAACCCCGTGGCCGCCGCGCTCTACGCGTCGGAGGGCTTCGACGAGATCGGACGCCGCGCGCACTACTACCAGCCCGACGACGTGGACGCCGTGGTGATGCGCCTGGACCTCCGGTCCCGCGCCGCCCAGACGACCGCGGACGCCGCGCGGAGCGACCGGAAGGAGTCGGCATGAGCGAGCCCCTCGTCCTCGGCATCGAGACGAGCTGCGACGAGACCGGGATCGGCATCGTCCGCGGACGCACCCTGCTGTCGAACACGATCGCCTCCAGCATGGACGAGCACGCCCGCTACGGCGGCGTGGTGCCGGAGGTGGCGGCGCGCGCGCACCTGGAGGCGTTGCAGCCGTCGATCGAACGCGCCCTCGACGAGGCCGAGGTCCGGTTGACGGACCTGGACGCGGTGGCCGTCACGAGCGGCCCGGGGCTGGCGGGCGCGCTCATGGTCGGGATCGGTGCCGCCAAGGGGCTGGCGGTCTCGCTCGGCACGCCGCTCTACGCCGTGAACCACCTCGTCGGGCACATCGCCGCGGACATCCTCGACGCCGATGCGCCGCCGCTGGAGTACCCCACGATCGCCCTGCTGGTGAGCGGCGGTCACACGTCGCTCCTGCACGTGCGCGACCTCACCACCGACGTCGAGCTGCTCGGCGAGACGGTGGACGACGCCGCCGGCGAGGCCTTCGACAAGGTCGCGCGCCTGCTCGGACTGCCGTATCCCGGCGGACCCGAGATCGACCGCGCGGCCGCGGGCGGGGATCCGCGGGCCATCGCGTTCCCCCGCGGCCTGTCCCGGGCGTCGGACCTGGAGCGGCACCGCTACGACTTCTCGTTCTCGGGCCTGAAGACGGCGGTGGCCCGCTGGATCGAGCGCGCGAGCGCCGACGGCGTGGAGGTCCCGGTCGCGGATGTGGCGGCGAGCTTCCGTGAGGCGGTCGTCGACGTGCTCGTGACGAAGGCGCTCGCCGCCTGCGCGGACCGCGGCGTCCCCCGCCTGCTCCTCGGCGGCGGCGTGATCGCGAACCGGCGACTGCGCGAGCAGACGATCGAGCGCGCCGCGGCGGCGGGTGTGACCGTGCGGATCCCTCCGCTGAGCCTGTGCACCGACAACGGAGCCATGATCGCGGCGCTGGCCGCCGAGCTCATCGCGTCCGGGCGTGCGCCGTCCACGCTCGCCTTCGGCGCCGACTCCACCCTGCCCGTGACCGAGATCCAGGTCGCGTCCTCGGCGCCGGGCGCCGCACCCGGGGTCGCCGCCGGGGCCGACATCGGGGCGGGCATCGGGGCGGGCGGATGACGACGCCGGGCGACGGAGCCCCGGAACGGTTCTCCAAGCTGCCGACGGCGCCGTCGCCGGTGACGGTGGAGAGCGGCCCGGATCTGCACGACGAGGGGGCCGTCCCCACCGGAGCCGTCTGGGAGCCCTCGACCGCGACCGGCGCGGTGCGCCGGGGTGACGATGCCCGCCTGGCGCCCTGGGCCTTGCTCGCGGCGATCGTCGCGCTCGCCGCGTCCCTGTTCGTGGGGTGGGGGATCCCGGTCGCGATCATCGCCGTGGTCTCGGCGATCATGTGCCTGCGCCGCCCGGTGGAGAGCCGGGCGATGTCGGTCTGGGCGCTCGTGCTGGGTTCTGTCGCCACCGTCTACAGCGCCGGCTGGCTCCTCTGGGCCGCCTTCGCGGCGGGGCTGCTCGGGTAGCGGAGCGATCCGATGGGCGACGGGCTCGACGAGGAGCGCGAACGGCGGGCGCTGCAGGAGCGCGCCTACGGCCGGGGGCCGACGCCGTTGAGCCCCGCGGAGGCGGACCGGCTTCGGGACCTGCAGCGGCGTCGCGTGGCCCCGGCAGGGCCGGAGGTCAGCGCGGTCGTGGACACCGCGGCGCCGGGCGAGGGACCCGCACCGGGACCGGAGGCATGGTTCGCGTCCGCGGTGGCGGAGGACGCCGCGACGACGGGGCCGCCGCACGTCCTCGCCGTGCCGAAGGAACCCGGGAGCGATCCGGTGACGGTGGCGGCGGATCCGGGATCCTCTTCCGGTCCGCCGCACGTCCTCGGCGAGACGGCTCCGCCCTCCCGCTGGCGGGCGCTGCTCGCGGACCGCGCGATTGCCGGCCGGTGGCGGCGTCCTCGCGTGCTCGTCACGGCCGCCGCGGCGCTCGTGGCTGCGGGCCTCGCGATCGGCTGGTCCGTGCCCCGCGCGCCCGATGTGGCGCTGCCGATGACCGCGGCGCACGAGGAGCGGCGGGAGGCCGTGCTCGAGGCGCTGAACGGACTCGACGACATCGATCCGGGCTCGCTCCTGCTGCTGGCGGAGGAAGGCGACTCGCGCCTCTGGTGGGGGACGCGCGGCGACGGCCGGGTCCACTGCGGGATCCTCGACATCGACGACGAACAGCCGGAGGTCACGTGCCTGCGGAGCACGCAGTGGGAGGCTCAGGACGTGCTGTCCGTGCATCGCACCGTCACCCTCGAGGACGAGCGCGGCGTCTCGTACAGCGGGGGGATCACGCTCGCCCAGGACAGATACCCGTTGGGGTTCCTGCAGCGGTGGGAGTACGACAGCAGCGTGTGGGACAACGCGGACTACAGCCCTGCACAGAAGGAGACAGCGCGTCGACTGGTCCGCGAGGAGGATCTGCAGGGCATGCCGTTGGTCGTCGGCTACCTCGACGACGACCCGGTGTGGTTCGTCACGTCACAGGGCGGAGAGTCGTGCCTGATCACCGAATTCGGCGGTCCGCGCGTCCGCGCGTGCGGCGACGCGGACCCGCGCACGGGGGTATCGCAGGTGGCCGGCGATCGATCGTTGGTCGTGCTCGAGGTCCCGGCGGGGGCGGGTGGATCCGCCGTCCTGGATCTGCGCACCGCGAACATGCACGGCCAATACCTCGTGATCACCCGGCAGGCCGATCCCTCGACCGCCTGGGGCCCCCGCCTCTGACCCCCTCCCCGCCCGCCCCTCCTGTCGAGTGGTCAGTTTCTGTGGGTTGAGGCGCGCGGAACCCACAAAAACTGACCACTCAACGACGGAGCGAGGGGAGCGGAGCGAGGGAGGATCAGACGCGGTCGGCGAGGACGGCGTGGCGCCGGTCGCCGATGCGGACGAGGATGAGCGTCGCCGAGCCCTTCCCGCGCAGCGTCAGCTTCCGGCGGAACGCTGCGGGATCGATGTCGACGCCCCGCTTCTTGATCTCCAGGGTTCCGACGCCGGCCGCCTTGAGCGCCGCCGAGATCGTCTTCGCGTGCAGGGGCAGCACCTCGCGCACCCGGAAGCTCGCCGCGAAGGGGGAGGAGAGGGGATCGTCGGACGTGAGGTACGCGATGTGCTCGTCCAGCATCCCGGCCCCGGTGCGTCGCGCCAGATCCCCGATGAGACGGGCGCGGATCACAGCGCCGTCCGGCTCGTGGAGGTAGGCGCCGAGCGGGCGCACCTCCGCGTCCGCGGAGTCGGCGGGAGCGGTGAGCTCGTGCGTGCTCTCCCCTCGGATGACCATCGCCGCACGGCGCACCCCGTCGCGTTCCAGGCCGCCGGCCCACAGCACGAGCTCCACGACGCTGCCGTCCACGCTCACCCACTGCGCCTCGGCCTCGGGCGGCAGGGCGTCGCGGTCGTGCCCGGGGCCGAGCTTGACCCCGGTCGGCATCCTCTCCGCGAGAGCGAACACCCAGTCCAGGGGAGGGGAGTAGTCGGCGGCCGACACGCGCCGGGTCTCGGTGTGCCCGGCCGTGCGCCGGGCGGGGTCGAGCCACGCCGCCTCGCCCGGATCGCCGCTCAGCGGGATCTCCTCGGCGCGTGCGTGCCGCACCTCGGCGTCCGCGCCGAAGGGCGCCAGGTTGAAGGCGGCCAGCGCCGCCGTGATCTCGTCGGCATCGATCGCGGTCACGCGCAGGCCCGCGGCGGCGAAGGCCAGCGCGTCTCCGCCGATGCCGCAGCCGAGGTCGGTGACGTGGGCGATCCCTGCGGTTCGCAGGCGTCCGGCGTGCCGTGCCGCCACGGACAGCCGGGTGGCCTGTTCGAGCCCGGCGCGGGTGAACAGCATCCGGTCCGCGAACGGCCCGAACTTCGTCCGAGCTTTGGCGCGGAGATGCGCCTGGCCGACGACGGCGGCCACGAGATCCGGACCGTGCCCGGCTCCGCGGAGCCGCGACACCGCGGCGGCGGCCTCGGCCGTCGTCTCCACCGGGCCGAGCTCGTCCAGCAGGCGCAGCCCCTCGGGGGTGAGCAGGGCGGTCAGCTCGGGCATCTCCACCTGCCCAGCCTAGGGGCCTGCCGCATCCCCCGAGGCTGGCACTCGCATTGCGCGAGTGCCAGCCTTGCGCCTACACTGTGATTAGCACTCTCGGGTTGAGGGTGCTAACGAGTCTTGAACCGTCGAGAAAGAGGTAGACCGTGTCGGTTTCCATCAAGCCGCTCGAGGACCGCATCGTCATCCAGCAGGTCGAGGCCGAGCAGACCACCGCGAGTGGCCTGGTCATCCCCGACACCGCCAAGGAGAAGCCCCAGGAGGGCGAGGTCGTGGCCGTGGGCCCCGGCCGCATCGACGACAACGGCAACCGTGTTCCGCTCGACGTCGCCGTCGGCGACCGCGTGCTCTACAGCAAGTACGGCGGGACCGAGGTCAAGTTCGGCGCCGACGAGTACCTGGTGCTCTCGGCCCGCGACGTCCTCGCGGTCGTCGTCCGCTGACGCGCTGACGTTGGCGAAGGGCCCGGATGCCTCGGCATCCGGGCCCTTCGCCGTGTCGGGGCGGTCCGCCGCGTCTTGGGGCGCGTTCCGGGCGGAGATTGGCGCGAATCACGCCCCGAATGGCCGGAATCCGCCCCGAACCGGACCCGGACAGGCGCCGCCGGGCCGTGAGCGCGCCATAGGGTTGACCGGTGAGCCCATCCCCGCGCAGCCCGCAGACGGCCGGAGCGGTGTACGCCGGCGGCGCCTACCTGATCTGGGGCGTGCTGCCGCTGTACTTCCTGCTGCTGGTCCCCACCGGTCCGTGGGAGCTGGTCGCGTGGCGGGTGCTGCTGTCGTTCGTGTTCTGCCTGATCCTGCTCACGGTGATGCGCGGCTGGAGCGCGCTCGGCGCCATCGTGCGGCAGCCGCGCCTGCTCGGCTGGACCGCGCTGGCCGGCGTGCTCATCTACATCAACTGGCAGGTCTTCGTCATCGCGACGCTGTCCGACCACATCGTCGAGACGAGCCTCGGGTACTTCATCAACCCGATCACGACCGTGCTGCTGGGCGTCTTCGTCCTGCGGGAGCGGATCCGCCCGCTGCAGTGGGCCGCCATCGGGATCGCCTCGCTCGCCGTGCTGGTGATCGTGTTCGCCTACGGGTCCTTCCCCTGGATCGCGCTCTCGCTCACCGCCTCGTTCGGCGTGTACGGACTGGTCAAGAAGCGGATCGGCGCGGCGGTCGACGCCGTCAGCGGGCTCACCCTGGAGTCGTTCTGGCTGATCCCGGTCGCGCTCGTGCAGCTCATCGCCGTCGCGCAGACCACCGGCGTGACCCTCGGGGCGGCGGGCCCGACGCACGCGGCGCTGCTGGCCTTCGCCGGCGTCGCCACGGCCGTGCCGCTGCTGCTGTTCGCGGCCGGGGCGCGACGGATCGGCCTCACCGTGATCGGCATGCTGCAGTTCATCACTCCGGTGATGCAGTTCATCGTGGGCGCCGTCTTCCGTGGGGAGCCCATGCCGCTGGAGCGGTGGATCGGCTTCACGATCGTGTGGATCGCGATCGCGGTGTTCCTCGTGGATCTGCTGCGGGAAGGGCGCCGGGGCCCGCGGACGGCGGCCCCCGAGCTGGTGTGACACCCGGTCCCGCGCGACGCGGGATCCGATCGTTAACGCACTGATACGCGGATGCGCCGCGCCCGGATCTAGGGTGGTTACACCCGACGGGCGGGCACCGACGATGGTGTCGCCACGTTCAGTCACGCAAAGGAGCATCATGAACGCACTGAAGGGTTCGAGGGTGGCGAAGACCCTGACCGGGATCGCCCTGGTCGGTGTATCGGCCCTCGTGATCGCCGGCTGCAGCGGCTCACCCGCCGGCACGCCGTCCGGCGACACCGGCGGCGGCGGTGGCGAGAAGCCCGCCGGCGACATCACACTGAAGCTGGGGTCGCTGCTGCCGCAGACGGGCTCGCTGTCGTTCCTCGGCCCGCCGATGGAGTCCGGCGTGGGGCTGGCGGTGCAGGAGATCAACGACGCCAAGGCCGGGATCACGGTCGACATGACCAGCGAGGACGAGGGCGACACCGACACCAAGGCGTACGAGACCTCGATCAGCAAGCTGCAGAGCGCCGGCGTCGCCGGCATCGTCGGCGCGGCCGCCTCCGGCGTGTCCAAGCTCATCCTGGACGGCAACGTCGCGAAGGGCATCATCACGATCTCGCCCTCCAACACCTCGCCGGACTTCACCACGTTCGAGGATGACGGCCTCTACTTCCGCACCGCGCCGAGCGATCTGCTCCAGGGCGAGGTCCTCGGGAACCTGATCGCCGAGGACGGGCGCAAGACCCTCGGCATCATCTACCAGAACGACGCGTACGGCACGGGTCTGGACGCGGCGATCAAGGAGACGTTCGAGAGCGCGGGCGGCCAGGTGGTCGCGGAGGCGTCCTTCAACGTCGGCGACGCGCAGTTCGACGCCCAGGTGGCGACGATCAAGGCGGCGAACCCGGATGCGGTCGCCGTCGTCTCGTTCGACCAGTTCCGCACCATCGCCCCGCTTCTGGTGAACGCCGGCATCACCGCCGACAAGTTCTACATGGTGGACGGCAACACCTCGAACTACGGTGCCGAGGCGTCCACGAACCTCCCCGTGTCGCTGGAGGGCGCGCAGGGCACGCGTCCGGGGCCCGCCCTGTCGGACGACTTCACGGAGCGGCTGCAGACGTACTGGACGGGTGAGGGCAACTCCACCATCCAGGACTTCACCTACGCCGCCGAGGCGTACGACGCCGTCGTGCTGATGGCTCTGGCGTCGCTCGCCTCCGGGTCGACGAAGGGCGCGGACATCGCCGCCAAGATGCAGGAGGTCTCCGGCGGGTCCGGCGACGGCAAGGCCTGCACGAGCTTCGCCGACTGCGCGAAGATCATCAACGACGGCGGCGTGGCCGACTACAACGGCTACTCCGGCGACGTCACGTTCGACGAGAACGGCGACCCGACGGGCGCCGCGATCGGCATCTTCAAGTACGGTGCCGACAACCTCTACGAGCGCACCAACTGACACCGGTCACGGAACGGCCCCGGATCCTCGGATCCGGGGCCGTTCGGCGTCTCCTGCGCCGTCAGGCCGCGTCGGTGCCCAGCGTGCCCAGGTAGAGCCCGATGACCTTCGGGTCGTTCAGCAGGTCGCGCCCCGCCCCTTCGTACGCGTCCCGGCCCTGGTCGAGGACATACCCGCGGTCGCAGATCTGCAGGCAGCGGCGGGCGTTCTGCTCGACCATGATCGTGGTGACGCCCGCCTTGTTGATGTCGGAGACGCGGATGAAGGCGTCGTCCTGACGGACGGGGGACAGGCCCGCGGACGGCTCGTCCAGTAGCAGCACGGACGGGTCCATCATGAGAGCCCGCGACATGGCCACCATCTGGCGCTCCCCGCCCGACAGCGACCCGGCGCGCTGGTTCAACCGCTTGCCGAGCTCCGCGAAGATGCCGGTGACGAACTCGAGCCGCTCGGCGTAGATCCGCGGGTTCTGGTACAGGCCCATCTGCAGGTTCTCGGCGATCGTGAGGGACGGGAAGACGTTGTTCGTCTGCGGCACGAAGGCGACGCCGCGACGCACCAGCTTGTCCGCCTTCAGCCCGACGATGCTCTCGCCGTTGACGGTGATGTCGCCGGAGCGCACGTTCACGAGCCCGAAGATCGACTTCAGCAGCGTCGACTTCCCGGCGCCGTTCGGGCCGATGATCCCGATCAGCTCGCCGCGGCGGGCGACGAGGTTGGCTCCGTTGAGGATGTTCACGCCCGGCAGGTACCCGGCGTGCACGTCGGTCAGCTCGACGACGACGTCCTCGCTCATGCGTTCTCTCCGTCCTTCTCGCCGCCGGCCGGTCCCGACCCGGGCTCCGTCCCCTCGCGCTGCGCCTCCACGGCGTCCAGCTCCTCGACCGCCTCCGCCTCGATCTCCGCGCGCAGGGCCTGCGCCTGGGCGACGTCGCCCACGGAGATGCGGCCGGTGACGGTGCCGAGGTCCACGTCCTGGTGGGCGCCGAGGTACGCGTCGACGACCGCCGGGTCCTCCATCACCGTCTCCGGCGGGCCCTCGGCGACCACCCGGCCCTCGGCCATGACGACGACCCAGTCCGCGATGTGACGGACCATGTGCATGTCGTGCTCGACGAAGAGCACCGTCATCCCGAGGTCCTTCAGATCCAGGATGTGATCGAGCAGCGACTGGGTCAGGGCCGGGTTCACGCCCGCCATCGGCTCGTCGAGCATGACGAGGTTCGGGTCGGTCATCAGGGCTCTCGCCATCTCCAGGAGCTTGCGCTGCCCTCCGGAGAGGGACGCGGCGAAGTCCTTCTCCTTGGCGTCGAGCTTGAACCGGGCCAGCAGCTCACGGGCCTTGTCCTCGATCTGCCGGTCCTGAGCGCGCCACAGGAAGGGGAACAGGCTCGGCCAGAAGCGTTCGCCGCGCTGACCGGTCGCCCCGAGCTTCATGTTCTCCAGCACGGTCAGCAGGGACAGGGACTTGGTGAGCTGGAACGTGCGGACCTGGCCCATCCGCGCCACCTTGAAGGACGGGATCCCGGCGAGGTTCGTGCCGTCGTAGACCCACGAGCCGGAGTTCGGGCGGTCGAACCCGCACAACAGGTTGAACAGCGTCGTCTTGCCGGCGCCGTTCGGGCCGATGAGCGCCGTGATCGCGCCCCGGGGGATCTCCAGATGATCGACGTCCACCGCGGTCAGCCCGCCGAAGCGGCGCTGGACGGCGTCGACCACGAGGATGGGGTCGTTCTTGGCGACCCCGGGCGCGGCAGGACCCGCGGCCAGGCCCGTGGTCTTGGCCCGCGGGACGTTCCCCGTGGTCGTCGAGGGCACGGGAACGCCGGGGGTGGGGGTTTCACTTGACAAAGGTCATCTCCCTCTTGTCGCCGAGGATGCCCTGCGGGCGGAAGATCACGAGGAGCATGAGCGCCACGCCGACCAGGACGAACCGCAGGGTCCCGGCCTGGGTGTCCGACATCGGCAGGAAGCCGGCCTTCGCGAGGTCGGGGAGGAGATTGCCGAGGAAGGCGAACACCAGCCAGAAGATCACCGCGCCGAGCGTGGGACCGAAGACCGTCGCGGCCCCGCCGAGGAGCAGGATCGTCCAGAGGAAGAACGTCAGCGACGTGGAGTAGCTCCCCGGCACCACCGCGGACGGCAGCACGAAGACGATGCCGCCCATCGCGCCGATCATGCCGCCGATGACGAGCGACTGCATCTTGTAGGCGAACACGTTCTTCCCCAGGGACCGCACGGCGTCCTCGTCCTCGCGGATGCCCTTGAGCACGCGCCCCCAGGGACTGCGCATCAGCGCCCACACGAGCAGGATCGCCAGCGCGAGCATCAGGACGCCGAACACGCGGTTCCACAGGTCCGTCTCGTTGTAGGTCCACGGCCCGAATCCATAGGTCCCCGGCGGGATCGGGTTGGCCCCGCGGAAACCGCCGTGGTAGCCGGCGAGGCCGTCGGCCGAGTTGGTCCACTGATCGAACAGCTGCGTGGTGAACAGCAGGCGCACGATCTCCCCGGCCGCGATCGTCGCGATCGCGAGGTAGTCGGCGCGCAGCCGCAGGGTCGGGATGCCGAGGATGAGCGCGAACACCGCGCCGCCGAGAAGGCCGATGAGCATGCCGAGCCACCACGGGAGGCCGAACGAGAGCACGGAGATCGCGTAGCCGTAGCCGCCGACCGCCATGAAGGCGGCCATGCCGAAGTTCAGCAGGCCCGCGTAGCCGAAGTGCACGGCCAGGCCCGTCGCCGCGAGCGCATACGCGATCGTGACCGGGCTGAACAGATAGCTGGCGGTGTTGCCGAAGATGCTTCCGAAGTCCATGTCAGCCCAACCTCTCCTTGCGACCGAGCAGGCCCTGCGGGCGCACCAGCAGGATCACGATCAGGGCGATCAGCGCGCTCGCGTACTTCAGGTCCGAGGGGATCCACAGCGTCGAGACCTCCACGGCGAGTCCGACGATGATCGAGCCGACGAGGGCGCCGATCGCCGACCCCAGCCCGCCGAGCGTGATCGCGCAGAACATCAGCAGCAGCATCTGCATGCCCATGTCCCACTTCACGCCCGGGCGGAAGTAGGCCCAGAGGATGCCGGAGATCGCGGCCAGCACGCCCGCGAGGATCCAGACGATCCGGATCACCCGGTCCACGTCGATGCCGGAGGCGGCGGCGAGCTGGGGGTTGTCGGAGATCGCGCGCGTCGCCTTGCCGATCCGGGTCCGCGTCAGGAAGAACGCCACCGCCAGGATCACCACGAGACTCACCGCCATGCTGACCATGTCGATGTAGGACAGGGAGATCGGGCCGAGCTGGATCGGGGTGGGGCTGGCGCCGGGGAGCTGATAGGTGCCGCCGCCGATGACGTACTGCAGCGCGTAGCGGAGGGCGAGCGACAGGCCGATGCTGACGATCATGAGCTGCACGACCCCCAGGCCCCGTCGGCGCAGCGGCCGCCACAGGCCCGCGTCCATCGCCCATCCGAGGAGCGCGCCGCCCGCGACGGCGCCGATGATCCCCAGCCACAGCGGCAGGTGCCAGAACGACGTGAACAGGAGGGCGACGACGCCGCCCCAGGTCACCATCTCGCCGTGGGCGAAGTTCGACAGCCGGGTCGTGCCGTAGATGAGCGCGGCCCCCATGGAGGCGAGCCCGAGGAGGAGCCCGAAGTTGAGACCGCCGACCATGCGCGACAGGAGCTGGTCGAGGACCGACTCCGTCACGCGCTCGCCCTCGCCGAGGAAGAGGTTGACGATCTTCGTCCCGGTCAGGCCGAACTCGGCGGTGAAGGACCCCGAGGTCCCCGAGACCGGCTCGACGCCCTCGGGGAGCTTCGAGGCGTCCACGATCACGCCGTCGGGGAGGGTGTCCTCGTCCACCGCGAGGGTGTACTCCTCCTTCTCCGGAACGTACAGCCGCCACTTGCCCTCGGCGTCCGTCTCGGTCTCGGCGTCGAAGCCGCCGCCCTCGACGGAGATCGTGACGCCCTCGATCGGTTGGTCGTCGAACGTGATCGTCCCGGCGAAGTAGAAGTCCGTCTTCTCCTGGTCGTCGGTGGCCGCCGCGGCGCCGATCGGCGTCTGCAGCACCAGCACGACCGCCGCTGCGAGTGCGCACAGCAGCGCGACGAGCCATCGTCGGGTTCGGTCGATGGCCGTTGTCCCTTGTCTCACGCGACCTCCACGGTGAGTGCGTCCGCGGCGCCGCCTCGTTGCGCCGCCGGTCTGACGAACAGAGCGTAACCCGACAGCGCGGGATCGCCTATGCGCCGACGCCGAATGCGCCCGAGCCGTGACCCTGGCCGCGTCGGGCCGGCGGGAATTTCCACAGGCCGCAGCGACTTAGAATTGTCAGACGGCGCGAGAGGAGCACACCCCCATGGAGCAGCACGACCCGTTCGGTTTCGTCGGACTCACCTACGATGACGTGCTGCTGCTGCCCGGGCACACCGACGTGATCCCCAGCGAGGCGGACACGTCCTCGCGCGTGACCCGCCGCATCTCGGTGGCCACCCCGCTGCTCTCCAGTGCGATGGACACCGTGACCGAGGCCCGGATGGCGATCGCCATGGCACGCGAGGGCGGCCTCGGCATCCTGCACCGCAACCTCTCGATCGCGGATCAGGCCGCGCAGGTCGACCGCGTCAAGCGCAGCGAATCCGGCATGATCACCGATCCGATCACCACCACGCCCGAGGCGACGATCGAGGAGGTCGACGCGCTCTGCGCCAAGTACCGCATCTCGGGTCTGCCCGTCGTCGACCCGGACGGCCGGCTGGTGGGCATCGTCACCAACCGCGACATGCGCTTCGTCTCCGGCTTCGAGCGGCAGACCACCCTCGTCAAGGACGTGATGACCCGCGAGAACCTCGTCACCGCGAAGGTCGGCGTGGCCGCGGGCGAGGTCATCGCGCTGTTCGCGAAGCACCGCGTGGAGAAGCTCCCGCTCATCGATGAGGACGGCCGGCTCGCCGGGCTCATCACGATCAAGGACTTCGACAAGAGCGAGAAGTACCCGCTCGCGACCAAGGACGAGCAGGGACGCCTCCGCGTCGGCGCGGCCATCGGCTTCTTCGGCGACGCGTGGGAGCGCGCCGAGGCGCTGCGCGACGCGGGCGTGGACGTCCTGGTCGTGGACACCGCGAACGGGCAGTCCCAGGGCGTGATCGACCTCGTCACGCGCCTGAAGGCCGACGAGTCGTTCGCCCACATCGACGTCATCGGCGGCAACGTCGCCACCCGCGAGGGCGCGCAGGCGCTCGTGGACGCGGGCGTGGACGCGGTCAAGGTGGGCGTCGGCCCCGGCTCGATCTGCACCACCCGCGTCGTCGCCGGCGTGGGCGTGCCGCAGGTGACCGCGGTGTACGAGGCCTCCCTCGCCGCGCGGCCCGCCGGGATCCCGGTCATCGCCGACGGCGGCCTGCAGTACTCCGGCGACATCGCCAAGGCGCTCGTCGCGGGTGCCGACGCCGTGATGCTCGGGTCGCTCCTCGCCGGCACGGACGAGTCGCCGGGCGAGATCGTCTTCCAGGGCGGCAAGCAGTTCAAGCAGTACCGCGGCATGGGCTCGCTCGGGGCGATGCAGACCCGCGGCAAGCAGACCTCGTACTCCAAGGACCGCTACTTCCAGGCCGACGTGCCCAGCGACGACAAGCTCATCCCCGAGGGGATCGAGGGTCAGGTGCCGTATCGCGGGCCGGTCTCGGCGGTCGCCTATCAGCTCGTCGGCGGGCTCCGTCAGTCGATGTTCTACGTCGGTGCCCGGACGATCGGCGAGCTCAAGGAGCGCGGCCGTTTCGTGCGGATCACCGCGGCGGGGCTCAAGGAGTCCCACCCGCACGACGTGCAGATCGTGGTCGAGGCGCCGAACTACAAGAAGTGAGACGGCACCGGGTCCGGCCTGTCCGTCGTCCCCGTCGTCGTTGAGGTGCGCGGCGCCCGGGCCTGGTCCGTGTCCATGACCCGGCGTAGCGTGTCGGGCATGTGCCGAAGCATCCACACCCTCCACAACTTCGAACCGGCCGCGACGTCGGAGGAGGTGCACGCTGCCGCCCTCCAGTACGTGCGCAAGATCGCCGGGACGACGAAGCCGTCCAAGGCCAATCAGGAGGCCTTCGACCGGGCCGTCGCCGAGATCGCGCACGCGACCCAGCATCTGCTGAACGACCTCGTCGCCACCCGGCCGCCGAAGAACCGCGAGGAGGAGGCCGAGAAGGCCCGCGCCCGTGCGATCGCGTCCGGTCGCTACGCGGCGGCCTGACTCCGTCGTCCCCTCCGCCGCATACGGCATGCGGGGCTCCGATCGCTAGAGTGACCGCATGGGTTCGACGACGAATTCCGCGGCCGTGCGCCTCACCCGCGGGCAGGTGTCGCGCTATGCCATCGGCTCTCTGGGGACCGGCGGATTCGCGACGCTCCCGGGTCTCGTCCTCGTCTACTACCTGACCGACTCGCTGGGCGTGACCGCGCTCGCGGCCGGCGCGATCGTGACCGCCGCCAAGGTGTGGGACGTCCTGATCGATCCGGTGATCGGCGGCCTGAGCGATCGATCGTTCGCCCGCGCGGGGACCCGTCGCGCGTTCATGGTGCTCGGCGGGATCGCCCTTCCCGTCGCCTTCGTGCTGACCTTCGCCGTGCCGGAGGGACTCGCCCCGCCGCTCGCCGGGGCATGGGTGCTCGTGGCGTTCCTCGCCGCGGCGACCTGCTTCAGCCTGTTCCAGGTGCCCTACATCGCCCTGCCGGCCGAGCTCACCGACGACTACCGCGAACGCACGCGCCTGCTGAGCTGGCGGGTCGTCGTCCTGACGCTCGCGATCCTGCTGTTCGGGGCCGGCGGTCCGGAGCTGCGCGGGATGTTCCCCGAGGATCCGCTGCTCGGCTACCTCGTCATGGCGGCCGTCGCCGGGGTGGTGCTCGGGATCGGGATGCTCGTGGCCTCGACTGTGGCGCCCCGTCGCGCGCCCTCCGCGGCCCCGCCCCGCGTGGCACTCGGCGGGCACTACCGGGCGGGGATCGCGGTGCTCCGGGAGAGTGCGCCCTTCCGGGCACTGCTCGTCACCTTCATGCTGCAGGGGCTCGCCACCGGCCTCATGCTGGCCGCCGCCCAGTTCGTGGCGCGCTGGCTGCTGCACGACGAGGGGGCCGTGACGCCGTTGTTCGCGGCTCTGATCGCCCCCGCACTGCTCATGGCGCCGGTGTGGAAGCTGATCGCCGACCGGGTGGGGAAGGAGCGCGCCTTCCGCCTCGCCAGCGTGGTGTTCCTGGGCGCCACGCTGGTCCTGTCCGTGTCCGCCTGGGCGCCGGGCTGGTGGATCCTCGGGCCCGTGGCTCTGGCCGGCGCCGCCTACGCGGGGATGCAGACGCTGCCCATAGCGATGCTCCCCGACGTCATCGCGCACGACCGACGGACCGGGGGCGAGAACCGGTCGGGGGTCTTCAGCGGCGTCTGGACCGCCGGCGAGACCACCGGCATGGCGCTCGGGGCGACGGTGCTGTCGATCGTGCTCGCGGTCACCGGCTACGTCGAGTCGACGGCCGCCGTCTCGGCCGCGGGCGGGGTGCAGCAGCCCGCGGCCGCCCTCGTCGGCATCGCGGTCTCGTTCAGCCTGCTCCCGGCGGCGCTCATGGCGGTGAGCCTCGTGACCGTGTCCCGCTACCGGCTGCGCGAACGCGACATCCTCGGGACCTCCGCATGAGCGAGGCGATCCTCGACCGGCTGCGCCGTCTGCGCGCCGGGGACGCGCCCACGCACGGCGGCCGCGTCCTGGCCTATGTGTACGACGCGGGCCTCCCGGAGCTCGACGAGCTCGCCGACGAGGCCGCGCGGCTGTCGCGGCCGGTGAACGGGCTCGATCCCACCGTCTTCCCGTCCGTCGCCGTGATGGAGCGGGAGCTGCTCGGCTTCGTGCGCCGTGCGCTGCGCGGCGGTCCCCGGACGGGGAGGGGGATCGGCGGCGCCGTGGGGACGGTCACGAGCGGCGGCACCGAGAGCTGTCTGCTGGCGGTGAAGACCGCACGGGACCGGTGGCGGTCGGAGCGCTCGGCGGCCATCCCCGCGGTGCGGCCCCGGCTGGTCGCCCCCGCCACGGCGCACGCCGCGTTCCAGAAGGCGGCGCGCCTGTTCGACCTGGAGTGGGATCCGGTGCCGTGCGGGGCGGACGGCAGCGTCCGCGCGCAGGACGTCGTGTCGCGGCTCGACGCCGACGTGGCTCTGGTCGTGGTGTCCGCACCGGCGTACCCGAGCGGAGCACTGGATCCGGTCCGCGAGGTCGCCGAGGCCGCGCGCGCCCGCGGGATCCGCTGTCACGTCGACGCCTGCTTCGGCGGTCTGGTCCTGCCGTGGTGGCCGGACGGCGGCGGGAACCGCCGGCTGCCGCCGTGGGACTTCCGGGTGGACGGCGTCACGAGCATCTCCGCCGACCTCCACAAGTTCGGGTATGCGCCGAAGGGCGTCTCCGTGCTCCTGCACCGGGACCGCCGCGATCACCGCGCGCAGTTCTTCGCGACGACGCGCTGGCCGGGCTACCCCGTGGTGAACCCGACGCTGCTCGGCTCCCGGTCGGCCTCGTCGCTGGCGGCGGCGTGGGCCATCGTCCACCGTCTCGGGGACGCGGGCTTCGCGGAGCTCGCCCGGTCGATCGCGCGCGTGGCGGAAGGCGTCCGCGCGGAGGTCGAGTCGATCGCGGGACTGCAGGTGTGGGGGGATCCCGTCGGCCCCGCGGTCACGCTGGTGGCCGATCCCGACGCCCCCGCGGCGGTGCGGGTGGATCCGCATCATCTCGCCGACGCGCTCGCGGGGCGCGGATGGCGGATCCAGCACCAGCCCGGGTTCGTGCAGACGGACGGCTCGCGGCTCCCGCGCAGCGCGCACCTCACCCTCACGCCCGTCCTGGAGCGGCGGATCGGCGAGTTCCGGTCCGCGCTCAACGCGGCGGCCGACGACGTCCGGGGCTGCCCGCCCGCGGACGCCCGGGGACTGGCGCGTGCGATGCGGGCGCTCGGATACGGTCCCGGCGGGCGCGTGCCCGGACCCCGAGCCGCTTCGACGCTGCTGACGCTCGCCGGCGCGGGGACGGTGCGTCCGGATCGTCCGATGGCGACGCTGATGGCACTGATCGAGGAGCTTCCCGCCCCGGTCGCCGAGGCCCTGCTCACCGAGCTGATCGCCCGTCTCTCCGCCCCCGCCTGACCCCCGCCCC
>NZ_BCRA01000003.1 GCF_001552355.1 Microbacterium resistens NBRC 103078
CCCGCCTGACCCCCGCCCCCGCTCCGACCCCCGCGCCCCGCGTCCCGCGGTTTCGGGGCGCACAACGGGGCATCGGGGCCCGTGATGAGCCCCTTCGCCCCCGCCACGCGCCCCGAACCCGGGGGATCGGGGAGGGAGCGGGGCTGGGTTTGGGGCACCGGGCGGGGGCGTGGGGCGGGGGAAGGGGGACCGGGGCACCGGGACGCGCCCCGAAACGGCGGGCGGCGCTGATATTCTGGAAGGCTCGCCTTCCGACCGGACGCGGGCGGAAGGAAAGACCCCCGTGGGACACATCGACGTCGCCGGCATCTCGCTCGCCCTGCCGGACGGACGCCCCCTGCTGGACGAGGCCGGATTCCGTGTCGGCGCCGGATCGACGAGCGCGCTGATCGGCCCCAACGGCGCGGGCAAGACGACGCTGCTGCGCGTGATCCGCGGCGAGCAGGCCCCGGACTCCGGCGTGGTCACCATCGACGGATCGCTGGGCGTCATGGACCAGTTCATCGGACACGGCCGGGAGGGCGAGACCGTGCACGACCTGCTCGTGCGCGTCGCGCCGGCGAGGATCCGGACGGCTGCGGAGGCGCTGGACGCGGCCGAGAACGCGCTCATCGAGGACGACACGCACGACACGCAGATGCGTTACGCCTCTGTGATCGCCGACTACGCCGACGCCGGCGGATACGAGCACGAGACCGTCTGGGACCAGTGCACGATGGCCGCGCTCGGGATCCCGTTCGAGCGCGCCCGGTTCCGCGACCTCGCCACGCTGTCGGGCGGCGAGCAGAAGCGGCTGGCGCTGGAGGCGCTCCTTCGCGGTCCGGACGACGTGCTGCTGCTGGACGAGCCGGACAACTACCTGGACGTCCCGGGCAAGCGCTGGCTCGAGGAGCAGCTGCGACAGACGCCGAAGACCGTGCTCCTGGTCTCGCACGACCGCGAGCTGCTCGCCCGGGCCGCGGATCGGATCGTGACGCTGGAGCCCGGGGGAGCGGGGGCGACCGCCTGGGTGCACGGCGGCGGCTTCGCCACCTACCACCAGGCTCGCGCGGACCGGATGGACCGGCTCGACGAGCTGCGCCGGCGCTGGGACGAGCAGCACGAGAAGCTGCGGACCCTGGTCGCGACGCTGAAGGTGAAGGCGTCGGCGAACGACGGCTTCGCGTCGCGGTATCAGGCCGCCCAGACGCGCCTGCGCAAGTTCGAGGAGGCGGGCCCGCCCGAGGAGCGCCCGCCCGCGCAGGAGTTCGACATGCGGCTGCGCGGCGCCCGCACCGGAAAGCGGGCGATCGTCTGCACGGCGCTGGAGCTCACCGGGCTGATGCGGCCGTTCGACGCCGAGATCTGGTTCGGCGACCGGATCGCGGTCCTGGGGTCGAACGGATCCGGCAAGTCGCACTTCCTCCGGCTCCTCGCGCGCGGCGGGAGCGATCCGGATCCGACGCTCGGACACCTGACCTCGACGGCGGAGCGGCTCGACCCGGTCGCCCACACCGGGACCGCGACGCTCGGCGCCCGCGTGGTGCCCGGCCTCTTCGCCCAGACGCACGCGCACCCCGAGTTCGCGGGGCGGACGCTGCTGGAGATCCTGCATCGCGGCGACGAACGCCGCACCGGCCTGCCCCGGGACGCCGCCAGCTCGGCGCTGGACCGCTACGGCCTGGTGCGTCAGGCGCAGCAGGAGTTCGACCAGCTATCCGGCGGGCAGCAGGCGCGCTTCCAGGTGCTGCTGCTCGAGCTGTCGGGGGCGACGCTGCTGCTCCTGGACGAGCCGACCGACAACCTGGATCTGGAGTCCGCCGAGGCACTGGAAGCCGCGATCGCGCGGTTCGAGGGCACCGTCGTCGCCGTGACGCACGACCGCTGGTTCGCCCGCTCGTTCGACCGGTTCCTCGTGTTCGGCGAGGACGGCACGGTGTTCGAGGCCGATGAGCCGGTCTGGGACGAGCGGCGGGTCGCTCGCGCCCGCTGAGCCCGCCCGCGCCCTCCCGCCGCGCCCCCCGTCGACCACGAGGAGGGGCGCGGCGCATCCGCGGGAATCGTCCAGATCCGCTGAGCCATCGTGCCCGCTGAGGGAACCACGGTGGTACATTGATCACATGCGTACCACCTTTGCCAGCACGATGGGAGATCGCGGCAGGCTCGTCGTGCCCGCCGAGCTCCGCGCGAAGCTGCACTGGGACCTCGGCACGCCCCTGCTGTTCATCGAGGCCGACAACGGGGTCGTGCTGGCGACACGAGAGCAGGCCAAGGCGATTCTGAGAAGGCAGTTGGCGGGAGCCGACCTGGCGGAGAGCCTCATCGCCGAACGTCGTGCGGCAGCCCGCGACGAGGACGCTGCGTGACTGTGCTGGATGCGTCCGCCGTCCTCGCGTTCCTCCAGGGAGAGGACGGCGCGGATCGTGTCGAATCGGAACTCGATGGGGGCGTCATCGGCGCCGCCAACTGGTCGGAGGTCGCGCAGAAGGTGCGCGCGGGCGGGGGAGACTGGGAGATCGCGCGCAGCCTCCTGCTCAGCTACTCCCTGCGGGTGGAGCCCGTGACCGTCGACGACGCTGAGGCGGCGGCGGAAGCGTGGAGGCGGGGGTCGGGGCTGTCTCTGGGAGACCGATTGTGCCTCGCCCTCGCGGAACGCCTGGACGTCTCCGTGCTGACCGCCGATCGAGCCTGGGGCGAGTCGACGGGAATCGTCCAGATCCGCTGACCGAAGACTCCGCGGCGGCGCGACGGCCGGGGCGGCGCAGCGAAGGGGGCGCCCGCGATCCGAGGGTCGCGCATGACGCCGCATGACGCGGTGTTGCGCACGGTGACGCCGTCGTGACGTCCGGCCGGGCGGCGCGGCTAGCGTCGGGCCATGACGATCACCCAGGACCCCACCACGCTCATCCCCGAGATCTCGGCCGAGGAGCGCGCGCAGCGTCTCGGCACCGCGGGCGCCGCCTGGAACGAGAGGATCGCCGCCGACCTGCGCAGCGCGGCGCTGACCTACCGCGTCGTGGGACGCGGCGTGGGATCGGTGGGCACCGAGATCCGTGCGGGCAAGCACCGCTTCCTCGTGGACGAGCCGGCGGCCCTCGCCGGTGACGACGCCGCCGCGAGTCCCGTCGAGTACGCGCTCGGCGCCCTCGTCTCGTGTCAGGTCGTGGTCTTCCGTCTCTACGCGCAGGCGCTGGGGCTGACGATCGACGACATCGAGATCACCGCGGAGGGTGACCTCGACGTGCGCAAGCTCTTCGGGATCGACGAGTCCGGCCGTGCCGGCTTCCACGACGTCCGCGTCCGTGTCGACATCACCGGTCCCGACGCGGTCGAGGACTACGAGCGCCTCCGCGCCGTGGTCGAGGAGCACTGCCCCGTGCTCGACCTGTTCGCGAACCCCGTGCCGACCTCGGGCGCCCTGGCCTGATCCGTCCGGATTCCGGTCACGGCCCTTCCCGGAACCCCGTCGCTCGCGCCCGTGTCCGCCCTGCCGCGCGGACACGGCGGCGTCGGGCATCGCGGGTAGGGTGGGAGAGTGACCATGGACATCGAGATCGGCCGAGGCAAGCGCGCGCGCCGTGCCTACACGTTCGACGACATCGCGGTGGTTCCGTCCCGCCGGACCCGCAACCCGGAGGATGTGTCGACGGCGTGGACCATCGACGCGTTCCCGTTCGAGATCCCGGTCCTCGGGGCGCCCATGGACTCCGTCATCAGCCCGCAGACGGCGATCGCGCTGGGGCGCCTGGGCGGGCTCGGCGTGCTCGACCTCGAGGGACTGTGGACCCGGTACGAGGACCCCGAGCCGCTGTTCCAGGAGATCGCAGGGCTCGACGAGGCGCACGCCACCGTCCGCATGCAGGAGCTGTACGACGAGCCCATCAAGCCCGAGCTCATCACGCAGCGTCTGGCGGAGATCCGCGCCGGCGGCGTGACCGTGGCCGGTTCGCTCACCCCGCAGCGCATCCAGGAGCACTACGAGACGGTCGTCGCCGCCGGGGTCGACCTCTTCGTGATCCGCGGCACGACCGTGTCCGCCGAGCACGTCTCCAGCGTCGCCGCACCCCTGAACCTCAAGAAGTTCATCTACGACCTCGACGTGCCGGTGATCGTCGGCGGCGCTGCGACCTACACCGCCGCGCTGCACCTCATGCGCACGGGGGCGGCGGGCGTGCTCGTCGGCTTCGGGGGAGGGGCGGCGTCGACGACGCGGGCCACGCTCGGCATCCACGCGCCGATGGCGACCGCCGTCTCCGACGTCGCCGCCGCTCGTCGCGACTACCTCGACGAGTCGGGCGGCCGCTACGTGCACGTGATCGCGGACGGCGGGGTCGGGACGTCCGGTGACATCGTCAAGGCGCTCGCGATGGGCGCCGACGCCGTCATGCTCGGCGTCGCGCTGGCCCGCGCCACCGACGCCCCCGGTCTCGGCTACCACTGGGGTCCCGAGGCGCACCACCCCAAGCTGCCGCGCGGCCGTCGCGTCGCCGTGGACGGCGTCGCCCCGCTCGAGGAGATCCTGTACGGTCCCGCCCCCGTGGCCGACGGCACGGCGAACCTCATCGGGGCGCTGCGCAAGTCCATGGCGACGACCGGGTACTCGGACCTCAAGGAGTTCCAGCGCGTCGAGGTCGTCCTGGCCCCGTACGAGCGGGTCTGATCCCGTCGTGACGAGTTCCCCGATCCCGGACGCGCCCGCGGAGGAGTTCCCGCCCACGCTGCGCGAGGTCATGCTCCGCGGACGGTGGATCGGGATGCTCGTGCTGTGCCTCGTCGTCGCGGGGGTGTTCGCCTGGCTCGGGCAGTGGCAGCTCGGGCGCGCGATCGACACGGATCCGACTCCTCCCGGCGCGACGGAGGAGGTCCTGCCGCTGGGCGACGTGGTCGAGCCCGGCGCGTACCTGCCCGGGCCCTCGATCGGCCAGCGCGTGGAGACCCGCGGGAGCTGGGTCCCCGGCGACTTCCTCCTGGTGACCGACCGGATCAACGACGGCGTCGAGGGGTACTGGGTCACGGGGCAGCTGCGGATCGCCGACGCCGAGGAGAAGACCTCGCTGGCGGTCGCGATCGGCTGGGCTCCCGATGAGGCGAGCGCGCGGAAGGCCGTGGAGCGGCTGGAGGCCGAGGCCGACGGCTCGGTCGTCGAGCTCACCGGGCGCATCATCACGGACGAGGGCGCGGTGCCTCCGCCGCGGACCGACCCGCACCGCATGACGCGGATGTCGCCGGCGATGCTCCTCGGGCAGTGGCACGACGTGGAGGACCTGTCCGTCTACCGGGTGTTCCTCGCCGCCATCGAGGCGCGCGGCGGGCTCGCGGACATCGACTCCCCGGCACCGATCGAGCAGTCCCCGGTCAACTGGCTCAACGTCTTCTACGCCGCCGAGTGGGCGGTGTTCGCGGGGTTCGCCTTCTACCTCTGGTATCGGCTGGCCAAGGATGCCTGGGAGCGCGAGGTCGAGGAGTTCGAGGACCGCACGGCCTGACCGGGGGCCGCCGTCTCCGGACCGGTCGGCACCCGACTCCGTGCCGGACACCATGACCGGGCGGAGGATGGCGGGATCGTGAACGAACCTGGGAGACCGTTGTGAACCGTCCGGGCTCTCCGTAAGCTCACACTCGGATGCCGCTCGCGCCCTGGCGGGCGGCCCGCGCCACCGGCTCCGACCCGGGTGCCGGTGCACGATCCGCACCGTGCGATCTGGAGGAGCCATGCCGATGCCGTTCCCGTCCGAAGCCGCGACCGCGGCGTCCCTGCGCCGGCGCCGAGCCGCGCGACTGGCTGCGGCGGGCATCGCCGTCGCCGGTGTCCTGGCCTTCGGAGGCGGCGCCGCGCCGGCGCTCGCCGCGGGGGAACCCGTCAGCATCGATGTGGTGACGGTGAATGACTTCCATGGTCGGATCGAGGCGGATGGTGCGTCGGCGGGGGCTGCGGTGTTGGCGGGGGCTGTGCAGCAGTTCCGGTCGGAGAATCCGAATACGATCTTCGCTGCGGCGGGGGATCTGATCGGGGCGTCGACGTTCACGTCGTTCATTCAGGATGACAATCCGACGATCGATGCGTTGAATGCGGCGGGTCTGGATGTGAGTGCGGCGGGCAATCACGAGTTCGATCAGGGGTGGGCTGATCTGCGTGATCGGGTGCAGGATCGTGCGGAGTGGGAGTATCTGAGCGCGAACGTGTTCCTGACGGAGACGGGTGAGCCCGCTCTGGCGCCCAGCTGGGTCAAGGAGCTCGACGGCGTCAAGGTCGGCTTCGTCGGCGCCGTCACCGAGGACCTCCCGACCCTCGTGTCCCCGGACGGGATCGCCGAGCTGGAGGTCCGGAGCATCCCCGAGGCGGTGAACGACGCGGCCGCCGCGCTGAAGGACGGCGACGCGGCCAACGGCGAGGCGGACGTCATCATCCTCCTCGTGCACGAGGGTGCCGCCACCACCGAGCTCGACAGCATCACGCCCGATTCCCCGCTCGGGGAGATCGTGTACGGGGTCGGCCCGGACGTGAACGCGATCGTCTCGGCGCACACGCACCTCGCGTACAACCACGTGATCGACGGGCGTCCCGTCGTGTCCGCGGGCCAGTACGGCGAGAACGTCGGACGGATGAACCTGCAGGTGGACCCGGAGACGAAGGAGCTCCTGTCGATCACGAACGAGGTCCTCCCGCTCGTCGTCGACGACGTGCCCCAGTACCCGGCGGTCCCCGAGGTCCAGGCCATCGTCGACAAGGCCACGGAGGAGGCCGACGTGCTCGGCGCCGAGAAGGTGGGTGAGGTGACCGCCGACCTCAACCGGGCCCGGCAGTCCGACGGCTCGGAGAACCGGGGCGGGGAGTCGACGATCGGCAACTTCATCGCCGATGCCCAGAAGGAGGCGACCGGCGCCGACATCGCCCTGATGAACCCGGGCGGGATCCGGGCCGACATCGCGTTCGCCGGATCCGGCGAGGGGGACGCCGACGGCGACGTCACCTTCCGCGAGGCCGCGACCGTGCAGCCCTTCGCGAACTCGATGGTCACGGTGCAGCTCACCGGCGCGCAGATCGTCCGGATCCTCGAGGAGCAGTGGCAGCCCGCCGACGCGAGCCGCCCGTTCCTCAAGCTCGGCGTCTCGAAGGGGCTGCAGTACACTTACGACCCCGCCGCCGCGGCAGGAGCGCACATCCGCACGGTGACGCTCGACGGCGCACCGCTGGATCCCGCCGCCGTCTACACCGTCGCGGCGAACTCCTTCCTCGCGGCGGGAGGCGACAACTTCGTCACCTTCGCCGAGGGCGCCGACCGGAAGGACACCGGGCAGATCGATCTGGAACTGCTCGTGAACTGGTTCCGCGACAACGGCACCGCCGAGCCCGACCTCGCTCAGCGCGCGGTCGGCGTGGTCCTGGGCGGCGCCGGTGAGAGCGGCTTCGCGGAGGGCGGGCCCGCCACTGTCGACCTGTCCTCGCTCGCGTTCAGTGCGGGCGAGCCCGCGCCGGGGCCGGTGACGGTCTCGCTGGGAGACACGCTGCTCGCGACCGCGGAGATCGACACCGCGATCGTCGACACGACCGACGAGGTCGGCCGGGCGAGCCTCGCGCTGACGCTGCCGGCGGGCGTGTCCGGGGAGCAGGCGCTGACGGTCCGGGTGGAGAGCACGGGCACGGAGGTGCAGGTGCCGATCACGATCGTCCCCGCCGCACCGGTCGTCCCGCCGGCGCCGCCGGCTCCTCCGGTGGACGTGCTGCCGCCGACCGGCGCGGACCCGGTTCCGTTCGTCCTGCTCGCTGCGGCCCTGCTCGGTCTCGGCGGCCTCGTGCGGCTCCGCCGGCGGGCCTGACCCGACCGACACGACGACGGCGACCGGAGCGATCCGGTCGCCGTCGTCGTGTCCGCGGGCGTCACGGCGGCGCGCAGATGAGCAGCAGATGACGAGTTGGCCAACATCCTTGAGCGGTGTCGGAGACCGCCTCTAGTGTCAGGGTCGTGCGCCGTCGCGCCCGTCGAAGTGCGCGATCCGTCACCGGGGGGTTCACCGGAATCCGCCGTCCCGTATCCGAGGAGACAGCCCTGATGATGTCCGTCCCCGACGAGAACCGCGACGTTCCCGTCTCGCAGCACCGGCTTCGCGCCCCGTCCCGCGCGCACGCCGCCCGTCTCGGCGTCCTCGCCGCGAGCACCGTCTTCGCCCTCGGGGCCGGCGCCCTGGTCGCCGCCCCGGCCTATGCCGACACCGCGGGCACCGGCGTCGTGATCAACGAGGCGTACCTGTCCGGCGGCAGCGCCGGCGCCGCCTTCACGAACAAGTTCGTCGAGCTGTACAACCCCACCGGAGCCGCCGTCTCCCTGGACGGCCTGTCGCTCCAGTACCGGTCCGCCACCGGGACGGGCAACGCCAACGGCGTGGTGCCGCTGACGGGGGAGATCCCGGCGGGCGGGCACTACCTGGTCCAGGGCGGCAGCAACGGCGCGAACGGCGCGGCCCTGCCGGCTCCCGACGCGACCGGCAACCTCAATCCCTCCGGAACGACGGGAACGCTGGCCCTGGTCGAGGGCACGACCGCCGTCGCACTCCCGACGGGCTCGGTCGTCGGGGCTCCCGGCGTCATCGACCTGCTCGGCTACGGCACCTCGAACACCTTCGAGGGCGCGGCGGCGACGCCCCCGGCCGGCAACACCGACGTGAAGTCGCTGAACCGGACGGACGGCACCGACACGGACGACAACCGTGCGGACTTCTCGCTCTCGGCGACGATCACCCCGGAGAACTCCGGTGGCACCGATCCCGGCCCGGGCACGGATCCGACGGAGGCGACGATCGCTGAGGTGCAGGGCACCGGAGACGTCTCGCCGTTCGACGGCCAGGCGGTGACCGTGCAGGGCATCGTCACGGGCGACTACCGCACGGGCGGCTACCGCGGGATCGTCATCCAGACCGAGGGCACCGGCGGCGAGGTGAAGACCGAGGGCGCCTCGGACGGGATCTTCGTCTTCCTCGACGCGCTCGCCCCCGAGCTCGCGATGGGCGATCTCGTCTCGGTCACCGGCTCCGTCTCGGAGTACTTCGGCCAGACCCAGATCACCCCCGCGGCCGTCTCGGACGTCGCTGTGGTGACCGCGGGCGTCGACACCCCGGCACCGGTGGCCCTGCCCGACACGGTGCTCGGCGCCGACCGCGAGGCGTACGAGAACATGCTCGTGGCCCCGGCCGGCGCGTACCGGCTCGCGTCCAGCCACCAGCTCTACAACTACGGGACCCTGTGGCTGAGCGCGGGTGAGGCGCCCCTCGTCAAGAGCACGGAGACCACGCGTCCCGGCGACGAGGCGAACGCGATCGCGGCGGCCAACCGTGCGCACCGGATCCTCCTCGACGACGGATGGTCGCTGCAGGTCACGAACCAGGGGCACCCGGGTGACCAGCCGTACTTCACGGCCGACACCGTGGTGCGAAACGGCGACGCCGTGACGTTCCCCGCCGAGGGCAGCATCCTCCAGTACGGGTTCGACGACTGGCGGCTCCAGCCGGTCGTGCCGATCGACGACGCGAGCGACGCGAGCCACAAGCCGACCTTCACGACGCTCAACCCGCGCCCCGAGGCGGCGCCGGAGGTGGGCGGCGACCTGCAGGTCGCGTCGTTCAACGTCTACAACTACTTCACGACGCTGACGAGCGAGAACCCGGACGCGCGCGGCGCCGCCACGGCGGAGCAGTTCGCGATCCAGAAGTCGAAGATCGTCTCCGCCATCAACGGCCTGGACGCCGAGATCGTGGCGCTCATGGAGATCGAGAACGGCCCGAAGCTCGGCAAGCCGCTCGACGCGGCTCTCGCCGACCTCGTCGCCGGGCTCAACGCGGACGCGGGCTCCGAGGTGTGGGACTACGTGCGCACCCCCGCCGCGCTCGACAATCCGGCGATCACGGACTACATCTCCAGCGCCATCATCTACAAGAAGGCTGCGGCGACCCCCCAGGGGGACAGCGCCACGGTCGTGGACGAGACCGTGTGGGGCAACGCCCGCGAGCCCATCGCGCAGGCCTTCGACGTGGACGGGCGGATCGTGACGGTCGTCGCCAACCACTTCAAGTCGAAGTCGCCGCCGAAGAACGCCGGACCCGAGCCGGCCGACGGTCAGGGCTTCTTCAACGCCGACCGGGTCGCGCAGGCGCAGTCGCTGCTGGCCTTCACCGAGGACCTGAAGGCCCGTGCGGGCAGCGAGGACATGCTGCTCATCGGCGACTTCAACGCCTACGGCAAGGAGGACCCGATCGACGTGTTCGCCCAGGCGGGCTGGACCGACCTCGTCCCCGCACAGGCCCCGGGGCAGTTCACGTACACGTACGACGGCGAGCTGGGGTCGCTCGACCACGTGATCGCCTCGCCGTCGCTCGCTCCGTCCATCACGGGCACAGCGGTCTGGAGCATCAACTCGCCGGAGTGGGGCGACCGCGGGTACGCATACCCGGCCACGGAGGCCGGCACGCCCTTCCGCTCCAGCGACCACGACCCGATCCTCGTGGGAGTGTCCACCGAGATCCCTCCCATCGACATCGATGTGGTGACGGTGAATGACTTCCATGGTCGGATCGAGGCGGATGGTGCGTCGGCGGGGGCTGCGGTGTTGGCGGGGGCTGTGCAGCAGTTCCGGTCGGAGAATCCGAATACGATCTTCGCTGCGGCGGGGGATCTGATCGGGGCGTCGACGTTCACGTCGTTCATTCAGGATGACAATCCGACGATCGATGCGTTGAATGCGGCGGGTCTGGATGTGAGTGCGGCGGGCAATCACGAGTTCGATCAGGGGTGGGCTGATCTGCGTGATCGGGTGCAGGATCGTGCGGAGTGGGAGTATCTGAGCGCGAACGTGTTCCTGACGGAGACGGGTGAGCCCGCTCTGGCACCCAGCTGGGTCAAGGACGTGCAGGGCGTGAAGGTCGGGTTCGTCGGTGCGGTGACCGAGGACCTCGACACGCTGGTGTCGCCCGACGGCATCGCCGAGCTCGAGGTGCGCAGCATCGTCGACTCCGTCAACGACGCCGCGGCGGACCTGAAGGACGGAGACCCCGCCAACGGGGAGGCGGATGTCATCATCCTCCTCGTGCACGAGGGGGCGACCACGGTCGAAGCCTCGAGCATCACGCCGGACTCCCGCCTCGGGGAGATCGTGTACGGGGTCGGCCCGGACGTGAACGCGATCGTCTCGGCGCACACGCACCTCGCGTACAACCACGTGATCGACGGGCGTCCCGTCGTGTCCGCCGGTCAGTACGGGGAGAACGTCGGCCTGATGGACATCAAGGTCGACGCGACCACCAAGGAGCTGATCTCGATCACCAACGAGGTGAAGCCGCTCACCAAGGACAAGCAGCCGCTGTACCCGGCCGTGCCGGAGGTCCAGGCCATCGTCGACGAGGCGAAGGCCATGGCCGACGAGCTCGGCGCGGTCAAGGTCGGCGACATCACGGCGGACTTCAACCGCGCACGCCAGAGCGACGGCAAGACGGAGAACCGCGGCGGGGAGTCGACGATCGGCAACTTCGTGGCGGACGTGCAGAAGGAGGCGACCGGAGCGCAGATCGCGCTGATGAACCCGGGCGGCATCCGCGCGAACCTGTCCTACGCCTCGTCGGGCGACGGGGATCCGGACGGCAACGTCACCTACCGCGAGGCGGCCACGGTGCAGCCGTTCGCCAACACCCTCGTGACCCTGTCCCTCACGGGCGCGCAGCTCAAGAGCGTGCTGGAGGAGCAGTGGCAGCCGGAAGGGGCGGCCCGTCCGTTCCTGAAGCTCGGGGTCTCGAAGGGGCTGACGTACACCTACGACCCCGCCGCCGCGGCCGGGTCCCGGATCACGGGCATCACGCTCGACGGGGCGCCGATCGACCCGGAGGCGTCGTACACCGTGGCGGCGAACTCGTTCCTCGCGGCGGGCGGCGACAGCTTCTTCACGCTCGCCCAGGGCACGGACAAGAAGGACACCGGAAAGGTGGACCTGGCCTCGATGGTCGACTGGTTCGCGACGAACGGCACGGCGTCTCCGGACCTCGCCCAGCGCGCGGTCGGTTTCGCGGTCAGCCCCGCGGACGAGGACGGCTACACGGCGGGCGACCAGGTCACGGTCTCGCTGTCGTCGCTCGCCTTCAGCGCGGGTGAGCCGGCGCCCGGCGAGGTGTCGTTGTCCCTCGCCGGATCCGTCGTCGCGACCGCTCCGGTGGACACGACGGTGGTGGACGCGTCGGATGAGGCGGGCCGCGCCACGCTGACGTTCACGGTGCCCGAGGGCGTGACGGGCGCGCAGTCGCTCTCGATCGCCGTCGCGGGGACCGGGACGACCGCCTCCGTGCCGATCACCATCGCCGACACGGAGCCGGAGGAGTTCGCCGGCACCATCGCGCTCGACTCCTCGAAGGTCGGCGCGGGCAAGGCGGTGACCGTGCGCGGCTCCGGCTACGCGGCGGGGGAGACCGTCACGGCGACGCTGCGGGGCAAGAAGGGCACCACGGTCGACCTCGGCACGATCGAGGTCGGCGCCGACGGCTCCTTCACGGCCCGGCTCACCGTTCCGGCCTCCACGCACCCCGGCCCGTACACCCTCGCGGTGGCGCAGGCCGACGGAGACGAGGCGACGGCGACCCTGCACGTGAACCGCGGCAAGGGCGGATCCGTCGTCCGCGACATCCTCGACTGGCTGTGGGACCTGCTCGACGGCTGGTGGTGATCGCGGCCGCATGAGACGACGGAGGCCGTCGGGAGCGATCCCGGCGGCCTCCGTCGTGTCGGCGCGGCGGCGTGAGATTCCGCCCGAGACGCGGACGCCGCGGCGTCGTCCTCAGGCCCAGGGCAGGCAGGTGACCTCGGGGAACGAGAGGATCCGTTCGTCCTTGGTGACGAGAAGGAGCCCCTCCTGCTGCGCCTGAGCGACGAGCATCCGGTCGAACGGGTCGCGATGCTCCCAGTCGAGCTCGCCGGCCGCCCTCATGTGGTCGACGCTCAGCGGCAGCTCGGCGGCGAGCAGCGCGCCCAGGAGATGGTCCCACCGGGTGAGGATCCGGTTGCCGTGCGGAAGCCGGCCGCTGCGGGCCTTCTGCGCGATCTCGAACGCACTGGCCGCGGAGACGAAGAGCGCGGCGGCGCGGGTCATCTCGTCCCGCACGGCGACCGGGATCCGGTCCGGGTCGGTGGCGAGCCAGACGAGGACGTGGGTGTCCAGCAGATACGTCGTCATGGCGCGGTCTCGCCGAGCGGATCCCCGGCGCCCCCGCCTTCCCAGGCGGCGAGCTCGCTGTCGGGCAGGTCGCCGAACAGCGAGTCTGTGGGGATCGGGGGCAGCTCGGGGAGCAGCGGTCGATCGAGCTGCCGCTTCGGCGGCGAGGCGGCCTCGATCCGAGCGATCGGCGTTCCCGCGCGGGCGATGACGATCCGTTCGCCCGCCTCGACGCGGCGGAGCAGCTCCGACAGACGCGTCTTGGCATCCTGGACGTTGACGATCGTGGTCATGCCCCGATTTTACCTGGTCTGGTCCGCCTGACCAGACCAGGTCGATGCTCGATCGGAGGGCCGCGGCTCCGCGACTAGACTGGAGGCATGCCCGAACCGAAAGTCGCCAGCTTTCCGGCGATCCGCGGTGCGCTGAAGTTCTACCAGATCGCGTCGATCATCACCGGTGTGATGCTCATCCTGCTGCTGGCCGAGATGATCGCGAAGTACAGCCCGATCCACGTCGAGCTGTTCTCCGGCGGATCCGGCGGGCTGCTCTGGTTCGCGCCTGTGATCGCGGGAGAAGGATGCCAGTGGTACTCGCTGTTCGTCCCCGGAGGGATGGGGTGCGAGATGACCTCGGCCGGCGACGGCTTCAACCTGTCGCTGTTGATCCTCATCGCCCACGGATGGTTCTACGTCGTCTACCTCTTCGCCTGCTTCCGGGTGTGGAGCCTGATGCGCTGGCCGTTCCTGCGGTTCATCACGCTGGCGCTCGGCGGCGTCGTCCCCCTGCTGTCCTTCTTCATGGAGGCGATCGTCGCCCGCGAGGTGAAGGCGTACCTCGCCCGTCGCGAGCAGGACGAGGCCGCCCGCGCGGACGCGTCCTCTGAGACCCCCTCCCCGTCGGATCCCGCCTCCGACGCCCGTCCCACCACGGAAGGTGCCCGGTGACCGAGACAACCCCCACCGACGGCGCGGCCAACGCGACCGTCCAGCGCCCCGCGCTGGTCGTCGACTTCGGCGCGCAGTACGCGCAGCTGATCGCGCGCCGCGTGCGCGAGGCCGGCGTCTACAGCGAGATCGTGCCGCACACCGCGACGGCCGAGGAGATCGCGGCCCGCAATCCGGTCGCGCTCATCCTCTCGGGCGGCCCGTCGTCCGTTTACGAGGACGGCGCGCCGCAGCTGGACCCCGCCGTGCTCGAGCTCGGCGTGCCGACGCTCGGCATCTGCTACGGATTCCAGTACATGGCCCAGGTGCTCGGCGGCGAGGTCGCGAACACGGGGCTGCGCGAGTACGGGGCCACGGATGCGATGATCCCCGTCAACGACAGCTCCCTGCTCGGCGGCGAGCCCACGGAGCAGAACGTCTGGATGAGCCACGGCGACCAGGTCTCCCGGGCGCCCGAGGGCTTCGAGGTCCTCGCGACCACGCCGTCCACGAAGGTCGCCGCCTTCGCGGACGAGCAGCGTCGGCTGTACGGCGTGCAGTGGCACCCCGAGGTCAAGCACTCCGACCACGGCCAGGCCGTGATCGAGAACTTCCTGCACAAGGGCGCGGGCCTGCCCGCCGACTGGAACAGCGACAACGTGATCGCGGAGCAGATCGAGCGGATCCGCGCGCAGGTCGGCGACGCCCGCGTCATCTCGGCGCTGTCCGGCGGGGTCGACTCCGCGGTCTCGACGGCGCTCGTGCACAAGGCCATCGGCGACCAGCTCACCGCCGTCTTCGTCGATCACGGGCTGCTGCGCAAGGGCGAGCGCGAGCAGGTCGAGAAGGACTACGTCGCCTCCACCGGGGTGCGCCTGATCACCGTGGACGCCGCCGACACGTTCCTCGGCCACCTCGCCGGGGTCACCGACCCCGAGGAGAAGCGCAAGATCATCGGCCGCGAGTTCATCCGCGCGTTCGAGAAGGTGCAGCGCGAGCTCGTCGACGAGGCCAAAGCCGAGGGCGCGCCGATCAAGTTCCTCGTCCAGGGCACGCTGTACCCGGACGTCGTGGAGTCCGGCGGTGGTGCGGGCACGGCGAACATCAAGTCGCACCACAACGTGGGCGGGCTTCCGGAGGACCTCGACTTCGAGCTCATCGAGCCGCTGCGCACCCTGTTCAAGGACGAGGTCCGTGCGATCGGCCGGGAGCTCGGGATCCCCGAGGCGATCGTCGGTCGCCAGCCGTTCCCCGGCCCGGGTCTCGGCATCCGCATCATCGGCGAGGTCACGCGCGAGCGGCTGGACGTGCTCCGGGAGGCGGACGCGATCGCGCGTGAGGAGCTGACCCTCGCCGGTCTCGACCAGGAGATCTGGCAGTGCCCGGTGGTGTTGCTCGCGGATGTCCGCTCCGTCGGCGTGCAGGGCGACGGCCGCACGTACGGTCACCCGATCGTGCTGCGCCCCGTCTCCAGCGAGGACGCGATGACGGCGGACTGGACACGCCTGCCGTACGAGGTGCTCGCGCGGATCTCGAACCGCATCACGAACGAGGTCCGCGAGGTCAACCGGGTGGTGCTCGACGTCACGTCGAAGCCGCCGGCCACGATCGAATGGGAGTGAGCTCCCGATGACGCGGAGGGGCGCGGACCGTCGAGGTCCGCGCCCCTCCGCGTTCTGCGCGTCACGGGTGCCGGGTCCGGCCCGGGGGCCGCGTCGGATCGTCCGCCCGGGAGCGGGTTCGGCATGATGAAGAGCATGGCGAACGGACGCACGAAGCTCACGGTGGTCGGCGCGGGGAGCGTGGGGGTGAGCGTCGCGTACGCGGCGCTGATCCGAGGCAGCGCCGCCGAGGTCGCGCTCTACGACATCGCGACCGAGAAGGTCGACGCCGAGGTCCTGGATCTCGCCACGGCACCCAGTTCACCCGATCGTCGGTCAGCGGAGGGTCCGACCTCGCCGTGGTGGACGGCAGCGATGTCGTCGTGGTGACCGCGGGGGCCAAGCAGCAGCCGGGGCAGACGCGGATGGAGCTCGCGGGGACGAACGCCCGGATCCTCTCCTCGCTCCTGCCTGCGCTCGTCGAGCGCGCGCCGGAGGCGGTGTTCGTGATCGTGACCAACCCGGCCGACGTCATGACGGTCGTCGGCCAACGGGTCACCGGGCTGCCCCCTCAGCGGATCTTCGGGTCGGGCACCGTGCTGGACACCTCGCGGCTGCGCTGGCGCCTCGCGCAGCGGGCCGGGGTCAGCACGGCGAGCGTGCACGCGGACATCGTCGGCGAGCACGGCGACACCGAGTTCCCGCTGTGGTCGACGGCGACGATCGGTCCGGTCCCGATCCTGGACTGGCCGGGCGAGGAACCGTTCACGTCGCAGGAGCTGGACCGGATCGCGGTGGAGGTCCGCGATGCGGCGTACGCCGTGATCCGGGGGAAGGGCGCCACGAACCTCGCGATCGGAGTGAGCTGCGCCCGGATCGCGGAGGCGGTGCTGCATGACGAGCGCGCGGTGCTCCCGGTGTCGACGGTGCTCGACGGCGTCCACGGGATCAGCGGCGTCGCGCTGTCCGTGCCGTCCGTCGTGGGCGCGGACGGCGCGGTGCCGCTCGCTCGGACGCCGATGACGACCGCCGAGGAGGAGCGGCTGCACGCCTCCGCGGACGCGATCCGCGCCGCCGTCGACGCCCTCGCCCTCGGGTGAGGCCGGCTGCGGACGAGGGCGTCGCGGGCGAACGGGGCGGCGTAAGGGGCCCCGATGACGACCCGGTGACCCTCGTCGCTGGTGTATGCGAGGTGTATCCTTGGTGTATGACCCGCACGAATATCGACATCGATGATGACCTGGTGAAGGAGGTCATGGGGCGGTATAACCTGTCGACGAAGAAGGAAGCGGTGAACTTCGCGCTTCGTCGTCTCGTCGGGGTGCCGTTGACCAAGGACTTTCTGCTGAGCCTTCGCGGCACCGGATGGGACGGCGACCTCGATGAGATGCGCGACGATCCTCCGGTGATCTGGGACAAGGCGTGATCCTCGTCGACTCCTCGGTCTGGATCGACTACCTCAGGGACGCTCCGGTCCCCGTCGTGGACGAGCTGGAAGACCTGATCCGCTCCGGGGCCGATATCCGTATCACGGAGCCGGTGATCATGGAACTGCTCGCAGGCTCTTCGCGCAACGGGGACGCCGTCGAGTCGCTGGTCAACGGTCTGCCCCTGCTCCGGACCGATTCGATGGTGGACTTCCGAGCGGCCGGTGAGCTGTTCCGCGCGTCCCGCCGGAACGGTCGTCCGATCCGCAGCCTGGTCGATTGCCTGATTGCCGCGATCGCTATCCGGCACGACGCCGCGCTTCTGCACAAGGATCGTGACTTCGCGTTCCTCGCAGAGATCAGCCCGCTGCGCCTGCATCCGCCGGTGCCGCCGCCCGACTGAGTGCTCCGCCGCGGAGCGGATCGTCCCGCGGGGCGCGTCAGCCGAGGTGCTTCAGCGCCTCCCGGCGGGACAGGGGAGAGAGCCCCGGATGATCCGCGACGAAGGCGCGGACCCACTCCGGATCCGTCCGCGCGTACTCCCGCAGCGCCCACCCGACGGCTTTGCGGAGGAAGAACCCGGGATCGGGGATGTTGGGCTCGATGACCGCGGCGAGCAGCGTGCGGTCCGTCCGGTCCCTCCGTCCGAGCTGGGAGATGATCGCGGCGCGACGGATCCATGCGTCCGGATCGTGCGACCAGGTCTGCAGCAGAGCGGACGTCTCCGCGGGGTGGACGTCGAGCAGCTCCGCCAGTCGGTGCGCGACCTCGTCGACGTGGTCCCACCAGGCACCGGTGCGGATCATCTCCTCGTGCACGTCGAGCATGTCGAGGCGCCCTCTGACCGGTCGCAGGCCCATGAGCTCGGTGGCCGCATAGCGCTCCTCGCGATGCCCGGCCTCGCGCCAGAGCGTCAACGCCGCGGTGCGGAGCGTCTCGGGGTCGGTCGTCCCCCGAGCGGCCCGCCGGGTGAGCGCGCGCACCGCGGGAACGCGCACGCCGAGGAACGGCATGTCCGACTTCATGTAGGCCTGCTGTCCCGGAGCGAGCGCGGGGTCGGCCGCCTGGTGCAGGGCATCCCGGATGACGCTCACGAGCAGGTTCGGCTCCACGCGCCGATTCTAGGCCGGGTGCGAGGGGCCGCGACGTCGCCCGGGGCAGGCCCGGAGCGGGCGAGCACCTTCCTCGAAGAATTTTCGCCGCGGATGTCGATCCGGCGTCTTCTCGTTCGACGTCTGGAATGAGAGGGTCGAGAAGCGGCCCACCGACCAGCACCGCGGACCCCGATCGGGGCCCGGGATCCCCAGAAGGAGAAGAGACGATGAAGTTCATGCTGATCATGCGCGCCACCGACGAGGCCGTGGAGGCGTACGAGGACACGCCCTTCGAGCAGGTCATCGAGGCGATGGGCAGGTACAACGAGTCGATGATGAAGGCCGGCGTGCTGCTGGCCGGCGAGGGGCTGACCGACGCGGCCGAGGGCTTCGTCGTGGACTTCAGCGCGGAGAAGCCCCTGATCACGGACGGCCCCTACGGCGAGACCAAGGAGCTGTTCAACGGCTTCTGGATCATCGAGACCGCCACCCGGGAGGAGGCCGCGGAGTGGGCCTCGCGCGCCCCGCTCGGCCCGGGCGCCTTCCTCGAGGTGCGTCGGGTCACCGAGTTCTCGGACTTCCCCGAGGACAACGAGTGGATCCAGAAGGAGGCCGGCTGGCGCGAGGAGCAGGCCCAGAAGGCGCAGGACTGAGCAGGATTCCGTGAGCGATTCCGCAGAGGCGACGGCGCACCCCACCGGATCCGGTCCGGCGGAGCGCGCCGTCGCCGCGGTCTGGCGCATCGAGTCCGCCAAGATCGTCGCGACCCTGACCCGTTACGTGGGCGACTTCGGCCTGGCCGAGGACCTCGCCCAGGAGGCGCTCGTCGACGCGCTCGCCCAGTGGCCGCGCGACGGCGTCCCCACCAACCCCGCGGCGTGGCTGACCGCCGTCGCCAAGCGCAAGGCCGTGGACGGGTGGCGGCGACGGGAGAGGTACGACGAGCGGATCGCGGCGATGGCCCACGACCGGGAGCGGGAGCAGGCGGAGGCCGCGGACGCGCCGCCGTGGGATCCGGACGCGATCGACGACGACGTGCTGCGCCTCGTGTTCGTCGCGTGCCACCCGGTGCTGTCGCGCGACGCGCAGGTCGCGCTGACGCTGCGGGTCGTCGGCGGCCTGTCCACCGAGGAGATCGCGCGCGCCTTCCTCGTCCCGACCGCCACGGTGCAGCAGCGGATCGTGCGTGCGAAGAAGACGCTCGGCGCGGCGCACGTGCCGTTCGAGGTGCCCGCCCGTGAGGAGTTCGCCGCCCGTCTGGGGGGAGTGCTCGGGGTCCTCTACCTGATCTTCAACGAGGGCCACGCGGCCACCGGCGGATCCGAGTGGATGCGCCCTGACCTCGCACGTGAGGCGACCCGACTGGCCCGCGTGCTCGCCGAGCTCGTTCCCGCCGAGCCCGACGCGCACGCGCTCGTCGCGCTCATGGAGCTCACCGCCGCGCGCTTCCCGGCACGGGTCGACGCGCACGGGGATCCCGTCCTCCTCGCCGATCAGAACCGGGCGCTGTGGGACCGCGGACGCATCGCGCGGGGCCGGGCGGCGCTGGCCCGCGCGGACGCACAGGGACGTGGCCGCGGCGCCTACGCGCTGCAGGCGGCGATCGCGGAGACGCACGCCGTGGCGTCGTCGGTCGAGGAGACGGACTGGGATCGCATCGTGCTCCTCTACGAGGCGCTCGGGCGACTCGCGCCCTCTCCGGTGATCGAACTCAACCGTGCCGCCGCCGTCGCGATGGCGACCGGGCCCGCATCAGCCTTGCGCATCATCGACGCGCTGGTGGAGAGCGGGGCGCTGCGCGGATACCACCTCCTGCCCGCGACGCGGGGGGAGATGCTGCTCAGACTCGGACGCGAGGACGAGGCGCGCTCGGAGTTCGCCGTCGCCGCGGGGCTCGCCGGGAACGACCGTGAACGGGCGCTGCTGGAGGCGAAGTCCCGCGGCGAGCACGACTGACCCGCGCCCGCGGGACGACGAAGGGGCCGTCCTCCGTGGAGGACGGCCCCTTCGCGGGAGCGGGTCGCGTCAGTTGTTGCCGCGAGCGATCGCGATGATGCGCAGGATCTCGACGTACAGCCAGACGACGGTGACCATGATGCCGAAGCCGCCGAGCCAGCCGTAGACGCGGGGAGCGCCGTTGCGGACGCCCTGCTGGATCTGGTCGAAGTCCAGGACGAGCGAGTACGCGGCCATGAGAACGACCAGGACGCCGATGATGAGGCCCCACGGGATGCCGAAGGGGCCGGGGGCGCTGTGCATCCCGAAGCCGTCCTTCACGACGCCCGTGAGCATCAGGATCAGGTTCAGCACCGAGAACGCCAGGTAGCCGAACATGGCGACCATGAAGATCTTGGTGGCGCGCTTGGAGGCGCGGATCTTGCCGCTCGCGAAGAGCGCGAGGGTGACGCCGACGACGGCCACCGTGGCGACGGTGGCCTGCATGACGATGCCCGGCCACAGGACCTCGAAGTACGCCGAGATGCCGCCGACGAAGAGGCCCTCGAAGGCCGCGTAGGCGAAGATCAGCGCGGGGCGGACCTTCTTGCGCGACGTGAACGTGACCACCATGGCGAGCACGAAGCCGCCGAGGCCGCCGATGACCCACGGCAGCAGGTTCACGGCGGGGCGGTTGTACGGGTCCGGCACGGGGGCGGCGATGCCGCCGAGGGTCAGGAACCACCCGACCGCGGCCGTCACCAGCAGGATGCCGAACAGGCCCGCGGTCTTCCAGACGGTGTCCTCGACCGTCATGCGGCCGGTCTCCAGCGCGCCGGCCGGCGGCGCCGCGTACATCCCGTCGAGCTGTGCGTTCACGGCAGCGTCCATGGTGGCGTGAGACATCGACGCCGTCTGCGCGCCCTGCGTCGCGCCCGGAGCACCGGGATAGGTCGCGACGTTGCGCGGGTCCGGCTCCTTGAACGCCGGGTTGTTGAACGCGAAATTGCTCATGACTGGCCTCACTCCCAGGGGTTAGTCAACGCTTTCCTCAACGATACCGGAGCAGGCTATGAACAGGGTGTCCTACGCTGAGAGCGTGATCCGACCCGCGCCGCAGGGCCCGCTCGTCATCGGCCACCGCGGTGCGCCGGGCTACCGGCCGGAGCACTCCCGCTCCTCGTACGAGCTGGCGCTGGCGCTCGGCGTCGACGCGGTCGAGCCGGACGTCGTGGCGACGGCGGACGGCGTGCTCGTGGTCCGGCACGAGAACGAGATCTCCGGCACCACCGACGTGGCCGATCGCCCGGAGTTCGCGGCTCGGCGCACGACCAAGACGATCGACGGAGTCGCCCAGACGGGGTGGTTCACGGAGGACTTCACCTGGGCGGAGCTGGCCACGCTGCGCTGCCGCGAGCGGCTGCCGAAGGTGCGTGCCGCGAGCGCCTCGTTCGACGGGCGCCAGCCGATCCTCCGGCTCTCCGACGTGCTGGACCTCGTGCGCGCCGCCGCTGAGGAGCAGGGCCGACGGATCGGCGTCGTGCTGGAGATCAAGCACGCGACCTACTTCGCCGGGATCGGCCTGGACCCCGCCCCGCTCGTCGCGCGCGATCTCGTCGCGGCGGGGTGGACCGGGGGAGACCTCCCGCTGTGGATCGAGGCGTTCGAGCGGACCGTCCTGGACGAGCTCCGCGGGTCCCTGCCCGCTGCGGGGGTCGCGGCGGACTACGTCTACCTGATCGAAGCCGCCGGCAAGCCGTACGACCTCGTCGCCCGCGACGGCCGGCTGGCCGCGAGCTATGCGGACGCCCTCACGCCGGCGGGGCTGGACGCCCTCGTCGGCGCGGTCGACGGGATCAGCGTGGACAAGAAGGTGCTGCTGGCCGCTCAGGGACCCGCGACGGTGGCCGAGGCGCACGACCGCGGGCTGGTCGTCTTCACCTGGACGTGCCGGCCGGAGAACGCCTTCCTCGACCGGCGCTTCCGCGGTCCCGGCGGCAAGCCGGCGTTCGGCGACTACGAGGGCGAGTGGCTGCGGATCGCGGCGTCGGGCGTCGACGGCGTCTTCGTCGACCATCCGGACCTCGGTCTGGAGGCCTTCCGGTCCTGAGGCTGCTCAGGCCTTCAGGACGCGGATCAACTCGCCGAAGACCTGAAAGTCCTTGATGTTGCTGGCCGGTGCCGGGGCGGGGGCCGGTGCCGGGGCGGGGCCGGTGTCGGACGCGGCGCCTAGACTCGTTAGGTCATGACCGAAGCCCCTCTCATCGTGCCCGGAACCGGCTCGCAGGCGCCGGGATCCGCTCCCGCCGACGACCTGCTCGCCGGCCTCAACCCGCAGCAGCTCGACGCCGTCACCTACCGCGGCCCCGCGCTGCTCATCGTGGCCGGTGCGGGTTCCGGGAAGACCAGCGTGCTCACCCGCCGGATCGCGCTCCTGCTGCGCCAGCGGGAGGCCTGGCCCAGCCAGATCCTGGCGATCACCTTCACCAACAAGGCGGCGGGGGAGATGCGCGAGCGCGTGCAGCAGCTCGTCGGCGACGCGGCGCGGGGGATGTGGATCTCCACCTTCCACTCCGCGTGCGTGCGCATCCTGCGGCGCGAGGCGCAGCAGTTCGGCTTCACGTCCGCCTTCACCATCTACGACTCCGGCGACTCCCGCGCCCTCATCAAGCGTCTCGTCAAGGAGCACGAGGCCGACGCCTACGGATACACCCCGGCGGCGGTCCAGTCGCGGATCTCGAAGCTGAAGAACGAGCTGCAGGACGCGGAGTCCTTCGCCCGGCAGGCGAACCTCGCCGATCCCGCGGAACGGGTCTTCAGCGAGGTGTTCGCCGACTATCAGCGTCAGCTCCAGAAGGCCAACGCCTTCGACTTCGACGACCTCATCGGCCAGACGGTCTTCCTGTTCCGCGCCTTCCCGCACGTGGCGGACACGTACCGCCGCCGGTTCCGGCACATCCTCGTGGACGAGTACCAGGACACCAATCACGCCCAGTACGCCCTCATCCACGAGCTGACCCGGCCCGTCCAGGGCGACGCTCCGGACCCGTATGCCTCGAACGGCATGATGATCTTCGAGCCGGAGACGACTCCCGCCGAGCCGGGGGCGTCGCTCACGGTCGTGGGCGACTCCGACCAGTCGATCTATGCGTTCCGCGGCGCCGACATCCGCAACATCAGCGAGTTCGAGCGCGACTTCCCGGGCGCGAAGGTGATCCTGCTGGAGCAGAACTACCGCTCGACCCAGAACATCCTCTCCGCCGCGAACGCGGTCATCAGCAACAACTTCGACCGCAAGGAGAAGAAGCTGTGGAGCGATCGGGGAGCGGGGGAGCGGATCGTCGGCTTCACCGGCTACTCGCAGCACGACGAGGCGCAGTTCGTCGCGGACGAGATCGAGGCGATCCATCGCGCCGGCACGCCCTACTCCGAGATCGCGGTGTTCTACCGCACCAACTCGCAGTCGCGCGCGCTGGAGGAGATCTTCATCCGCTCGGCGCTGCCCTACAAGATCATGGGCGGCACGAAGTTCTACGAGCGGGCGGAGATCAAGGACGCGCTCGCCTACCTCGTCGCCGTGGCCAATCCGGCCGACGAGATGGCGGTCCGCCGCATCCTCAACAAGCCCCGTCGCGGGATCGGCGAGGTGTCCGAGACCGCGATCGCCCGTTTCGCGGAGGAGCACGGCCTCACCTTCCGGGACGCCCTCGCGCATCCCGCGCAGCTCGGCTTCGGTCCCAAGATCCAGTCCGCGATCGCCCAGCTGGACGCGGTGCTCCGGGAGGCGACGGAGATCATGATCCCCGCCTCGGGCGAGATCGCGGCGCCGACGTCGGTCGCCGAGGGGCTGACGCTGCTGCTGTCGAAGAGCGGGTACATGGACGCGCTGCGCGCGAGCAGGGACCCGCAGGACGAGGCGCGGCTGGAGAACCTCGACGAGCTCATCGCCGTGACGAGGGAGTTCGCCCGCAACAACCCCGAGGGCACGATCGCCGACTTCCTCACCGAGGTCGCTCTCGTGTCCGACGCCGACGACCTGGACGATTCCAGCGGCGTGGTCTCGCTCATGACGATGCACACCGCCAAGGGGCTCGAGTACGACGCGGTGTTCGTCACCGGCGTCGAGGAGGACCTGATCCCGCACCGGATCTCGGCCGGCGAGCCGGGCGGTCCGCAGGAGGAGCGCCGCCTGTTCTACGTCGGCATCACCCGTGCCCGCAAGCGCCTGCATCTGTCCCTCGCGATGACGAGGGCGCAGTTCGGCGAGGTGTCGGTGGCGATGCCCAGCCGCTTCCTCCAGGAGATCCCGGCCGAGCTCATCGACTGGCGGCAGTCGCCCGGGGACGTGAACTCCCGCGGCGGGACCCAGTCGCGCGCGCTGAACGCCCGGCGTCCCGGGGGCCGTGGCGGCGACCGGTTCGGGGCGCGGGAGCTGCCCCGTCGTGAGACCGACGGGCTGAAGCCCCTCTCGACCGCCATGGACAAGTTCCCGAACCGCGTCACGGGCAAGGTGCGCGACAACGGCGACCTCGCACTGGCGGCGGGAGACCGGATCCGTCACGACGACTTCGGTGAGGGGCGGGTGGACCAGGTCACGGGCGAGGGCGCGAAGCGCGTCGCCCACGTCCGGTTCGACACCGCGGGAGCCAAGAAGCTGCTGATCAAGATCGCCCCGATCGAGAAGCTCTAGGCGCGGCGGCTAGGCTGGCCCGATGGGTCTTTTCTCGCGCCGCAAGAAGCAGGACGACGTCGTCAGCACCGCCGCCGAGGCACCCGCGGAGGAGACGCCCGCGGGCGTCGCTCCCGGGGACGGGACGGTGGCCGGATCCACGGACGCTTCCGAGGCCACCGACGCCCCGACGCCGGACGCGGTCCCGGAGGTCACGGTGTCGGTGCAGGCGTTCCGGGGGCTCGGGTCGCCTGCCGGGCACGACGTGTCCGGGCTCATCGCCGAGGAGGGAACGGGCTCCGGTGCGCCGGGCGAGGCCGCGGCACCGAGCGTGTCCGCAGCACCCGCTCCGGCGGCGCCTGCGGTTCCCGCGCAGCGCCGACTGCCGCTCGCTCCCGTGGACCCGCCGGCCCAGACGGAGTCGATCCCGGGGATGAAGGACAACGTCCTCCTGCGCGAAGCGCTCGCCGAACTGGAGGAGGGTGCGTCGAACGAGGTCCTGCTGGGGGTGCTGCGACAGACGCTTCAGGGGCATCTCTTCCTGCGCGTCCAGGGCGACGCGGGCGAGCAGCTCCAGGCGGGCAAGCCGCTCTCGGTCGGGATCGTCAAGGACGGCGAGAACACGTTCATGCTGGCCTTCAGCTCGGCGGCGGCCGTGCGCGACTCCGTACAGCTCGAGCAGGACCCCGCCGCCACCAGCGCGGTCGTCCAGCCGGTGCAGGCCGTGCTCCAGCAGGTCGTGAACGGACCGTTCGCGGGCCTCATCATCGACAACGCGTCGGCGCCGCATCGCGTGGTGCTCCCGCGGGAGGTCCTCGCGAAGGCCCTGGAGCAGGCGGATCCGAACCTCACCTTGAAGACGCTGCTGGCCGCGCCGCGCGAGGCGGACTCCGAGGCGAAGGTCGGCGAGGCGCTGGCCACGGCCCGCTTCTGGGTCGCGGTGAGCGCTCCGGGGGAGGACGGCCAGTTCGGCGTCGCGGAGGCCCGGGCGGCGGACGGCTCGCGCTTCCTCCAGGTCTTCTCGCACCCGCTCGAAGTGGTGGCGCTCGCGCGAGGCGACCAGCCGATGCCCTTCTCCGGTGAGCAGATCGGCAAGGTGCTCGCCGGCCACCCCGAGCTGACCGGCGTGATCGTGGACCCGGCCGGCCCGACCATCGCCGTGCGCCGCGACGCTCTCGGCGCCGTCCTCGCGCTCGCCGAGGCTCCCGCCGCGGACTGACGCGGACCCGGCCGGGCCGGGCGAGCGTTCAGTCCGCGGACGGCACGTCGCCCTGTGAGAGGGCGCGCAACAGGCGGGTGAGCTGGCGGATGTCGGCGAGCTCCCAGTCCTCGAGGGCTCGGACGAGGCGTTCGTCGTCGTGGCGTCGGGCCGCCGTGAGCCGGTCCAAGCCCTCCGGAGTCGCCGAGAGGAGGCTGGAGCGCTTGTCGCGCGGGTCGGGGATCCGCCGGATCAGCCCCTGCCCCTCCAGTTCCCGCACCATCCGGCTGACCAGCGACTTGTCGGACAGCGTCCGCTCCGCCAGCTCGGAGGCGGTCATCTCGCCGCGGCGCGCGATCAGGGAGAACATCTTGTACGCGCCGGGGGACAGCCCGGGGGCCACCCGTTCCGCACCGGCGAGGTAGAGGCGCCGGACCCGCGAGAACAGCTCGCCGAACTCGGCTTCGAGCGCATGCAGGGCCTCGGTGCGCTCGTCGGCGGCGGGGTCACTCATCGCGGGTCCTCGCGGTCGGGACCGGACCCGTCGCGGGGATCGCGTCCATGGCCTGCGGGGCGCTGACCGTGGCGAGATCGGCCTCGGCGGCCGCCATCCGCTCGCGCGTGGTCAGACGGGTCAGCGGCGTGTTCGGCAGGAAGACCACGGCGATGAGGCTGACGACGGCGAGCGGCACGCCGATGAGGAACGAGGTCGCGATGCCCTGGGCATAGATGTCCTCGACGATGACCCGGACCGCCTCCGGGAGCGCGTGCACCTCGGGCAGCGCTCCGGAGGCGAGCTGCTGCGCCACCTCGGCGCCCTTCTTCCCCAGCGACGCGATCGCCGCCTGGAGATCCGCCGCCCGGTCGCTGAACAGCTGAGACACGGTCGTCGCCAGCGCCGCGCCCATCACGGACACTCCGACCGTGCCCCCGAGGCTCCGAAAGAACGTCACCCCGGAGCTTGCGGCGCCGAGGTCCTCGGGACGCGAGGTGTTCTGGACGATGAGGACCAGGTTCTGCATGGTCATGCCGACGCCGGCGCCGAGCACGAACATGTACACCGAGACGAGGACGAAGTTCGTGTCGTAGTGCAGCGTCGCCAGCAGCGCCGACCCGGCGATCAGCAGGACCGACCCGGCCACCAGGTAGCCCTTCCAGCGGCCGTAGCGCGTGATCAGCTGGCCGACGATGATGGACGCCCCGAGGAGTCCCGCGATCATCGGCAGGGTCATCAGGCCGGCCTGGGTCGGGGTGGCGCCGCGCGCCATCTGCATGTACTGGCTGAGGAAGACCGAGGTGCCGAACATCGCGATGCCGATGGCGATGGAGGCGACCACTGACAGCGTGAACGTGCGGTTGCGGAACATCCGCAGCGGCACCAGGGGCTCGGAGACCTTGAGCTCGACGATCACGAACAGCACCGCGCCGACGATCGATCCGCCTACCATGAGGACGGTCTCGGTGCTCCACCAGTCGAAGCTCTGCCCGGCGCTGGTGACCCAGATCAGCAGCAGCGCGACCGAGGCGGACAACAGGACGATGCCGAGGTAGTCGATCCGGGCCCGTCGTGTGGCGGCGGGCGTCTTGAGGGTGAGCTGGAGGATGATCAGCGCCGCGACCGCGAATGGCACGGACACGTAGAAGTTCCACCGCCAGCCGGCGACGTCGGTGAGGAATCCGCCGAGCAGCGGGCCTCCGACCGTCGCGACGGCCATGACCGCGCCGAACAGGCCCATGTATCGTCCGCGCTCTCGGGGGCTGATGATGTCCGCCATGATGATCTGGCTCAGCGCGGCGAGGCCGCCGGCGCCCAGTCCCTGGACCGCACGGAAGGTGATGAGCATCCCGGCGTCCTGGGAGAAGCCCGCCGCAGCGGTGGCGCCCACGAAGATGACCAGGGCGATCTGGATGAGCAGCTTGCGGTTGAACAGGTCCGCGAGCTTGCCCCAGATCGGCGTGGCGATGGCCGTCGTGAGCAGCGTCGAGGTGACGACCCAGGTGAAGGCGTTCTGGTCGCCGCCGAGGTCGTGCACGATCACCGGCAGCGACGTGGACACGACGGTGCCGGCGATCATCGAGACGAACATGCCCAGCAGCAGGCCGGAGAGGGCTTCGAGCACCTGACGGTGGGACATTGTGGCTGGGGCGTGGGCGGCGGTCATCGAACTCCTGAAAGTGGTTGAGAGAAGTCAACTATATGCCGATGGTGGATAGAAGTCAACCAATCGGCCCGCGAGGGATCGGTATCCCGATATTGCGGTTCCGGATCCCGGCGTCCAGGATGGCGATGAGGGGCGCGAGGGCGCTGACCCGATTCCCGAGGGGAGACACGCATGTCGAAGAAGACCGATCGCCGCAAGGTGATGGCGGTGCTGGCCGGAGGGCTCGTGCTCGGCGTCGGCGCGGCCGTCACGCTGGCCGCCTGGAACGACTCCGAGTTCGCGACCGGTACGTTCGGCGCCGGGCAGTTCAACCTGGAGGGCTCGACGACGTCGGCGACCGCCGGGTACGACGACCACAACGTCGACGAGGGGGATGCGGCGGCGTCGCTGGCGTTCACCCTGCCGCTGGCCGACAACCTGACGCCGGGCGATGTCGTCTACGCGCCGTTCTGGGTGCGTCTCGCCGCCGGCACGACGACGCCCGCCTCCCTGACCGCCACCGCCGTCGCCGCCGGGACCGGCGGGAACGAGGCGAACCTCTCGTACTCGGTCTACGCGATCGCCGCCGGCGCCGCGTGCAACGCGTCGGCGACGACCGGCTCCCTGGTGGCGTCCGGCACCTCGCTGTCCGCCTTCACGGACGGTGCGGACCTCGCCCTCGCCCAGGGAGCCGACGCGGCCACCCCGGGCGCGGCCCAGCAGCTCTGCTTCGTGGTGACGGCGGGCACCGGTCTGGTCCAGGGCGCGAACGCGACGGCGACCTGGTCGTTCACGGCCACGTCGAGCTGAGTCCGTCGTGAGCCGACGCGAAACGACGCGACGCCGGCGACGGGAACGGACGAGGGCCCGCTCCCGTCGGCTGCGGGCGCTGCTCGCGGGCGGTCTCGTGCTCGGCGTCGGCGCGTCTCTGACGTTCGCCGCCTGGACGGACCAGGAGGCGGCGACCTCGACGATCACCGCCGGCACCTTCGCGATCGAGGCGCGCACCGACCTGGGGGCGTTCGTCGACTCTCCGCGCACGCCGGTCGTGCAGCTCCCGCTCGCGGCCACGGGTCTCTACCCCGCGCAGAAGCGCGCCGCGTGGATCCAGATCCGGAACAAGGGGACGGTTCCCGGCACCGTGAGCCTGTCCGCCGTGACGGTGACGGGCGCCGACGGGACGAGTGCGCCGACCGGAGCCAGTGCGGCGCTGCAGAACGCGCTCAAGGTCGGTGTCGCGGTCTCGACCACCACGGATCCGTCCGCCGCGCCGTCGTGCACGACGAGCACGCCCACGACGGCCGTGGCGACCGGGGTGCAGAACATCCCGCTCCCCACGGCGACGGGCGCGCTGCAAGCCGGCGGGACGAACATCGTGACGTTCTGCGTCGTGCTGGAGCTTCCCGTCCAAGCCGACAACGCCTCCCAGGGCGGGGATGTGCGGCCGACCTGGACGTTCACGGCGACGACGCCGACGGCGTGAGGAGGCGGGAATGAGGTTCGGACGCGCCCTGCGCGCCGTCGGACGCGCCACCCGGGAGGCGGCGCTGACCCTGGCTGCGATCGGCGGGGCCGCGTGCATCCTCCTCGTGATCCTCGCCGTCACGGGCGGGTTCTCCCTGATGATGTTCAAGACCGGATCCATGAGCCCGGCGATCCCGGCCGGATCCGTGGCCCTCGTGCAGCAGATCCCCGCCGCGGACGCCCATGTGGGGGACGTGGTCACGGTCGACCGGCCCGGGGAGCTGCCGGTCACGCACCGGGTCACCGCGACGGCACCCGGTCCGACCGAGGGATCCCGGGTGCTCACGCTCAAGGGGGACGCGAACGACGTCGAGGATCCCGCCCCCTACACGGTGGAGACCGTGCGGATCGTGCGCGGCTCCGTCCCTGCCGTGGCGCACGTCATCGTCGCGCTCGGCTCGCCGTGGGTCATGGGCGGGATCACGGTGGCGGCCGCGCTGCTCGTGGTGTGGGCCTTCTGGCCGCGCGAGGGCGGCCGCGATCACCCGGACGCGGACGGCGAGGCGACGGGTGCGGGTGAGACATCGCCCGTGGGTGCGGTGGGCGCTGTCGCCGCGGTCGCCGGCGGCGCCCTGCGGAGGGACCGGCGGACATGAGTGTCGCGTCGCGTCCCCGCCGGCTCCGTGGCGCCGGTGCGGTGCTCCTCGCGCTCGGCCTCGTCCTCGGGGTCGCGGCGCCGGCGCTCGCCGCCACGACGACGGAGGTCGTGCAGGGGCGCTATCTGCGACTCGAGTCGACCGCGGACTGGGAGGCGGCCTCGCGGCTGTCGGCGGGGGACGCCCTGCGCTGGGATGTCCGGATCAGCGCCGACGCCCCGGATCCGGGACGAATCGTGGTCGGCCTCGTCGCGACGGGCGGCGTCGGACTGACCGTGGACGCACGACTGTGTCTGCACGACTGGCAGGGCGAGGTGTGCCCGGGAGGCGAGACGGTGCTCCTGCGCGACGTCGAGGTGCGCCGAGACGGAGTGCGGGTGCCGCTCGGCGAGTTCGATGCGGACGCCGTCGGCGCCGTGAGACTCGACGTGTCGCTGGCGCCGTCCGCGGACGCGTCCGCCGCCGCGGCGTCGACCGAGCTGCGGGTCCGCGCCGACGGGTTCGGCGAGGGTGCGGGCATCGGCCCTCCGTCCGATCTTCCCCCGACCGGCGCGGACGTCCCGGTCGCCGTGATCGTGGTCGGAGCGGTGCTGCTCGTGGGCGGCGCGCTGGCGGTGGTCCTCGGTGCGGTCCGTCGGGGGCGCCGTGACCGGGACGCGGACGCCTCCGCCGACGGCGGGGACGGGGAGGGGAAGCGATGAGGGCGGCCCGGCGGCTGCTGGCCGGCGTCCTCGGCCTCGCGCTGCTCGGCGTCGGGGCCGGGGTCGGCGCGCCGGTGCCGGTGCAGGAGACGATGGCGGCGTACACGGACACCGAGCGGGCGACGGCGGTCGCGACCACGATCGTGCTCCAGCCCCCGACGATCACCGGGGTGCCGCTGTGCCGGAGCGTGCTGCTCGGGGGCGACGTGGTGCAGATCACGTGGACCTGGCCGTCCGCGACCCCGCCCTACGACGCCTTCCCCGTCTCCAATGCGCAGTGGAAGATCGGCACGGGGGAGTGGCAGAGCATGCCGACGACGGGGCCGGTGAACGGCGTCTACACCACGACGTTCACGAACTCGCTGCTCAGCGGCCTGCTGGGAAGCCTCCTCGGCCAGAGCTTCACGGCCAAGTTCCGCACGGGCATCGGGGCGTGGACGTCGGCGACCGAGCGGACGTTCACCTATACCCAGGGACTGCTCGGCCCGCTGACCCAGCCCACCTGCACCTACAGCTGACCCCCGGAGGCTCAGCGCCTGGTCGGTCGGGTCCGCAATGTGCGGTCCTCAGGGAGGACCTGGTCGCCGGTACTCACACGGAACGCCTCGAGCGCGGGGTCGGCCAGGAGGCCTGAGATGAGGGCTTCCGGGCCGCTGACGAACAGGCTTCGGGCGTAGATGTCGTTGCCCGCCATCCAGGTGCGTCCCGGATCCCACCAACGCATCGGTCTCCTTCGCGCCCGGAGAAGGTCATCGGCGTGGACGGCGCTCACCGTGCACGGTCGCTCCGGCGGGAACTCGACGTGGAGCGCGTCGCCGCGCGCGTCGACGTCGGCGTCCGCGTATCCCTCCCACTGTGCGACGAGAATGGGGCCGAGTGGGGCGAGATGGGCGAGCAGAGCGACGGCGACCGCGTCGTCGACGGTGCCCATGAGGGGTTCCTCGATGTCGGTCCGGTCGCTGCGCGATTGCACGTCCGTCCACTGCACGTCGCTGCGGAGTCGAAACGGCGCGCTGCCGACCGATGCCCATGACACCGGGTTCCCGGCCCGGTCGTGCGCCGGGTTGAGGACCCGCACAGTCGCCGCATGGGAAAGCAAGGTGTAGGACGCCACCGTCGTGCCGGTCGGATCGAGGTCGGCGATCCAGGAGAGGTCCATGCGGCGGGCGTTCATCGCTCCACTCTTCCACCTCGGCGTGGCCCGGGCTTCGCCCGCGCTTGCGCGACGGGTCAGTCGGCGAGGGCGAGGGCGCGGAACATGTCCCGCTCGCGCAGGGCCTCGCGCCGGCTCTCCGCCGGCACCGCGGTCCGGCTCGGCGGCGTACGGCCGGTCGTCCGGCGGTACAGCTCGTCGATGAGGTCCGTCGCCAGCCCGACGAGCCGGGAGATCTCCCGCTCGTCCCGGTCGATCCATACGCAGTGCGGCTCGTCGTGGACGGGGGAGAAGTCCTCGTGCTCCTCCCAGACGAACAGGGTGCGCTCGGCGCCCAGGACGTGCTGCTGCCACCAGACCTGCCGCAGGTAGGTGCGGGGAATGGCCCGCCAGGACTTGTTGGTGGTCTTGATCTCGGCCAGGAGGATCCGGCCCTCGGCATCGACCATGATCCCGTCGGGCGTGGCGAGGTGGCGCGCCTCTCCCGCGGAGCGGAAGAGGGCCGAGGAGGGGAGGATCCCGTGCGTGGCGGCGACCCAGGCCGCGATCTCGGGCTCGCGGCGGCGTCCGTGGTCCGTATAGGCGTTGCCGACGAAGCGGGGCCCTGCGCCGAGCTTGGCGTCGGCGGCGCGGGCGATCGAGCGCTCGCTGGTGAGCCCGGCGACGTCGGTGGCGGTGATCCCCCGCGCCCGCGCCCGCAGCCACGCGACCCGGTCGCGCGAGTCCGCGACGATGCGCGCTTCGAGTTCCGGGGTCACCCTCCGAGCGTACGCCGCCCCGCCGACGCGTCCCGCCGTACACGCCGCCGCGTCGCTGCCCGGCCGCACGATTTGGCGGGGGACGCGGGGATCGCGTACAGTGGAGCCAACCGAAGACCGCCGGTCATCGTCGTGCGCGAGTATGACGATCGAAGCACTGCTCAGCAGGGGCCCGCGCAGGGGACATGATCGTTTCGCCGGATGACCGGCCACGCTCCGTCGCTTGCGCGGAGCGTTTTTTCTTGCCCGCAGCGCCCGGAACCACCGGAGTCGAGGTCGATGCCCCACCTCCGTGAGGCATCTCGTACACACAAGGAGTGGCCATGGCGCAGAAGGAAGCATCGGTCGCCGAGCTCACGAAGAACTTCGAGGACTCGACCGCCGTTCTGCTCACCGAGTACCGCGGTCTGACGGTTGCCGAGCTCAAGGAGCTCCGCAACAGCATCCGTCAGGACGCGGAGTACGCCGTGGTGAAGAACACGCTGACCAAGATCGCCGCGAACAACGCGGGGATCTCGTCGCTGGACGAGGACCTCAAGGGTCCCTCGGCCATCGCGTTCGTGCACGGCGACCCGGTCGCCGTCGCGAAGGGCCTGCGTGCCTTCGCCAAGGCACACCCTCTTCTCGTGATCAAGGGCGGCTATTTCGATGGCAACCCGCTGAGCGCGGATGAGGTCAACAAGCTCGCCGACCTCGAGAGCCGTGAAGTCCTGCTGGCGAAGCTCGCCGGCGCGATGAAGGCCTCGATGACGAAGGCGGCATTCGTCTTCAACGCTCTGCCGTCGAAGGCCGTCCGCACGGTCGACGCGCTGCGCGAGAAGCAGGAGTCCGCGGCCTGATCCAGGCCCCGGCGTCGTAGAACCCCAAATCAAGGAGAAACATCATGGCAAAGCTCAGCACCGAGGAGCTGCTCGACGCGTTCAAGGAGCTCACCCTCATCGAGCTCTCCGAGTTCGTGAAGGCCTTCGAGGAGACCTTCGACGTGACCGCTGCCGCTCCGGTCGCGGTTGCCGCTGCGGGTGCCCCCGCCGCGGGCGACGGTGGCGCCGCCGTTGAGGAGAAGGACTCGTTCGACGTGGTCCTCGAGGCCGCCGGCGACAAGAAGATCCAGGTCATCAAGGTCGTCCGCGAGCTCACCTCGCTCGGCCTCGGCGAGGCGAAGGCTCTCGTCGACGGTGCCCCCAAGGCCGTCCTGGAGGGCGCCAACAAGGAGGCCGCCGACAAGGCCAAGGCCGCTCTGGAGGAGGCCGGCGCTTCGGTCACCCTCAAGTGAGCCCCGCCGGGTCGCCACCGCCTCGCGGTGTCGCCCCGGCACCGGCCGCACGGCCGACAGCTCTGCGAAGGCCCCGGGTTCGCCCGGGGCCTTCGTGCGTTCCAAGAACGCCGGCCCCTCAGGAGCGCGGCGCGGCGGTGGAGGAACGCACCACCAGTGTCGCCGGGGCGATCACGCGCTCCGCACGCGCCTCGGGCGACTCCAGACGCATCCGCAGCAGCCGCACGGCGTCGGCGCCCTGCGCGCGGGGACTCTGCCGGATGGTGGTGAGGGCGAACATCTCCGCGAAGCCGTGGTCGTCGATGCCGATGACGCTGAGCTCCGACGGCACCGCGATCCCCAGCCGCCGTGCCGCGATGATGGCCCCGACCGCGGCCTCGTCGCACACGCCCACGATCGCGGTCGGGCGCCGGCGGCGGTCGCCGAGCAGGTCCGCAGCGGCGACGAAGGCGTCGGGCATCGTCGACGCCGAGCGCACGACCCTCACCCGCTCCGCCAGGCCCGCCGCCGTCATCGCCGACCGGTAGCCCTCGGCGCGGATCTCGTCTCCGAGCCCGGAGCGGACGGTGTCCGGGATCCCGCCGACGAAGGCGATGTCCTCGTGGCCGAGGTCGATCAGATGCTCGGTGACGACCCGCGCGGCGGCGGCGTCGTCGATCGAGACCATGCTCATGCCGCCCCTGCCGGTGAGGCCCGGCTCCACGGGGCCGACGGTGACGAGCGGAAGGCCCATGGCCGCCAGGCGCTCCAGCTCGTGCGCCGCCGGCTGGATGCAGACCGCAATGAGGCCGTCGAAGCGGCGACGCGACAGCGCGTGATCGAGCATGCGCGCCCGGTCGCTGCTGCCCTCGACGGCGCTGTAGAGCACCAGGTCGAGACCGTTCTCGATGAGCGCGTGCTGGATGCCCGCGAGCAGCTCCGCGAAGTACCAGCGCGCGACGGAGGGCATCACCACGCCCACGGCGCGGGTGCGGCCGGTCGCGAGGCTCGTCGCGCTGGAGTGGGCCACGTACGACAGTTCCTCCGCGGCGCGTCGCACCCGCTCGCGCGTCGCCTCGGCCACGTATCCCGTGCCGCTGAGCGCACGGCTCGCCGTCGCCTTGGCGACGCCGGCGCGCGCGGCGACGTCCGCGATCGTGCTCATGGGGCCCTCCTCGGCCGCGCTGCGCGGCTCTGCCAGGGTAGCGCCGCGCGGCCGCGATGCGGAACCGGTTCCATCACGATTCCCGCATGATTTCGCGGGAGCGCTCCCACGCCCGGCCGGATCGAGCGTTCGGGGAGGCCGGAAACTTTGCCGGCTTGTGATGTTGCCGGGATTGTGCGGGTGAGTGAAAGGCCAGTAGTTTGGCCTGGAATCGGTTCCTGATTACGACGTCGCGGGCGCTGGGCCCGGCGACGGGGATCGTGAGACTCGAAGAGGAGAGATCACATGGCTCTGTCACAGCGCTATCGGCGGCTCGCACCGCTGGCCCTGCTCGGTGCGGCCGGAGTCGCGCTCGCCGGATGCGGAGCCCCCGGGGCGGCCCCCGGAGGCGGCGGAGGCGGAGGCGGCAGCGATGACAACACCGTCACCGTCTACGGCACGATCGTCGATGACGAGGCGAAGCTGCTCCAGGAGTCCTGGAAGGAGTGGGCCGACAAAGAGGGCATCACGATCAAGTACGAGGGCAGCCAGGACTTCGAGACGCAGGTGGGCACGCGCGCGCAGGGCGGCAACCCGCCGGACATCGGCATCTTCCCGCAGCCGGGCCTGTTCGCCGACTTCGCCTCGCGCGACTTCCTGAAGCCGGCGCCGGAAGAGGTCGAGAAGAACGCCAACGAGTACTGGACCGAGGACTGGGTCAACTACGGCACGGTCGACGGCACGTTCTACGGGGCGCCGCTGATGGCGAACGTCAAGGGCTGGATCTGGTACTCGCCGGCGAAGTTCACCGAGTGGGGCGTGACCCCGCCGAAGACCCTCGACGAGCTCGTCGCCCTCACGCAGACGATCCAGTCCAAGACCGGCTCGGCGCCCTGGTGCGCCGGGTTCGAGTCCGGCACCGCCACCGGCTGGCCGGGAACGGACTGGATCGAGGACTACGTGCTCCGCGAAGGCGGCACCGAGGTCTACGACAAGTGGATCACCAACGACGTCAAGTTCACGGACCCGGAGATCAAGGACGCGTTCGACAAGGTGGGCGAGATCCTGCTCAACCCCGCCTACGTAAACGCCGGCTTCGGCGACGTGCGCTCCATCAACTCCACGGCGTTCGGCGACGTCGCCGCGAAGGTCGCGGACGGCTCCTGCGCGCTGACGCACCAGGCGTCGTTCCTCTCCGGCTTCTTCCCCGAGGGCACGACCATCGCCGAGGACGGCGACGTCTGGGCGTTCATGCTCCCGGGCGTGGACGAGGCGCAGAAGTCGGTGACCGGCGCGGGGGAGATCGTCGGCGCGTTCAGCGACAAGCCGGCCGTGCAGAAGGTGCTGGCCTACCTGTCCAGCCCCGAGTGGGCCAACAGCCGGGTGAGCCTGGGCGGCGTCACCTCCGCGAACAACGGGCTCGACCCGGAGAACGCCAAGGACCCGATCCTGCAGGAGACCATCAAGATCCTGCAGGACCCGGACACCACGTTCCGCTTCGACGCGTCCGACCTGATGCCGGGCGCCGTGGGTGCGGGCACGTTCTGGAAGGGCATGGTGGCCTGGATCAACGGGACGGCGACGGACGAGGTCCTGAGCCAGATCGAGTCGGGCTGGCCGCAGGGCTGATCGATCGCGAAGGCGGGTCGCTCCACGGGGGCGGCCCGCCTTCCGGTCCTCGCACCATGGGGAAGGGACACCTGTGACCGCGTTCTTCCAATGGATCGGGACGATGCACCCGATCCTGCAGGCCGTCGTCGTCGTCATCGCGTTCGCGCTGGTGGTGGCGATCATCCTGCTCCTCGTCGACATCGCGCCCCGATCGGGCGCGCTCTACACCGGCATCCGCCTGGCGATGTGCCTGCTCATCCCGCTGATCGTGATGTGGGTGTTCAACTCCTACTACTGGGCGATGGGCGTCGCCGTCGCCGTCGGAGGGCTCTTCTTCCTCCTCGACTATCGATCGCGCGAGGGCAAGGGCTATCTGATCCAGCTCGTGGCCTTCATGGCGCCCGCGATGCTGCTGCTCATGGTCGGCCTGATCCTTCCGACGCTGCAGACGTTCGTGGCCTCGTTCATGAACTCGTCGGGCAAGGACTTCGTCGGCCTCAACAACTACCTGTGGATCTTCGGACAGCCGGACGGGCTCCGCGTCGTGCTCAACACGGTGGTGTGGGTGCTGCTCGTGCCGACGGTCTCCACGATCGTCGGACTCGCCTACGCCGTCTTCATCGACCGCACCCGCGGCGAGAAGATCTACAAGGTGCTCGTGTTCATGCCGATGGCGATCTCGTTCGTCGGCGCCGGCATCATCTGGCGGTTCATGTACGAGTACCGCGGCAAGGAGTTCGACCAGATCGGCCTCCTGAACCAGATCCTCGTCTGGTTCGGCGGAGAGCCGCAGCAGTGGCTGCTGAACCCGCCGTGGAACACGCTGTTCCTCATCGTCGTGCTGATCTGGGTGCAGACCGGTTTCGCGATGGTCGTGCTCTCCGCGTCCATCAAGGGCGTGCCGGCGGAGCTGCTCGAAGCCGCCGAGCTCGACGGCGCCAACCCATGGCAGAGGTTCATCTCGGTGACCGTGCCGGCGATCCGGCCGGCGCTGATCGTGGTCCTCACGACGATCTCGATCGCCTCCCTGAAGGTCTTCGACATCGTCCGCACCATGACGGGCGGCAACTACGAGACCTCGGTGCTGGCGAACGAGATGTACACCCAGTTCACCAAGTTCGAGGGCGGGCGCAGCGCCGCGCTGGCCGTGATCCTCTTCATCCTGGTGCTGCCGATCGTGATCTACAACGCGCGCCAGATCCAGAAGCAGCGGGAGATCCGATGAGCGCCCCGACGAGTTCCTCCACCGCGCCGGAGACGACGACGCGCGCGATCACCACCGGTCGGGGGCTGGACGCCTCCGCCGGTCGCGCCCGCAAGCGCCTGTCCCGGCCATGGGCGTCGGTGGCGTCCATCCTGATCGCGATCCTGTGGACGATCCCGACCCTGGGCCTGTTCATCTCGTCGTTCCGCCCGCGGGACGACATCCAGAGCAGCGGGTGGTGGGAGTTCTTCCTGAACCCGCGGGTGACCGGCGAGAACTACGTGGACGTGCTGCAGTCGGGGACGACGCAGCTGACCATGATCGAGTCGTTCGTCAACTCGATCGCGATCACGATCCCGGCCACGATCGTGCCGCTCATGATCGCCTCGATGGCGGCGTACGCGTTCGCGTGGATCGACTTCAAGGGACGCAACGCGCTGTTCATCTTCGTGTTCGCCCTGCAGATCGTGCCGATCCAGATGGCCCTCGTGCCGCTGCTCAGCTCGTTCTCGCGCGGGCTGACCCTGTTCGGGCTGCCGGTGACGCTCCCGCTGGGCGCTGCCGGCGGATACGCGCAGGTGTGGCTGGCGCACACGATGTTCGCCCTGCCGCTGGCGATCTACCTGCTGCACAACTTCATGTCCGAGATCCCGGGGGAGATCATCGAGGCCGCGCGCGTGGACGGAGCGTCGCGGGGCCAGATCTTCTTCCGGATCGTGCTGCCGCTGACGATGCCGGCGATCGCGTCCGTGGCGATCTTCCAGTTCCTCTGGGTCTGGAACGACCTGCTCGTCGCGCTCGTGTTCGCCGACGGAGCCGCGGCGCCGATCACGAAGCTGCTGGCGGAGATCACGGGGACGAGGGGCAACGACTGGCATCTGCTCACCGCAGGGGCCTTCGTGTCGATCATCGTCCCGCTCATCGTGTTCTTCGCTCTCCAGCGGTACTTCGTGCGCGGACTGCTGGCGGGGTCGACGAAGGGCTGAGGACATCGGGACCGAGGCGTCCGTCGCGACCGCGCGGCGGACGCCTCGGCACGCCCGGCGGCCCTTCCTGGTCGCCGAGCGAGGAGCCCGGCGACGAGACGAAGCGCCCCCGCATCGGGTCACCGCGTGTCGTCTCGCTCCGCTCGCTCAACGACCGTCACGGCGTTGGACGGCAGAATGGGCGGATGACCAGACGCGCCGCCCTCATCGCGGGACTCTCGTGCCTCGGACTGGCCGCCGTCCTGGCCGTCCTCGTCGGGCTGTCCGCGCCGTTCCCGGAAGCCCTGGACGAGGCGTGGAACGGCGCGATGGGCGGGCTGCGACTGCCGGGGCTCGTCGGCTTCGCCCTCGCGATGAACGTGATCGGCGGCGGCTGGGTGGCGACGTTCCTGATCCCCCTGGCGATCGCGGGTCTCGCGCTGTGGCGGCGCGGATGGCGTCACGCGCTCTTCGCGCTCGTCGCCTTCGCGGGCAGCGCCGTGGCGGTGCAGGGCATCAAGCACCTGTTGGGCCGCGCGCGACCGGAGGACCTGCTCGTCGCCTCCGACTTCGGCTCGTTCCCGTCCGGCCACACCGCCAACGCCGCCACGATCGCGGTCGTGCTGTGGATCCTCTTCCCCGGCCGTGGCGCGGTGCTCGGCGGCATGGTCTGGATCGTCGCGATGGCCTTCTCCCGGACGGTGCTCAGCGTGCACTGGTTCAGCGACACCGTCGGCGGCGCCCTCGTCGGCGTCGGGGTCGGGCTGGTGCTCGCCGCGGCCTTCTGGGCGTGGGTCGACCCGGCTCGTCGCCGGGAGGTCGCAGGGCCGCCGACGCCCTCGGCGCCGGGTCGATAGGCTGATCGCACCCCGCCTTCTTCGCCCCGAGGAGCCCCCGTGCCGCACATCCGTCCGTATCGTCCCGCCGACCGCGACGCCCTGGTCGAGGTGTGCCTGAAGACGGCGGACTCGGGCGGGGACGCGACCGGCATGCTCGCGGACGACGCCCTGTGGGGCGACCTGTTCGCGGTGCCGTACGCCGTGCACGATCCCGGCCTGTGCTGGGTCGTCGAGTCCGACGACGCACGGACGATCGGCTACATCGTGTCCACGGCGGACACGGACGAGTTCGAACGGTGGTTCCGCGACGAGTGGTGGCCGAGCCGTCGGGATCGCTACCGCCGCTCCGGCGAGGCCGAGCCCACGCGCCAGGACCGGCTGCTCGACTACGCCGACGGCCGTGGTCCCGGCAGGGAGCCGAACGCGGCGGAGTACCCCGCACACCTGCACATCGACCTGCTCCCCGAGACGCAGGGCCTCGGCCTCGGGCGTCAGCTCGTGCAGACCCTGCTGGCCGAGCTCGGCCGTCGAGGCGTGCCGGCGCTGCATCTCGGGATGAACCCGGAGAACACCGCCGCCGCCGCGTTCTACGAGCGCCTCGGCTTCTTCCCTCTGCCGTCCCCCGAGGGCACGACGATCCTCGGGATCCGGACGCCTGTGGGCTGAGGGAGCGTGTCGGCGGCCGCGCGTAGGGTGCGGTCATGGTCGTCACGATCCCGTCGCTGCCCGATCCGGTCCTCGTCGAGCTCGACGGCGCGACGATCGCGACGTACCGCCTGGGCGACGGCCCGGTGTCCGACACGGTCGTGTTCTGCCACGGCACGCCGTGGTCGGCCCGGGTCTGGGCGGCGGCGGCCATCGACATCGCGCGGCACCGGCCGGTCCTGCTCTGGGACATGCCCGGATACGGCCGGTCGACGAAGGATCCCTCCGTTCCGCTGGGTCTCGGGACGCAGGGCGCCCGGCTCGCCGCGCTCCTGGACCGCTTCGGACTCGCGCGACCGCACGTGGTCGCCCATGACGTCGGGGGAGCGGTGGCGCTCGGCGCTCACCTGCGGCAGGGCAGGGACTACGCGAGCCTCGCGCTCTGGGACGTGGTGACCCTCGATCCGTGGGGCTCCCCGTTCTTCCGGCTGGTCGCCGAGCACGCGGACGTCTTCGCCGCTCTGCCGCCGCGGCTGCACGCCGCGCTGGTGACGGAGTACATCGCGGGCGCCGGGAACGGGACGCTGCCTGCCGCCGCGCTCGCCGTCCTCCGCGAGCCGTGGACGGATGCCGAGGGCCAGTCGGGGTTCTACCGACAGATCGCCGCGCTCCGCCCGGCCGATACGAGGCCGCTCGTCGAACGTCTCGCGGACATCCGCTGCCCGGTCACGATCGGGTGGGGCGGGGAGGACCCGTGGATCCCGGTGGAGCAGGCGCACCGGCTCCGCGCGGCGATCCCAGGGGCGTCGGAACCCCTGATCCTCGACGGCGTCGGCCACCTCGCCCCCGTGGAGGCCGCGGATCGGGTCGCCGACGCGATCCGCGACGGGCTCGCCGTGACCGGATGAGCGGACAGCGCGGCGGTGACGGAGGGACTCCGATGCTCGCCTTCGGCGTGCTTCTCCCCGAATCCCGCAGTGCCCGGGGAGACGTAGAAGGGGCCCCGCTTCGCGAGGCCCCTTCTACGTCTGGCGGTGACGGAGGGATTCGAACCCTCGGTTGCTTGCACAACACACGCTTTCCAAGCGTGCTCCTTCGGCCGCTCGGACACGTCACCAGGAAGGAACAACCTGACCATCTTATCCGATCGGGAGTGGTCGCGATGACGCGGGCGCCGGCGGGCGGCGGTCGCTACGCTCGGGGGAGCGGCGTCGCGTCCGCGTCGCCCGCCGCCGAGCCGAGGAGTGCCCATGTCGTCGTCCGCCGCCCCGCTCATCGACGGAACGTACAACTCCCGCGACACCGGCGGCACCCCGCTGCGCTCGGGCGGCGAGACCCGGTCGGGCGTGCTCTACCGATCCGACGCGCTGTCCTCCCTGACGGACGCGGGGCGGGACGACCTCGCGGCGACGGGTGTCGGCACGATCGTCGACTTCCGCACAGAGGCCGAGCGCGGCGACGCGCCGAACCTGCTGCCCGAGAGCCCGGCGCTGCGCACCGTCACGCTGTCGATCCTCGAGGGGGCCATGTCGATGCCGGCCGGCGCCGGGGCGGCGCTCGCCGATCCCGCGGCACTTCGGGCTCTGCTGGAGCGGATCCCGACGCTGGACCGGCTCTACGTCGGGATGCTGGAGAGCGGGGCGGCCTCCTTCGCCGAGGTCGCTCGGATCGTCGCCCGCTCCGCCGACGAGCGCTCCGGCGTCCTCATCCACTGCACCGCGGGCAAGGACCGCACCGGGGTCGCGACCGCGCTCCTGCTGGACGCCGTCGGAGCCGAGCGCGACGCCGTGGTGGCCGACTACGCCGTCAGCGCGTCGAACCTCGCCGGCCCCTGGGCCGAGCGGATGCTCGCACGCGCGGAGTCGTGGGGCGTTCCGCGCGTGCCGCAGATCGAAGCGCTCGTGACCGCGACGCCCCCGGCGGCGATCGAGGCCGCGCTCGCGTGGACCGACGAGCGCGGCGGCGCCGCCGCGTATCTGCGGGCCGGCGGGCTGGAGGACGCCGACCTGGCGCTCCTGCGCGAGCGCCTGGCGGGCTGAGCCGAGCGGCACGGCGACGGGAACCACCGGGGAGAGGCGGATGAGCGCGACGGACGACCACCACACGCGCCGCCGGTGGGCGGTGCAGATGCAGCAGCCGCTGCCTCCGGCGACGGTGTTCGATCGCGTCGCGTTCCTGATCGGCACCGCCTCCGCCGTGTGGCTCGCCGTCGTGATCGCGGTGCAGGGGTTCCGGACGCCCTGGGCGTGGCTGCTCTTCATCCCGGTCTGGGCGATCCTCGCGTATCTCGCCCTTCCCCGGCTCCACCGCATGCTGTCGGACCTGTACGTCCCGGACTACTTCTTCGGCCGGACCCGGACGGCCGACGGCCTGCTCGGGGATCCGGTGAACCTCGGCGCGGACGGTTCGGCCGCGCAGCTCGACGCGGCGATGTCCGCGGCCGGCTGGCACCGCGCCGACGAGATCACGGCCGCCTCGACCTGGGGGATCATCGCCTCCACGCTCACCCGGCGCAGTTATCCGACCGCGCCGGTCTCACCGCTCATGCTCTTCGGTCGCCGCCACGACGTGGCGTACCAGCAGGAGGTGGCCGGCAACCCCAAGCAGCGCCACCACGTCCGGTTCTGGCACACCCCGGAGGGGTGGCTGCTGCCCGGCGGGGCCCGCACGGACTGGCTGGGGGCCGGGACCTACGACACGGACGTCGGGCTGTCGTTCTTCACGCTCCAGGTCACCCATCGCATCGATGAGAACACCGACGTCGAGCGCGATCACGTCGTGTCCTCGCTGCAGGAGGCCGACCCGGCGGTGCGGGTGCGGCTGCTGCACGACTTCACCACGGGCTATCACGCCCGCAACGGCGGAGGAGACCGCTTCGTCACGGACGGGAACCTCCCGATCGTGGACCTGACCGGGGTCGCCGCCCCGACCCCGCCCGCGGACGCCCCGCGTCCCGCGCACGAGACCCCTACGCCGGAGGACGTCGTCCGTCGCATGCCGCTGGCGGTGGCAGCCGGCGCCGTGATCGTGATGGTGCTCGGCGTGATCCAGCTTCTGACGATCCTGCTCGACCCGGACCTGTGGGAGGCGCTCGCCGGATCCCCGGGAGACGTCCGTGTCGTCACGGCGGGGATCGTGCTCGTTCTGGCCGGGATCGTCGCGGCCCAGGTGGTCATGGCGGTGCTCGTGCTGCGGCGGGGACGACGGGCGCGGGCGGTCCTCATCGTGCTGCTCACGCTCGGGATCCTCACCGTCGCGATCGACTATCTCGACGGTTCGATGGTCCCGGGGCTCGACGGCACCCTCCTCATCGCCACGCTGCAGTGCGTCGCGCTGCTGGCGCTGTCGTCGGACTCGGCGGGGGCGTGGGTGCGCCGCACGCGCCGCCGGGCACGATGAGCGGGGCTCGGCTCACTCGGCCTCGCGGGTCCAGTCGCCGCTCTTGCCGCCGGACTTCGCGAGGACGCACACGTCGGTGATGACGGCGCGGTTGTCGACGGCCTTGATCATGTCGTAGAGGGTGAGCGCAGCGACGCTCGCCGCCGTGAGCGCCTCCATCTCCACGCCGGTGACCCCGGTGGTGACGGCGGTCGCGACGATCCGCACGCGGTCGCCGCTCGGCTCGAGGTCGACGGCGAGCTTGGTCAGCGGGAGCGGGTGGCACAGCGGGATCAGCGCGGAGGTCTGCTTCGCGCCCATGATCCCTGCCAGCCGCGCGGTGCCGAGCGCCTCGCCCTTCGGCAGCGAGCCGTCGGCGATCTTCGCCACGACCTCCTCGGTGGTGACCAGCACGGCCTGGGCGCGGGCCTCGCGACGCGTGACGGCCTTGTCGGTCACGTCGACCATGTGCGCGGATCCGTCCTCGCGCAGGTGGGTCAGCTCGCTCATGGGGTCTCCGCTCGTGTCGTCGCCCGGCGTCGGGGCGGGGGTGCCGTCGTGGCGTCATCCTCCGGCGAAAGGGGGCAGGATGTCGACGGTACCGTGTGCGGGGTGGTCCAAGCGACGGCGGACGACGCCGTCGACGAGGAACGAACCGGATCGCAGGACGGCGCCCATGGCGTCGCCGTAGCGCTCCAGGAGCACGTCGCGCAGGGCGGCGAGCGTCGGCTGCTCCGGCAGCGCGATGTCCTCCTGCTCCCGGCCCGCGGCCTCGGCAGCCGCCGCGAAGTACCGGACCGTCACGTTCACCATTCCCCCATCCTACCCCGCACGTGGAAACTTATGTTCGCATGGCGGAAGAACTCTGCCGCAGAGTGGAGAAGCCCGCGTAGACTTCGGGCATGCTCCCGCTCGTCGAGCCGGGTCCTGCCCTGGACCCCGCGCGCATCACCCGCTACAGCCGTCAGCTGATGCTCCCCGGGTTCGGGGAGGACGCGCAACGTCGGCTGCGGGCCGCGCGCGTCCTCGTCATCGGGGCCGGCGGACTCGGGAGCGCCGTCGTGCCCATGCTGGCCGCGGCCGGGGTCGGCACGATCGGCGTCGTGGACGACGACGTCGTCGAGTTGTCGAACCTCCACCGCCAGCTCAGTCACGGCGTGGCGGATCTCGGGCGCGCCAAGGTCGACTCGCTCGCCGACGCGGTGCGGGCCATCGATCCGGACACCGTCGTGCACGCTCACCGCGAGCGGCTCGGAGCGCACAACCTCCCCGCCCTCCTCGAGGACTACGACCTGCTCGTGGACGGCAGCGACAACTTCCCGACGCGCTTCCTCGCCAACGACGCGGCGGATCTCGCGGGCAAGCCGCTGGTGTGGGGCGCCATCCTGCGATTCCACGGCCAGGTCGGCATCGCGTGGCGCGGCCACGGCCCGACCTACCGCGATCTCTTCCCGGAACCGCCCTCCGGCGACGAGGCGCTGTCCTGCGAGCTCGGCGGCGTCCTCCCGACGCTGTGCCCGGCGATCGGCTCCCTCCTGGCGACGGAGGCGATCAAGCTGGTGACGGGGATCGGGGAGCCGCTGCTCGGGCGTGTGCTCGTGTACGACGCGCTCACCGCGCGCACCCGGGAGATCGCCTACCGTGCGGACGAGGACGCGCCTCGGATCACGGCTCTCGAGCCGGAGTCGCCGGCCGGCGAGCGCGATGAGCGCGACGCCGTCTCCGCGGCCGAGGTGCTGCGCGCGATCCGCGCCGGAGAGCCCGTGCGGCTCGTGGACGTCCGGGAGCCCGACGAGACCGCGCTGCGCCGGATCCCCGGAGCCCGCCTGCTGCCGCTGGGTCGCCTCGACGCGGGCGAGGATCCGGAGGGACCCGCGCCCGTCGTGGTCTACTGCGAGCGCGATCCACGGTCCCGTCGTGCCGTGCGGACGCTGCGGGAGCGCGGGATCGATGCCCGCTATCTCGCCGGGGGGATCCGCGCGTTCGTCGCGATCGGCGGCGAGGTGGAGGCCGGGCAGGGCGGCGCCGATCCGGCTCCGCCCGCGGTCGAGGACGTCGCGGGGGCCGCGGCCGGAGAAGGGGTTCGAGCATGACCGAGACAGCGCCGGCGATCGCCGAGGGGCCGATCGACGAGGCCGCGGTGGACGCCGCCGTGGGCTCGGACGCGCACGGCGCGATCGTGACGTTCCGCGGGGTCGTCCGCGATCACGACGGCGGCCGCCCGGTGCGCGCGCTCGACTACCGCGCGCATCCCGAGGCGGCCCGCTTCCTCACGGAGATCGTCGAGCGGGTCGCCGCCGAGACGGGCCTGCGGGTCGCGGCGACGCATCGCGTGGGCGATCTCCGGATCGGGGATGTCGCCCTGTACGCCGCCGCGTCCGCCGGGCACCGCGCCGAGGCCTTCGCCGCGTGCGAGCGGCTCGTCGAGGAGATCAAGCGCGGGGTCCCCATCTGGAAGCGCCAGCACTACGACGACGGCGTCTCGGAGTGGGTGGGGCTCTGAGCCCGCTCGAGAGCCGATGAGGACCGGGATCAGCCGCCGATGTAGCTCATCTCGATCCGCTGGCGGGCGGCGCGCAGCTCCGGCGTGAGGCTGGAGCGGATATCCGAGTAGCGGTCGTCACGCGCGCCCCAGATCCCGGCCATCGCCGCCGACAGCCGCTCGTCGTCGGCCCCGCCCCGCAGCAGGGCGCGCAGGTCGTGCCCCTCGTCGGCGAACAGGCATGTGTAGAGCTTGCCGTCCGTGGAGATCCTGGCCCGGTTGCACGTCCCGCAGAAGGCCTGCGTGACCGACGAGATCACGCCGATCTCGCCCTCTCCGTCCCGGTAGCGCCAGCGTTGGGCGGTCTCGCCCGGGGCCGTCGCCTCCGCCGGCTCCAGCGGGAAGACCGCCGAGATGCGGTCCACGACCTCGGCGGACGGAACGACGGCGTCGAGGGACCAGCCGTTGGAGGTGCCGACGTCCATGAACTCGATGAACCGCAGCGTGCACCGGGTCCCCTTGAAGCGGGCCGCCATGTCCACGATCTCGCCGTCGTTCAGGCCGCGCTTGACCACCATGTTCAGCTTGACGGTCGGGAATCCGGCGGACAGGGCCGCGTCGATCCCGTCCAGGACCCTGGCGACGGGGAAGCGGACGTCGTTGATCTCCTGGAACAGCGCGTCGTCGAGCGAGTCCAGGGACACCGTCACGCGGTCGAGACCCGCTTCGCGCAGCGCCGCGGCCTTCACGGGCAGGGCGGAGCCGTTCGTCGTGAGCGCGATCTCCGGCCCGTCGCCCTCGGGCGTGCGCAGCGCCGCGAGGCGGGCCACGAGCTCCTCGATGCCCTTGCGCAGCAGCGGCTCGCCGCCGGTGAGGCGGAGCTTGCGGACCCCGTGGGCGACGGCGATCCGCGCGATCCGCTCGATCTCGTCGAAGGTCAGCAGCTCGTCGCGGTCCAGGAACGCGTAGTCACGCCCGAACACGGTCTTCGGCATGCAGTAGCCGCAGCGGAAGTTGCAGCGGTCGGTGACGGAGATCCGCAGATCCCGCATCGGGCGGTCGAGACGGTCTGCGAGCAGGCCGGTCGACGGCAGCCGCCGCGCGCCCACGCCGCCCTCTGCGGTGCGGGGAATCGGTGGGATCGTCATCGTCCACCCCCTTACGAGTCGATAACCGTACCACCGCTCAGGCGGAGGAGCGCACGGAGACGTCGGTCTCGGCGATCGTGAACCCCAGCCGCAGGCCGGGCCGGAGCCCGAGCGTCGCGGCGGCGGGGGCCGGGCAGTCGACGGCGATGTCGGGGTGCTCCGCGGTGCGGATCCGGACGCCGCCCGGAACGGGTTCGAGGAGCGCAGCGGTGCCGGCCCAGGCGTTCGGCCGCGCCTCCTCCGCGGCGTCGCCCCCCGCGCGGACCCGGACCGCGGACGGCGCGAACACGGCGGACGCGGGCGCGCCGTCGATCACAGACCGCCCGTCGGAGAGCACGATCGGCGCCCCGTCCGTGCCCCGCGCCAGGACGCCG
>NZ_BCRA01000004.1 GCF_001552355.1 Microbacterium resistens NBRC 103078
CGACGAGGGCGACGGGCGCGCCGAGCGTCGACGCCGCGCCCAGCAGGGCCGCGGTGCTCGGCGCCGCTTCGCCCGCGGGGGTCACGTCGACGAGGACGAGGATCGCGTTCTCGGGGTATCCCATGTCACACCAGCCTGTTCTGCGCGAGGAACTCCACCAGCTGCGCGGCGGCGTCGCCCTCGTCCGTGATCTTCACACCGGCCGCCCGCGGCGGCTTCTCCGCGACTGCGGTCATGATCGTCTGCGGGGCCTCGGCCGGATCGACGCTCACGCCCAGGTCGGCGAGGCTCAGCACCTCCAGCGGCTTCTTCTTGGCCGCCATGATGCCCTTGAAGTTCGGGAAGCGCGCGTCCGGCAGCGCTTCGGTGATCGAGACGACCGCGGGCAGCTGCGCGGAGACCTCCTGTGCGCCGTAGTCCGTCACGCGGGTGCCGCTGACGGCGTCCGCGGAGATCGTCACCGCGCTCAGGGCGGTCAGCTGCGCGAAGCCGAGGTGCTCGGCCAGCATCGCCGGGAGCACCCCGCCCGAGCCGTCCGTGGAGAGGTTGCCGGTGAGGACGAGGTCCGGCTCGCCGCGGCGCACGACCGCCGCCAGGACCGCGGCGGTCACGCCCAGGTCGGCGCCCCGCAGCTGCTCGTCGACGACGTGCACGGCGGATCCCGCGCCCATGGCCAAGGCCCGGCGCACGGAGGCCGTCGCGGACTCCGGCGCCATCGACACGGCGACGACCTCGGTGCCCGCGTTCGCGTCGGCGTAGGACAGGGCGACCTCGAGCGCGCGCTCGGTGATCTCATCCAGCACCACGTCACCGGCGGCCCGATCGGCCAGGCCGGTGGTCAGATCCAGCTTGCGGTCCCCGTACGTGTCGGGGACCTCTTTCACCAGGACGAAGATCTTCATCGATTGCTCCTCACGCCTTCTCGATTCTATCCGGGCGGGGGTCCGCCCCCGACGCCGCCTCGTCCACCGCCCGCACGATCTCGCGCAGGGCCGGGGCCACGTCGTCGCGGCCGTATCCGAGCAGCCGCACCTCCGCCGGATCGGGTTCGTACGCGATGACCGCGCCGCGCCCCTGGACGATGAACCGATCCGGCTGGAAGGGGTGCTCCTCGTCCCGCTCCTCGATCACCTGATCGCTTCCGGCGGCATCCGCGAGGAGCTGGAAGTAGTCGCGGTAGGTGTGGTTCTCGTCGCCGACGAGGTAGGCCGTGCCGGCCTCGCCGTGCGCCAGCGCGCCGCGCACGGCCTGGGACAACGAGCGCAGCGACATGTAGTTCGTGCCGCCAGGAGGCGCGAACAGCGGCGGCTCGGGCCGCTCGCCGCGCACCCAGGCGACCATACGCGCGTACCCGCGCACGTCGCGTCCGGCCCGCATCCCGACGATCGACGGCGGGTTGACGGTGATCGCCGCGAACCCGTCCCCGGACAGCGCCCGCGTGCGCTCGTCCGCGAGCCTGCGCGCACGGACGTACGGGATCCGTTCGGCCCACTCCGGGTACAGCTGGTGGTAGTAGCTCCCGATCTGCACGAGGCGTCGGACGCCCGCGGCCTTGGCGGTCGCCGCGAACGCGGGCACGCCCGTGCTCTGCGTCCGCTCCCAGAACGCCTCGTCCTCGTGCTCGGCCCGCACGTGCCGGATGTCGTTGCCCGCGGCGAAGACCACGGCGTCGAAGCCCTCCAGCTCCCGGGCGCCCACGGCCCCCGGCTCCCCCGCCCGTGCGGTGTAGTCGCCGACGAGGCGCGGCCCCGCCTCGCCCGGCACCGGGTCCGAGGCCGTCCGCGACAGCACGGCGACCTGTTCCCCGTCGGCGGCGAGGTCCGCGACGATCCGTCCGCCGATCATCCCCGTCCCGCCGACGACGAGCACCCGGCTCATGCGAACACCGCCCGGCCGTCGGAGATCGCCGGCGCGGCGTCGCGGAGGACCTCGAACGCGCCGTCCTCGGCGCCCGCGTCCCGCAGCAGGAGGGCGTCGCCCGGGACGACCGGGCCGCTGAAGCGACCGGAGAGCGTGCGCAGGTCCGCCGGATGGGCGCCACGCGCCTCGGCGAGGGCCCCTGCCGCGGTCGCGAGGGTGCACAGGCCCTGCAGGATCGGGCGGGGCTGCCCGATCCGCGCGGAGGCGTCGGGATCGATGTGGATGTGGTGCCGGTCGCCGGTCAGCCGGTAGAGCGCGGCCTGCTCGGCGAAGGTGCGGACGACCCGCTCCTGCGCCCATGTGCGCTCCTGCGGAGCCTCGCGCCCGGGTCCGCGGTCGCCGCCGAAGCCGCCGCGGCCGGGAGCGAAGATCGACCACGTCGCGGCGAACAGATCGCTCTCCACGATGACCTCGAACACGGCGGCGGAGCCCTTGTCCCAGACCGCCCCGACCCGCGCGGCAAGCCGGATCTCCCCCGCCCTCGGCAGCTCCCCCCGCACCTCCAGGCTCTGCGCCCCGTGCACGGACCGCGCGTCGAACGCCCCTTCGCCGGCCAGGACGTCCGGCGCCCACTGCGCCAGAGTGAGCCCGAAGGTGGGGAGCACCCGCAGCCGGTCCTCGAACACCAGATCCAGCTGATCAGCCCGCGCGCCCACGGCGAGGGCGTAGAGGATCGCGTCCCGCTCGTCGTAGCCGACGGTCCGCTCTCCGAGCGACCGGCCCGCCCAGTCCCCCGCGGGCACGGTCCCCCGCTCGGGCGCCTCCGCCGCGCTCATGCGCCGTACACCGGCTCGGGCTCGGCGCCCTCGGCGACGAGCGCACGGACCACCTCGCCGAGCTCCTCGGCCCGCCAGCGTCGCCCCGCGTCCCGGAACGCGCCATGGCGCCAGCCATCCTCCAGGCAGATCCGTCCGCCCTCGATCTCGATCACCCGTCCCGTGACGTCGCAGTCGGCGCTGGCGAGCCAGGCGACGACCGGCGAGACGTTGGCCGGGTCCAGCCGGTCGAAGCCGTCCGCCGGAGCCGCCATCGCTTCGGCGAAGGCGCCCTCCGTCATGCGGGTGCGGGCCGAGGGGGCGAGGGCATTGACCCCCACGCCGTAACGGGCGAGCTCGTGCGCGGCCACGAGGGTCAGCGACGCGATCCCGCCCTTGGCCGCCGAATACGCCGCCTGCCCGACGCTTCCCTGGAGCCCTGCGCCGGAGGAGGTGTTGATCACGCGGGCCGTCGGCATGCGCCCCTCCTTGGCCTCGGTCCGCCAGTGGGCGGCGGCGTGGCGAAGCGGCGCGAAGTGCCCCTTCAGGTGGACGCGGATCACGGCGTCCCACTCGCTCTCCTCGGCGTTGACGAGCATGCGGTCCCGGACGAAGCCGGCGTTGTTGACCAGGATGTCCAGGCGCCCGAAGTCGGCGATCGCCTGATCGACGAGGCCCTTCGCCTGAGCGAAGTCCGCGACGTCCGCGCCGTTGACGACGGCCTCCCCGCCGTCGGCCCGGATGAGGTCGACGACCTCCTGCGCGGGTCCTGAGGAGGCGCCGTCGCCGTCGAGGGCCGTGCCGAGGTCGTTCACGACGACTCTCGCCCCCTGACGGGCGAGCTCCAGGGCGTGCTCGCGCCCGATCCCGCGTCCTGCCCCGGTCACGATCGCGACGCGTCCGTCAAGGATTCCGGTCATGGGTGCTGCTCTCCTTCGAGTCCGCGTCGATGACGCCGTGGGTGTCGGTCGGCACCCACACTACCCACTCAACCAAGCAAGTGTTAGGGTGTTGAGCAAACGTTAGGTTAGGAACCCGGATGACACTCTCCGCAACGGTGCGCGACAACGGTGTACGCATCATCACGATGGCCTATCCCCCGGTCAACGCCCTTCCCGTCGCCGGGTGGTTCGACGTCGCCGCCGCCCTGCGGGAGGCGTCCGAGGACGACCGCACGCGGGTCGTGGTCCTCCGTGCCGAGGGCCGCGGCTTCAACGCCGGCGTCGACATCAAGGAGATGCAGCGGATCGAGGGCTTCCGCGGGATCCTCGGCGCGAACCGCGGCTGTTACGAGGCGTTCAAGGCCATCTACGAGTGCCGCGTCCCCGTCGTCTCCGCGGTCAACGGCTTCTGCCTGGGCGGCGGCGTGGGCCTCGTGGGCAACAGCGACGTGATCATCGCCGCGGACGACGCCTACTTCGGCGTTCCCGAGGTCGACCGCGGCGCCCTGGGCGCGGCGACCCACCTCGCGCGCCTGGTCCCGCACCACATGCTCCGGGCGATGTACTACACCAGCCGCACGGTGACGGCGAAGGAGCTCGCCGCGTTCGGCACCGTGACCGCCGTCGTGCCCCGCGAGGAGCTCGACGCCCAGGCGGTCGCCTTCGCCGACGAGATCGCCGCCAAGGACCCTCGCGTTATCCGCGCCGCGAAGGAGGCGCTCAACGGCATCGACCCGATCGACCCGAACCGCAGCTACCGCTTCGAGCAGGGATTCACCTTCGAGCTCAACCTGGCGGGCGTCGCCGACGAGCACCGCGACGAGTTCGTCGCGACAGGCGGGCCGCTGGAGACGTGAACGCCCTCCTCGCCCTCGACGACGTCGCCGCGCTCCTGCGCGACGGGATGACGATCGGGATCGGCGGCTGGGGATCGCGCCGCAAGCCGATGGCGCTGGTCCGTTCCGTGGTCCGATCCGGAGTCCGGGATCTGACGGTCGTGAGCTTCGGCGGACCGGACGTCGGGATCCTCTGCGCCACCGGGCAGGCGTCGACCGTCGTCCACGGCTTCGTCTCCCTGGACACCGTCGCCATCGATCCGCACTTCGCCGCGCGTCGGCAGCGCGGGGAGGTCCGCAGCGTCGAGCTGGACGAGGGGATGCTCGTCGCCGGGCTCCGCGCGGCCTCGCGCCGTCTCCCGTTCGAGGCGACGCGTGCCGGCGCCGGATCCGACGCCGTGCTTCGGAACCCCGACATCCGCACGATCACCTCGCCCTACGCCGACGGGGAGGTCCTCGTCGCCATGCCCGCGGTGCCGCTCGATCTGGCCCTGGTGCACCTGGATCGGGCGGACGAGCACGGCACCGCCGTGGTGCTCGGCCCGGACGCGCACTTCGACGACCTCTTCGCCCGCGCGGCCGCCCGCACGGTCGCCTCGGTGGAGGAGGTCGTGCCGACGTCCGCGCTGCTGACCGGCGCCGGGCACACCGCCACCGTCCTGAACCGCACCGAGATCGATCGGGTCGTTGCGTGCCCCGGGGGCGCCGGGTTCACCGCGCACCCGCCGTTCGCCCCGCGCGACGAGGCCCTGCAGGGCGCGTACGTCGCCGCGGCGGCCTCGCCCGAGGCGTGGGACGACTTCCGCCGGTCCTTCGTCGACGTCGACGAGGCGACCTATCGCGCCGAGGTCGCGCGGTTCCACGCGGAGGCCCGGGCGTGAACGCCTCGCGGGCCGAGGTCGCCGTCGCGGCGTGCAGCGACCTGCTCCGCGGCGCCGGGGCGATCCTGGCCAGCCCCACCGGCGTCATCCCGACCATCGGCGCGCGCCTGGCCCGCCTCACCCATGCGCCCCGGCTGCTGCTCAGCGACGGCGAGGCCACCCTCTACGCCGACACCCCCGCGATCGACGAGCCCTTCCGCGAGCCCGAGGCCCCGCTGCCGTACCGGGAGCTGTTCGAGCTCATCGCCCGAGGACGACGCCACGTCATCATGGGCGCCGCCCAGCTCGACCGGTTCGGGAATCAGAACCTCTCCGCGATCGGGGAGCGCGACCGGCCCGTCCGGCAGCTCCTCGGCGCCCGCGCGGCGGCGACGAACACCGCCAACCACGCCACCAGCTACTGGATCGCGCGGCATGCCCCGCGGGTCTTCGTCCCGGCCGTCGACGTCGTCACCGGCGTCGGGCGCGTACGGGCCGTGGCCGAAGGCTCCGACCGCTTCCACGACGTCCGGCGCGTGGTGACCGACCTCGCCGTGCTGGACTTCTCCGGCCCCGGAGACTCCCTGGCACTGGTCAGCGTGCACCCCGGCGTGACCGTCGCCGAGGTGAAGGCGGCCACCGGCTTCCCCCTCCACGTTCCGGACGACGCCGGAACCACCCGCGTGCCCGACGCCGAGGAGCTCCGCCTCATCCGCGAACGCCTCGATCCCCGACGCCTCAGAGACAGAGAGGTCCCCTCCCCATGAGCACTCCCCCGATGATCTCCACCGCGCTCACCCGGCTCACCGGCGTCGACCACCCGATCGTGCAGACCGGCATGGGCTGGGTGGCGGGGGCGCGCCTGGTCAGCGCGACAGCGCGAGCGGGTGCGCTCGGCATCCTCGCCTCGGCGACCATGTCCTTCGACGAGCTGGAGCGGGCGATCCGGGAGGTGAAGGAGCGCACCGACCGTCCCTTCGGGGTGAATCTGCGCGCGGACGCCGGGGACGCCGAGGAGCGCATCGACCTCCTCATCCGGCACGGGGTCGCGGTGGCGAGCTTCGCGCTCGCGCCGCGCCGGGAGCTCATCGCGAAGCTGAAGGACCACGGCATCGTCGTGATCCCGTCGATCGGCGCCGTGCGTCACGCCGAGAAGGTGGCGTCGTGGGGCGCGGACGCCGTGATGGTCCAAGGCGGGGAGGGCGGCGGGCACACCGGCGCCGTGCCCACCTCGCTGCTGCTGCCCTCCGTGGTCTCGGCGGTCGACATCCCGGTGATCGCCGCGGGCGGATTCCACGACGGGCGGGGCCTCGCGGCGGCGCTCGCCTACGGCGCCGTCGGCGTCGGCATGGGGACGCGCTTCCTGCTGACGAGCGACAGCGCCGTGCCCGAGGCGATCAAGCGGCGCTATCTGGAGTTCGGACTGGACGGGACGGTCGTGACGACCAGGGCCGACGGGATGCCGCACCGGCTCCTGCGCACGGAGTACGTCGAGGGGCTCGAGCGCACGGGCGCGATCGGCCGACTGCTGCCGACCCTGCGCCGGTCGCTCGAGTTCAAGCGGATGTCCGGCCTGAGCTGGTTGGGCCTGGCGAAGGACGCGCTCTCCATGAAGAAGGCGACCGGGCGGTCGTGGGCGCAGATGACGCAGGCGGCGAACACGCCGATGCTGCTCAAGGCCGGGCTCGTCGACGGCGACACCGGCGCGGGCATGCTCGCCTCGGGGCAGGTCGTCGGCCTGATCGACGACCTGCCGAGCTGCGAGGAGCTCGTCGACCGGGTCGTCCGCGACGCCGCCGCCCACCTCCGCGCCGCCGCCGCCCACCTCCTCTGACGTCGAGTGGTCAGTTTTTGTGGGTTCCGCGGCCGTGAACCCACAAAAACTGACCACTCGACGGCTCAGAGGCGCTCGATGATCGTCACGTTGGCGACGCCGCCGCCCTCGCACATCGTCTGCAGGCCGTAGCGCCCGCCGGTGCGCTCGAGCTCGTTCAGCAGCGTGGTCATCAGACGCGCGCCGGTCGCCCCGATCGGGTGGCCGAGAGCGATGCCTCCGCCGTTGACGTTGACCCTGCCGTGGTCGACCTTCAGCTCGTCCATCCAGGCGAGCACGACCGACGCGAAGGCCTCGTTCGTCTCGAACAGGTCGATGTCGTCCACGGTCATCCCGGCGCGCTCCAGCGCATACCGGGTCGCCGGAATCGGGGCCGTCAGCATCCACACCGGATCCGCACCGCGCACGGACAGGTGATGGATCCGCGCGCGCGGCGTGAGCCCGTGGTCCGCGACCGCCTGCTCGGAGGCGATGAGGACCGCCGCGGCCGCGTCGGAGATCTGTGACGCCACGGCCGCCGTGATCCGACCGCCGTCGACGAGCGTGGGGAGCGCGGCCATGCGCTCCAGCGAGGTCTCCCGCCGGGGGCCCTCGTCCGTGGCGATCCCGTCGAGGGGGGCGATCTCGCCGGCGAAGCGTCCGTCGTCGATCGCGGCGATCGCGCGGTGGTGGCTCGCGAGCGCGAACTCCTCCATCCGCTCGCGCGTGATCCCCCAGTGCGCGGCGATCATCTCGGCCGCGCGGAACTGCGAAACCTCCTGGTCGCCGTACCGCGCCCGCCAGCCGGGGGACTCGGCGAACGGCGTCGTGAAGCCGTAGGCGGCGCCGGCGGCCATCGCGGCGGAGATGGGGATCGCCGACATGTTCTGCAAGCCCCCGGCGACGACGAGGTCGTTCGTGCCGCTCATCACCGCCTGGGCGGCGAAGTGGATGGCCTGCTGGCTCGACCCGCACTGCCGGTCGACCGTCACGCCCGGGACGTGGTCGGGGAGCCCCGCGACGAGCCATGCCGTCCGGGCGACGTTGCCGGCCTGGGAGCCGAGGGTGTCGGTGCAGCCCATGATGACGTCGTCGACCGCCCCCGGGTCGATCCCGGTGCGTTCGACGAGCGCACCGATGGCGTGGGCGCCGAGATCGGCGGAGTGCACGCCGGCGAGCGCGCCGCCGCGCTTGCCGACCGGGGTGCGGACCGCGTCGACGATGTAGGCAGTGCTCATGGGGGATCCTTCGTGATGGACGGACGGGGGACGGCGGTCAGGCGTGCTGACTGGAGACGGACACGACCTCGCCGGTCATGTAGGAGGAGTAGTCGCTGGCGAGGAAGACCATCACGTTGGCCACCTCCCACGGCTCCGCGGCGCGCCCGAAGGCCTCCCGCGCCTTCAGCGCCTCCAGGTGCTCGGGGGTGGTCACCTTCTCCAGGAAGGGGTGCATGGCCAGGCTCGGGGAGACGGCGTTGACGCGGATGCCGTGGGCGGCGAGATCCATCGCGGCCGAGCGGGTGAGCGCCATGACCCCGGCCTTGGCCGCGGCGTAGTGGGCCTGGTCCTGCTGAGCCCGCCAGCCGATCACCGAGGCGTTGTTCACGATGACGCCCTGCGTTCCGGCCGCGACCATGCGGCGTCCGGCCGCCCGGATGCAGCGGAACGTGCCGGTGAGACTGATGTCCAGGACGCGTGACCACTGCTCGTCGGTCATGTCGAGGATCGAGACGGAGCCGCCGAGCCCGGCGTTGTTGATGAGGACGTCGAGGGGCCCGCCCTCCTCCGCCGCGTCCAAGAGGTCCGCGATCTGCTCCTCGTCGGTGACGTCGCAGGGCACCGTGCGCACGCGCTCCTCGCCGAACCGGGCGCCGAGCTCGACGCGGGCCTCCTCCAGCCGCCCGGCGTGGGTGTCGCCCAGCACGACGAGCGCAGCCCCCTCCTCCAGGCACCGGATCGCGGTGGCGGAGCCGATGCCCGCACCCGCCGCGGCGGTGACGACGACCCGTCGTCCTTCGAGGAGACCGTGGCCGGGGACGTACTCCGGCGCGCTCGTGACGGGACGGTGCGGGATGCTGCTCATGGTCGTGCCTCTCGGGGAAGGCCGAGCACGCGCTCGGCGATGACATTGCGCTGGATCTCGTCGGACCCGCCGTAGATGGTGTCGGCGCGGCTGAACAGGAAGAGCGTCTGCAGATCGTCCAGGGCGTAGGGCGGCTCGGAGACGGTGAGGGCGTCGGGGCCGGCGACGGCCATCGCGAGCTCCCCCAGCGCGCGATGCCAGCCCGACCACAGGAGCTTCGTCACGGACGCGTCGTGCCCCTGTTCTCCCCCGAGGGTGCGGAGGGCATGGAGGCGGATGACCTCCAGGCCCATCCGGGCCTGGACCAGGCGGTCGCGCAGCAGAGGGTCGTTCCCGGCGCCGTTGCGCTCGGCGAGCGCGACGACCTCGTCGAACTCGCGGCGGAAGGCGATCTGCTGCGCGAGCGTGGACACGCCGCGCTCGAACCCGAGCGTGGACATCGCGACGGCGAACCCCTCGCCCTCGGCACCGACGACGAGGCCCGCCTCCGTGACGGCGTCGTCGAAGAAGACCTCGTTGAACTCGCTGGTGCCGGTGAGCTGCAGGATCGGGCGCACGTCGACACCGGGCTGGTCCATGGGGACGAGCAGATAGGACAGCCCCCGGTGGCGGGACGACCCCGCCTCGGTCCGGGCGATGACGAAGCACCACTGCGCGTGCTGCGCGAGCGACGTCCACACCTTCTGCCCGTTGACGACCCAGCGGTCCCCGTCCCGCACGGCGCGCGTCGAGACCGCCGCGAGGTCGGAGCCGGCGCCCGGCTCGGAGTACCCCTGGCACCACAGCTCCTCGACGGCGACGATCCTCGGCAGGAACCGGGCCTGCTGCTCCGGTGTGCCGTGCGCGATGAGCGTGGGGCCGAGCAGCTCCTCGCCGAGGTGGTTCACCCGGGCCGGCGCGTTCGAGCGCGCGTACTCCTCATGGAAGATGACCTGCTGGGCGAGGCTCAGGCCGCGCCCGCCGTGCTCGACTGGCCAGCCGACGCAGGTCCACCCGGCCGCCGCCATGTGCCGGTTCCACTCCAGCCGCTCCTCGAACATCTCGTGCTCGCGGCCGGATCCGCCGCGACCGCGCAGGTCGGCGAAGCGTCCGGTCAGGTTCTCCTCGAGCCATCCTCGGATCTCGGCCCGGAACTCCGCGTCCTGCGCGGTGTCTGTCCCATCCACCCTGTCCTCCTCATCGAGACGTCGTGGCCAGCGGCACGGTGTTCCCGTATAGTATCAAGAAACCAAGCATTTGTTTGGTTCCCTGTCCGGGCAGCCGCACGGACCGCCGCCGTCGTTCAAGGAGGAACGGGTCATGAGCACCGACGAACACGACCCCGTCGTGACCTACGAGGTCCGCGGCGAGGTCGCGGTCATCCGCCTCAACCGGCCGCGCTACCGCAACGCGCAGAACTCTCGGGTGACCTACGCCCTCGACGCCGCGTTCGTCCGCGCCGTGGACGACGACGACGTCAAGGCCATCGTGCTCGGCGGCAACGGGGACCACTTCTGCGCCGGGCACGACATCGGCACCCCGGAGCGCGACATCGACCAGAGCTTCGAGCGCCGGGCCGTCATCTGGTGGGACCACGTCGGCGCCGAGGGCGTGGACTCCCGGTTCGCGCGCGAGTCCGAGGTGTACCTGGGCATGTGCCGCAGGTGGCGGGAGATCCCGAAGCCCGTGATCGCCATGGTGCAGGGGGCCTGCATCGCGGGCGGGCTGATGCTCGCCTGGTCGTGCGACTTCATCGTCGCCTCTGCGGACGCGTTCTTCCAGGATCCGGTCGTGACCATGGGGATCCCCGGCGTCGAGTTCTTCGCGCACCCCTGGGTGACGAACCCGCGCGCCGCGAAGGAGATGCTGTACACCGGCGACCGGATGAGCGCCGACCGCGCGTACGAGCTCGGCATGGTCAACCACGTCGTGCCGCGCGAGGAGCTCGAGGAGCGGACGCTGGCGATCGCGGAGCGGATCGCCCGCATGCCTCGCCTGGGCCTCGCGCTGACCAAGAAGGCTGTGAACCAGGCGGAGGACCTGCAGGGGATGCGCGCCGGGATGGACTCCGTCTTCGGGCTGCACCACGCCGCCCACGCGCACAACGCCGAGGTCGGCGGGGACTCGCTCGCCGGTGTCACCGCGCGCACGATCCGCGACGGGGAGAAGGCATGAACCTCGATCTCACACCGGAGCAGGAGGCGTTCGCCGCCGAGGCGCGCGCCTGGCTGCGCGCGCACGTCCCGTCCGCACCGCTGCCGTCGATGGACACCGCCGAGGGCTTCGCGGCCCACCGCGCGTGGGAGGCGACCCTCGCCTCGGGCGGCTGGTCGGTCGTCGCATGGCCCGAGGAGTACAACGGGCGCGGGACCGGGCTGGTCGAGTGGGTGCTCTTCGAGGAGGAGTACTACCGGGCCGGGGCGCCGACCCGCGTCGCGCAGAACGGGATCTCCCTGTTGGCCCCGATCCTCTTCGAGCACGGCACACCCGCGCAGCGCGAGCGGTATCTGCGCCCCATGACCGACGGCTCCCTCATCTGGGCGCAGGCCTGGTCCGAGCCCGGCGCCGGCAGCGACCTCGCCGCGATCCGCAGCACCGCGCGGCGCGACGAGGAACGCGGCGGCTGGGTGCTGAACGGCCAGAAGATCTGGAGCTCGCGGGCGGCGTGGGCGGACCGCGGGTTCGGCCTGTTCCGCTCGGACCCCGCGGCGCAGCGCCACCGCGGGCTGACCTACTTCCTGTTCCCCCTGGACGCGGACGGGATCACCGTCCGGCCGATCGAGCAGCTGGACGGCGGCACGGGCTTCGCCGAGATCTTCTTCGACGACGTCTTCGTGCCCGATGACGACGTGCTCGGGGCCCCGGGAGACGGATGGCGGGTGGCGATGAGCACCGCGGGCAACGAGCGAGGGCTGTCGCTGCGCGCCCCGGGGCGCTTCCTCGCCGCCGCCGACCGGCTGATCGACCTGTACGACGACCACGCGGCGTCCGCGTCGCCGAGGAGCCGCGACGACGTGGTCGACGCCTGGATCGGCGCCGAGGCGTACCGGCTGTTCACCTGGCGCACGGTCAGCGCGATGCTCGACGGCGTCGAGGTGGGTGCGGAGGGCAGCATGAACAAGGTGTTCTGGTCCGAGCTCGATCTGCACATCCAGCAGACGGGTCTGGATCTGCTCGGCGCCGAGGCGGAGCTGCGCGGCGCGGGCGCCGTCGACGACGGGCGCTGGGCCGAGGACTATCTGTTCGCGCTGGCCGGGCCGATCTACGCGGGCACCAACGAGGTGCAGCGCAACATCATCGCGGAGCGGATCCTCGGGCTCCCGCGCGGCGGAGACGGAAGGCGGTCCTGATGCGTCTGCTCACCACGGAGGAACAGGACGCGGTCGCCGCGGCGATCGACGACGTCGTCGAGGCCGCCGGAGGGGCGGACGTCGCGCAGAGCTGGGCCGCTGGCGACCTCTCCGCCGGGCTGGCACTGTGGGCGCAGTTCGCGGAGCTGGGCCTCACGGGTCTGCGCGTGCCCGAGACGGAAGGGGGCTTCGGCGGCGGCCTGGACGACCTCGTCGTGGTCTTCGAACGCCTGGGCTTCCACGGGGTCCCCGGGCCCTACGTCGAGACCGTCGCGCTGCTGCCGCGCCTGATCTCCGAGGCGGACCGCGCCGCGCTCGTCGGCGGGGCCGTGGCGACCGCCGCCGTGTCCGGCC
>NZ_BCRA01000005.1 GCF_001552355.1 Microbacterium resistens NBRC 103078
ACCCGGACGCGGCGACGCTGCGGTACGTGGTCGACGGCGACCGCATCGCCCCGGCGACGCTGGAGCGGACGGGGCAGTCCCTGGCCCCCACCCGTCGGCTGGGCGTGCTCGCCGCCGACGGAGAGGCACGGGCGATCACGCCGGATGCCCGTGCCTCCGCCGAGCGCGAGGCCGTGCTCGCCGCCACCGCCGTGCTGCTCGGCGCCGGCGAGCGCCTCCTTCGGGAGGCGGTGCAGTACGCCGGCGTGCGCGAGCAGTTCGGGCGCCCGATCGGCGAGTTCCAGGCGCTCAAGCATCAGCTCGCCGACGTGCGGGTCGCGCTGAGCTTCGCCCGGCCGCTGCTGTGGAACGCGGCGCTCACGGCCGACACCGGCACCGGCGACCGGGACAGCTCGGCCGCGAAGATCGCCGCGTCGGAGGCGGCGACCCGCGCGGCCCGCGTCGCCCTGCAGGTGCACGGCGCGATCGGCTACACGGCCGAGCACCCCCTGCGGATCTGGCTCGGGCTCGTCCCCGCGCTGTCCCGCGTCTGGGGCACGCCCGCCCAGCACCGCGCCCGCGTGGCCGGTGCGATCCTGTCCGACGGCTCGAGCGCGAGGGAGCGAGCATGAACTTCACCGTCACCGAGGAGCAGGAGGAGCTGATCGAGCTCGTCCGCGCGGTCCTCGCACAGCGCTCGGACGACCGCGCGATGCGGGCCGCGCTCGAGAGCGACGCGGGATACGACACCGAGCTCTGGCGGCTGCTGTGCACGGAGATCGGCGCCGCCTCGCTCGCGATCCCGGAGGAGGCCGGCGGGGCCGGGTTCTCCACGTTCGAGACGCACCTCGTGCTCGAGGAGCTCGGTCGCGGTCTCACGCCGTCCCCCTACCTCGGCTCCGTGGCGATCACGGCGCAGGCCATCCTCGCGACGCACGATGACGAGGCGGCGGCGCGCCTGCTGCCCGGCCTCGCGGAGGGCACGCGCATCGGCGCGCTCGGCTGGGCGGCACCGGACGGCCGGTGGGACCCCGAGCGTGTCGCGGTCACGGCGACGCCCGGCGAGCCCTGGCGAGTGACCGGCCGGGTCCCGCTGGTGCTCGAGGGCGCGACGGCGGACGTCCTCGTCGTCGTCGCGAACACCGCCGACGGCGCCCGCCTCTTCGAGCTCCTGGAGCCGGACGCGGTCCGCCGGGACGTCACCCCCGCCATGGACCCAGGGCTGCGTGTCGCGACCCTGCACCTCGAGGACGTCGCCGCCCGCCCGCTCGGCGACGGCGCGCCGGACGTGCTCCCGCTCGTCCTCGACCACGCCCTGACCGCCGTCAGCGCCCTGCAGAGCGGCACCGCCGCCCGGGCGTTGGCGAGCAGCCTCGCGTACGTCGGGCAGCGCGTGCAGTTCGGGCGGCCCATCGGCTCCTTCCAGGCGGTCAAGCACCGGTTGGCCGATCTGCACGTCCGGGTCGAGACCGCCGCGACGACGACCAGAGCGGCCGCGCGTGCGGTCGCGGACGGTTCCGCCGAGCGCACGTCGCTCGCCCGGCTCGCGAAGGCGTGGTGCAGCGAGACCCTCGACCAGGTCGCCGCCGAGATGATCCAGCTGCACGGCGGCATCGCGATCACCTGGGAGCACGACGCCCACCTCGTGTTCAAGCGCGCGCACGCACTCGGACAGCTCTTCGGGACCGCGGCCGAGCAGCGGGCGCGGGCGGCGGACTGGGCGCTGCAGCCCGCATGATCCGCCGCCGCGCCGGCTCAGGCCGTCACGCCGCCGTCGATGACGAAGTCCTGCCCGGTGCAGTAGCTGCTGGCGTCGCTCGCGAGGAACGCCACGAGGTTCGACACCTCCTCCGGGCGACCGGCACGCGGGATCGGGATGCCCGCGATGAAGCCGACCCCCGCGCGCGTGTCCTCGCTGATCATGGGCGTGTCGACCGCCCCGGGACAGATGGAGTTGACCCGGATCCCGTGGACTCCGAGCTCCCGCGCCGCGGAGCGGGTGATGCCGCGGAGCGCGAACTTCGACGCGGAGTACGCGACGCGATCCGCGTAGCCGGTCAGACCCGCCGTCGAGGAGACGTTCACGATCGATCCGCCCCTCGCCTTCATCAGGGGCAGCATCGCCTGGATCCCCAGCATCGGACCGATCGCGTTCACATCCATGGTGAGCCGGATCGTCCGCTCCTCGGCGTCCTCCAGCGGACCCGTCGGACAGTAGCCGGCGTTGTTGACGAGCACGTCCACCCGGCCGAACGCCCGACGGGCGGCCTCCGCCACCGCGTCCCAGGCGGCGCGCGACGAGACGTCGTGGGCGAGGCCGATCGCGCGGTCGCCGAGAGCGTCCGCGACCCCGGCGACCGCGGCCTCGTCCAGGTCGGTGAGGACGAGCCGGGCGCCGAGCCCGTGCAGGAGCCGGGCGTGTGCGCGCCCCTGGCCGCCGGCGGCGCCGGTGAGCACGACGACCGTGTCGTCGAGGCGGATGAGAGGGATTGTCGTCATGACGGTCCTTCCGTGAGGGATGGTGGGTGGGCGGGTCGGCGCCCCGGGAGGGAGGAGCGCCCGTGACACGGCTGCATCACATCGGGATCACGGTGAGCGACACCGAGCGGAGCGTGGAGTTCTACCGGGCGCTGGGCGCCGTCGACGTCGTCCGCCCCCGGGAGAAGAGCGGTCCAGCGGTCGAAGCGGCCACGGGATACCCGGGCATCCGGATCCTGCTCACGTTCCTGGGCTTCGGCGACGGCGGCACGGTGATCGAGCTGGCCGAGTACCGGGGCGGCGGCTCCCGGCGCGTCGATCCCGACAACGGCAGCATCGGCGCGGCGCACCCCGCCCTGCTCGTGGATGACATCGACGAGCGTCTGCGCCGCGTCGCGGACCTCGGATACCGCGCCCTGTCCGCGCCGATGACGGCGACCGACGGGCCGATGGAGGGGTTCCGGTACGTCTACGTCCTGGGCCCGGACGACGTCCGCGTGGAGCTCCTCGAAGAGCCTCACTGAGTCCGCTCCCCGACACCGCCCGCGAGCTCGGCGCGCTCGGCCTCCTCCAGGACCAGGGCCGTCGCGGCCGCGGAGTCGCGCACGCTCTCCGGGCGGCTCGCGCCCGGCACCGGGATCATCCGGTCGGAGAGGGTCAGGAGCCATGCGAGCGCGACCCGCTGTACGCTCACCCCGCGGCGCTCGGCGACGCGACGGAAGGCGGGGGCCGCGTCGGCGAGTCCCTTCGCGGCCCTCATCCCGCCGAGCGGCCCCCAGGCGAGGAACGCCAGCCCCCGCCGTTCGCAGGCGCGGAGCACCGCGTGGCTGTCCCGGCCCAGCGGAGAGTACTCGTTCTGCACGCTGACCAGCGCGTCTCCGAGCACGTCCTTGGCGATGTCGAGCTGCGCCTCGTCCACGTTCGAGACGCCCACCCGGATCACGAGCCCTTCGTCCACGAGCCCGCGCAGCGCCCCCATCGAGTCGGCGTAAGGCACCTTCGGGTCCGGTCGGTGGTGCTGGTACAGCGGCAGCGCCGGCAGACCCAGCCGGCGCAGGGACGCCCGCGCGGCCGCGGCGAGATGCTCCGGCGATCCGTCGATCCACCAGGTGGCGTTCGGTCCCCGCGTGTGCCCGCCCTTCGTGGCGATGACGACGCGGTCGACGGCTCCGGGCACCGCGCGCAGGGCCCGCACCAGGGCGGTCTCGTTCACGCCCATGTCGCCCGTCGGACCGTAGCTGTCGGCGGTGTCGAACAGGGTGACGCCCGCGTCCAGGGCCGCGTGGACCGCACGGACGCCGCGTGCGCGGTCCGTCTCCAGGGTCTGCGTCATCGTCATGGCGCCGAAGCCGACCGCCGAGACGCGCAGGTCCCCCAGGGCGCGGGTCGGGATCACTTCCCCGCCGCCGTCCATCCGCCGTCCACGGGAAGGCACTGCCCGTAGACGTGCGTGGCGTCGCAGAGCATCCACACGATCGCCTCCGCGATCTCCTCCGGCCGTGCCAGCCGGCCCCGGGGCGTGCGCGCCTCGGCCATCGTGAGGTCGTAGCCGGTCCGCTCCAGGTCCTCGACCATGGGGGTGCGGGTGTGGCCCGGGGCGATGGCGTTGACGCGGACGCCGCTGGGCGCCCATTCGATCGCCAGGTTCTCCATCAGCTGGCGCTCCGCGGCCTTGGCCGTGCCGTAGTCCGCCTGGTTCGCCCATCCCCGGTAGGCCGTCGTGGACGACACCATGACGATCGACGCGGGAAGACCGCCGAGTCGGCGGACGACGGCGCGGGACACGGCCAGTGCCCCGATGACGTGGACCTCGTACTGCCGCCGCATGGCGTCCAGAGCGATGTCCAGCGCGGGGACGTACGCGCCGCGGATGCCGTGGCACAGGACCACGCCGGTGACCGGCTCTTCGGCCGCGCACGCGGCGACAGCGGCGTCGACGGCGCCCTCGTCGCTGACGTCCACCCGGACGGAAGGCACGTCGTCGGCGACGGACGGCGCCAGGTCGAAGACGGTCACCCTGCCGCCCCGCGCGAGGAGCCGCTCGACGACCGCGGCGCCGATGCCGCTCGCCCCTCCGGTCACGATCGTGTGCCCGGGTCCGGTGGCTTCCCTCACGACGTCCTCCTCGACCTGTCCGCGAGACGCCATGCTAGCCTAGGGACCAAACAAGCGCTAGGTTTGCGCTGTTCGCAGAGTCGCGGAGAAGGAGCACTATGGCCGACAAACGGACCAGCCTGGATGAGGCCGTCGCCTCGATCCGGAGCGGGATGACGGTGGGCATCGGCGGATGGGGCTCCCGGCGCAAGCCGATGGCCCTCGTCCGCGCCCTGCTGCGCACGGACGCGACGGATCTGACCGTCGTCGCCTTCGGCGGGCCCGACGTGGGCCTGCTCGCCGCCGCCGGACGCATCCGCAAGCTCGTCTACGGCTTCGTCTCGCTGGACAGCATCCCCCTGGACCCGCTGTTCACGCGGGCCCGCGAGGAGGGCGCGTTCGAGGTCGAGGAGTACGACGAGGGCATGTTCGTCGCCGGCCTCCGGGCCGCCGGGCAGCGGGTCGACTTCCAGCCGATCCTCGCCGGGCTCGGCTCCGACGTGCTGCCGGCGAACCCGCGACTGAAGACCATCCGTTCCCCGTACTCCGAGGAGCAGTACGTCGCCATGCCCGCGCTGCCCCTCGACGTCGCGCTCGTGCACATGAACCGCGCGGACGCCGCGGGCAACAGCCAGTATCTGGGCCCGGACCCGTACTTCGACGACCTCTTCGCGATGGCGGCGCAGCGCACCATCGTGTCCGCGGAGAAGATCGTCCCCACCGAGAGCCTGCTCGACGAGGCCTCCTTCCACACCCTGCTGTTCAGCCGGATGTACGTCGACGCCGTCGTCGAGGCGCCGCGCGGCGCGCACTTCACGACCTGCGAGCCCGACTACCCCCGCGACGAGGCCTTCCAGCGGGAGTACGCCGCCGCGGCGAAGGACCCCGACGCCTGGGCCGCCTTCACCCGGACCTACCTCGACACCGACGACGCCGGATACCACGCGGCCGTCGCCCGCTTCCACGCCGCCCAGGGAGAGTCATGACCGCGCCCGCCACCCTCGCCGAGATCTGCGTCGCCGCCTGCGCAGACACCTACCGTTCGTCCGGCGAGGTGCTCGCCCACGCCGTGGGCACCATCCCGACCATCGGCGCCCGGCTCGCCCGGCGCACCTCCGCGCCGGACATCGTGCTGACCGACGGCGAGGCCTTCCTCATGAGCGACCCGCCTCCGCTCGGGCGCAGCGCGGCCGGCGGCGGGACCATCGAGGGATGGGCCCCGTTCGGCCGGATCTTCGAGATCCTCGCGACGGGGCGACGGCAGAGCATGATGGGCGCCAGCCAGATCGATCGATACGGGAACCAGAACATCTCCCTCATCGGCGACTGGGATCGCCCGAAGCGCCAGCTCATCGGGGTCCGCGGCGCCCCCGGCAACACCGCGAACCACCGGGTCGACTACTGGGTGTCGAGGCACAGCCCGCGGGTCTTCGTCGACGCGGTCGACATGGTCTCCGGCGTGGGAAACGACCGCGCCCGAGACGCCGGGCTGCGCTTCCATCGTCTCGGCGTGATCGTGACCAACCTCGCGGTCCTCGACTACGACGAGGAGGGACGCGTCCGGGTCCGCTCGATCCATCCCGGCGTCGATCCGCAGGCGGTCGCCGACGCCACGGGCTTCCCCCTCGACGTCTCCGCCGCGGCGACCACGCGTCTGCCCGATGCGGAGGAGCTGCGCCTCATCCGCGAGGAGCTCGACCCGCGCGGCGCCCGCACGCGCGAGGTCCCCGACTGATCCGACCGGTCGTGGGCGGTCGCGCGACCGCCCACGGCTCAGTCCACGAGGAGGCCGCCGTGCAGCAGGTCGAGGTAGTTCTCGGTCAGGCTCGCCGCCGTGTGCGTGCCGCTGGGTCGGTACCAGGCCACCGTCGACCACACCGAGTCGCGGATGAAGCGGTAGGCGATCGGGGCGTCGAGGGTGTCCCGGAAGACGCCCTGACGCTGCCCCTCCCGGATCTGGCCGAGCCACAGCGACTCGATCTGGAGGCTGTTCTCCTTGACGAACTCGAAGCCCGGCTGGGTGGCGAGGAAGCTCGACTCGTTCTGGTAGAGGCCCACCGCGTCGGGCTTGCTGACCACCGTCTCGAAGGCGTGCTCGATGAGGCGGTCCAGCGTCTCCCGGGGGCCCGACGACTCGGCGACGATCTGCTCGAAGCGCCCGTACAGGTCGGTCATGAAGGTGCGCAGGATCTCCTGGAGGATCGCCTCCTTCGAGGAGAAGTGATGATAGAGACTGCCGGAGAGGATCCCGGCCTCGTCGGCGATGTCGCGCACGGTCGTCGCCGAGTAGCCGCGCTGGGAGATCAGGTGGGCGGCGATGGACAGGATCTGCTCTCTCCGCTCGGAGCTCTGCTCGCCTCGCGTGGTCCGCGGGTTCATCGCCATGGCTTCTCCTTCTGGGGTGCCGGGAGTATTTCACAACAAGCGCTTGTTCAATAGTGCACCATCGCAGGCCGGAACACGCGCTCCGAGAGAGGTTTTCTTATGGTATGGGAAGGACCCCGCATGACCGTTTCTGACACCGACACCGTCCCGGCGCTGCTCCGGGAGAAGGCGGAGCTGGGCGCGCATCCGGCGATCGTCGACGCCGGCCGCGTCATCACCTACGGGGAGCTGCCCGCCCGCGTCGCTGAGGTGTCCCGCGCCTACCTCGCCGCGGGCGTCCTGCCCGGTGACCGCGTGGGACTCTGGGCTCCCAACCGGGCCGAGTTCATCCTCGCGATGCTCGGCGCGCAGGCCGTCGGCATCGCGGTCGTCCCCCTGAACAGCCGCTACACCGGCCACGAGGCCGCGACCATCCTGGCCCGCGCCCGGGCGACGGCCATCGTGCTCGCGGACGGCTTCCTCGGCCGGTCGATGTCGACCATGCTGCGCGAGGCGGCTGCCGAGCTCGGCGCCGACGGGGCGGTCGTCCCCGGGCTCCCGCACCTCCGCGCGGTCGTGACGATGGACGAGGGGGCCGGTCCCGTGCTCTCGTGGTCGCGATTCCTCTCCGCCGGAGAGGGCGTCCCCCTGGCCCGCGTGGAGGAGGCCGCGGACGCCGTGACCGCCGACACCGTGATGGACGTGCTGTTCACCTCGGGGACCACGGGGGTGCCGAAGGGCGTGATGAGCGCGCACCGGCAGACCCTCGGCGTCGCCCGCTCCTGGGCGAAGGGCGCGTTCCTCACTCCGGAGGACCGGTACGCCGTGGTCAATCCGTTCTTCCACGGCTTCGGCTACAAGGCGGGGATGATCACGTCCCTGATGGCGGGGACCACGATCTACCCGGTGGCGGTCTTCGACGCCGATGCGCTGCTGGAGCTCATCCAGCGCGAGCGCATCACCGTGCTTCCCGGGGTGCCGACGCACTTCACCTCCCTCATCGACCACCCGCGCCTTCGGGAGTACGACCTGTCCTCCCTCCGCTTCGCCATCGCCGGTGCGACGGCGGCGCCGGAGACGCTGTTCCGGGACATGGTGGACAAGCTCGGGTTCCGCACCGTGGCGCAGGCCTACGGCCTGACCGAGTGCATCGTCGCGACGCTCTCGCGCCCCGGCGAGTCCCTCGAGCACGCCTCGCAGACCACGGGCCCCGCCGTGGAGGGGGTCGAGATCCGCGTCGTCGACCCGGAGGGCCGGGACGTCGGCGTGGGCGAGGACGGCGAGATCCTGCTGCGCGGGGACTCCGTGATGCTCGGCTACTTCGAGGACGAGGCCGCGACCCGCGCCGTGGTCGACGAGGACGGCTGGTTCCACACCGGGGACGTCGGGCGCCTGGACGAGCACGGCTGCCTGAAGATCACCGACCGCCTGAAGGACATGTTCATCGTCGGCGGATTCAACGTCTACCCCGCGGAGGTGGAGAACGTGCTGCGCCAGCACCCCGCCGTCAACGAGTCCGCCGTCATCGGCGTGGACGACGCGCGCCTGGGCACCGTCGGGCGCGCCTACGTGCTGCTGCTGCAGAACGCCGGCGAGGACGTCCCGCTCCCCGGCGCCGCGGATCTGGAGGCGTTCTGCCGGTCCCGCCTCGCGAACTTCAAGGTGCCCAGGGAGTTCGTCTTCGTCGACGAGTTCCCGCGCAACGCCACCGGCAAGATCCTCAAGCCCGAGCTCCGCGCGCGCGGCGCGGCCTGAGCCCGCCGGCGACGGCGCTCACCCGAGGCGGACGGGACGCGGCGCGGCCTGCATCCCGACGGGGGTGAGCCAGTCGCCGAGCGGACCGTCGAAGGCGGCCGCGATGGCGGCGGCGTCCCACTCCTCGGCCGTCTGCAGGGCGTTCGGCGCCGGCGGGGCGATGAGTCCGAGATGACGCCCGTCGAAGCGGACGATCTGCCCGTTCAACCGCTGCGAGCGCGGGCTGAGCAGGTACACGACCAGGGGCGCCACCGCGCCGGGGGCCGGTCCCGGGGGAACCGAGCCGTCCGGGTTGAGCGCGGACATGGCCGTCTGCGCCAGCGGCGAGACGGCGTTGACGCGCACGCCGTCCGGCGCCTCCAGCGCCCACCCGTAGGTGAGCCCCATCACCGCGCCCTTGGTCGCCCCGTACAGGGAGAGGCCGGGGTAGCCCTGCAGGGCGCCGGACACCACGTTCACGATCGTCCCGCCCCCGTGGGCGGCGAAGTGGCGGAGCGCCGCGACCCCGCAGTGGATCACGCCCGCGACGTTCACGTCCAGCGTGTCCGTCACCGTGGCGGCGTCCTGCCCCACCGCCGCGCCCGCGCTGAGGACGCCGGCGTTGTTCACCAGGCCGTCCATGCGCCCGAACTCGCGGACGCAGCGCTCCACGAGCACGCCACCCGTGGCCGGATCCGCCACGGATGCGGCGACGGCGATCGCGGCCCCGCCGACGCCGCGGATGACCGCGGCGGCGTCCTGGGCCGCGTCCCGGTCGAGATCGCAGACCACGACGGCCGCACCGGCATCCGCGGCCGCGGCGGCGTACGCCCGCCCGAGGCCGCGCCCGGCGCCGGTGACGACGACGGCGCGGCCCTCGAGCAGGCCGGGCATCAGCTCAGCCGCTCCAGCACCATCGCCATGCCCTGACCGCCCGCGACGCACATGGTCTCGACGGCGAACTGCTCGTCGCGCTCCTGCAGGGCGTGGATCGCCGTCGTCGTGATGCGCGCGCCGGTCATGCCGAACGGGTGCCCCAGGGCGATCGCCCCGCCGTTGACGTTGACCCGGTCCGCGTCGATCCCGATGTCGTCGATCGAGGGCAGGACCTGGGCGGCGAAGGCCTCGTTGATCTCGAGGATGTCGATGTCGCCGATCGTCATGCCCGCGTGCCCGAGGGCCCGCCGCACCGCCTCGACCGGCCCGAGCCCCATGATCTCCGGCGAGAGCGCGGACACCCCGGTGGAGACGATCCGCGCGAGCGGGGTGAGACCGAGCTCCGCCGCGCGTGAGTCGCTCATCACGACCAGCGCGGCCGCGCCGTCGTTGAGCGGGCAGCAGTTCGCCGCGGTGACCGTCCCGTGCGGGCGGAAGACGGGCTGCAGCCCGCCGATCCCCTCCAGCGTCACACCGGCGCGGGGCCCGTCGTCGGCGGAGACCACGGACCCGTCGGCGAGCGTCACCGGCGTGATGTCCCGCTCCCAGAATCCGCGGGCGGCGGCGGCCTCGGCGCGATTCTGGCTCAGCACCGCCCACTCGTCCTGCGCCCGTCGGGACACGCCCCGGAAGCTCGCGACGTTCTCCGCCGTCTCCCCCATCGCGATGTAGATGTCCGGCAGCTCGCCGCGCGTGCGCGGGTCCGACCAGACGAACGAGGGGTCGGCGGCCTCGGCCGCGACGCGCTCGGCGGCCGCCGCGAAGCGCGGGTGCTTCGTGTCGGGCATCCCGTCCGACTTGCCGAGCCCGAAGCGCGACACCGCCTCCACTCCGGCGGAGAGGAAGACGTCGCCCTCCCCCGCCTTGATCGCGTGGAACGCCATGCGGGTGGTCTGCAGGGAGGACGAGCAGTACCGGTGCACCGTCGTGCCGGGCAGCGCGTCCAGGCCGAGCTGCAGCGCCACGATGCGGGCGAGGTTGTACCCCTGCTCTCCGGCAGGCTGCGCACAGCCCAGCATCAGATCCTCGATCTCCGCCGGGTCCAGCTCCGGGACGGCGTCCAGGGCGGCCCGGACGATCTGCACGGCCAGGTCGTCGGGCCGCGTGTCCTTGAGGCTCCCCTTGTACGCGCGCCCGATGGGCGAGCGGACGGCGGAAACGATGACGGCTTCGGTCATGGGGCTCTCCTTGTGTGTTCCGGATCGTGTGCTCCGGATGCCCGGAGGGACGAGGTCGCGTCGTGCCGACGCGGGTCAGGCGGGCAGGATGTCGCCCGCGTTCGGGGTGTGGGCCAGGAACGCCGGCCACTCGCCTCCGCCGTCGACGTCGAGCACGGCGCCGGTGACGTGGGCGGACAGGGGGGAGGCGAGCATCAGGCAGGCGGCGCCGATCTCGGCCGGCTCCGCGAGACGGCCCCGGGGGATGGTGCGGGCCACGGCCGCGTACTGCGACGCGTCGCCGTAGTGGTCCACCGCCGCCTCCGTCGCCACGAGTCCGCAGCTCACCGCGTTGACCCGCACGTCGGGGGCCCACTCGACCGCGAGGCTCGCGGTGAGGCTCTCCAGCGCCGCCTTCGCCGCGCCGTACACCGCCGTGCCGGGACTCGGGCGACGGGCGCTGATGGAGGTGATGTTGATCACCGAGCCCTGGGCGTCCCGCAGGGCGGGCAGAGCGGATCGCGCGGCGAAGGCCGCGGAGAGGAAGTTGAGCTCGGTGATGGCGCGCAGATACCGCGGAGAGCCGGCCTCGAAGCGGCCGAACGGAGACCCCCCGGCGTTGTTCACGAGGACGTCGAGGCGGCCGCGACGGGAGAGGATGTCCTGGATCCAGGCGTCGACCTGGTCGGGGTCGCGGACGTCGGCGGAGCCGAACGTCGCCTCGGCGCCCCCGCCGGACGGCAGAGCGTCCGGGGTCGTCCGCCCGCAGATCTCGACGGTCGCCCCGGCCTCGAGGAAGCTCTCCGCGATGCCTCGGCCCACGCCGCGCGCCCCTCCGGTGACGGCGACGACCCGTCCTGTGAAGTCGATCGACACGCCCATGTGCCCTCCTCCGATCCGCGTGCGCGGCGACGCCGTCGTCCGCGCCCTGGCCACGCTACCAAACAAATGCTAGGTTGTGCCCCATGTCCCCCACCACCTCCCGCCCCCGCACCTGCGTCGTGACCGGCGGCGCCCTCGGCATCGGCGGCGCCGTGTCCCGTCGCCTCGCCGCGGACGGCGACCACGTCCTGCTCGTCGACCTCGACGAGGAGGCCGCCCGCCGCGCGGCATCCGACATCGCGACGGCGGGCGGACGCTGCACGGTGATCGTGGGCGACATCACCCGGGAGGAGACGGTGCGGTCCCTCGGCGCGGCCGCGGACGACGCCGGCGGCGCCGACGTCGTCGTCAACAACGTCGGCGACTTCCGGCCGGCCAAGGCGGTCTTCGTCAAGAGCGAGCCCGCCCAGTGGCAGCGGCTCCACGAGCTCAACCTCTGGCACGTGTTCACGGTCACGCACCGCCTCCTCCCGGCGATGATCGAGCGCGGGGCCGGCGCGATCGTGAACGTCTCGACGGTCGAGGCGTTCCGGGGGATCCCGGGACACGCCGTCTACTCCGCGTACAACGCGGGGGTCTCGGCGTTCACGAAGAGCCTGGCGGTGGAGCTCGGCCCCTCGGGGATCCGCGTCAACGCGATCGCCCCCGACCTGGCCGACACTCCGCAGACCCCGGCGGAGGCGATGCTCGCGGGACGGGATCCGGCGCTCCTGCGCTCATGGCTGCCGCTCGGCCGCTTCGGCGTCCCGGACGACTACGCGGAGGTGGTCGCGTTCCTCGCCTCCGACGCGGCGCGCTTCGTCACCGGGCACACGATCCCGGTCGACGGCGGGACCCTGGCCGCGTCGGGCTGGTACGGCCGCGCCGGTCGCCGCGGCTGGACGAACCTCCCGGACCACGCCTGATGCCCGCGCCGGACGCCGCCCGCGACCGCCAGGAGATCCATGATCTGATCCTGCGGTACTGCCGAGCGGTGGACCGCGCCGACTACCCGGCGGTCCTCGCGGTGTACGCCTCCGACGGGGTCGATCGGCACACCGGCTTCGAGGGCCCCGCGGCGGACTTCGTCGCCTGGCTGGCCGAGCGCACCGCGGTGTTCGACGGCACGATGCATCTCGTCGGCAACCACCTCGTCGAGCTCCACGGCGACCACGCCTTCGTCGAGACCTACGGCACGGCGGTGCACTGGGGCACTCCGCCGGAAGATCCGCGTCGGAACTTCACCAGCGGGTTCCGCTATCTCGATCACGTGCGGCGGGACGCCGCGGGGTGGCGGATCGTCGAGCGGACGGCCGTGCGCGAATGGACGCGGTCGGACGCCGGGCGGCTGATCCCGCCCGAGGGGCAGGGCCCGCGTGGGCGTCGAGGGCCGGCGGACCCGCTCGGGGAGGTCCGCGCCCGGGTGCTCCGCGCCGTCGGCGCGCACACCCCCGAGAAATCCGGTTGACCACCGAACCCGGCCGGGCTACCTTGGCAACCAAGCACTTGCTTGTGCGTCTCCCCCGAAGCCGCGTGACCCGACGACGAACCAATGGAGGTTCCTCATGTTCCGACGCAGCATGTCCCGACACCGCATCCTCGGCGTGGCGGCCGCGACCGTCGCCGCGCTCGCCCTGACCGCCTGCGCCGGCGACGACGGCGGCGCCTCCTCCTCGGGGAGCACCGCCGACGGCGGCGACCCGATCATCATCGGCCTCGACGAGGACAGCACCGGCCCCGGCGCGTCCTACGCAACGATCGCCGGGGACACCGTCCGGATGGCCGTGGACGAGATCAACGCGGACGGCGGCATCCTCGGTCGCGAGGTCAGGATCGTCGTCGGCAACGACGAGTCCGACCCCACGAAGACGCCCTCGATCGTCCGCAAGCTCGTGGACGACGGCGCGCACGCGATCATCCTCGCCACCGGCGGCGGCTCCGTGCTGCAGGCGAAGGCCGTGGCGAAGCAGGCCGGGATCACCGCCGTCGCCCCGGTCGCGATCACGACCTCGGTCGGCCTTCCCCCGGACAACGAGTTCACCTACATGCTCGCCAACGGCCTGGACGACTACGCCTCCGTCTACTGCGGGGCGTTCGAGGAGATGGGCTACGAGAAGCTGGCGATCCTCGCCGACACCACCCCCGCCATCGACAACATCGCGGGCCTGCTCGTGCCCGGGCTGGAGGAGTGCATCGACATCGTCGCGGAGGAGTCCGCGCCCGTGGACGCCGCCGACCTCGGCGCCCAGACCGCGCGCATCAAGCAGGCCGATCCCGACGTCGTGCTCGTGATGAGCGTCGGCGGGAACTTCGAGGTGCTCGCGCACAACACCCTCGACCCGCAGCTTCCGGACGTGCTCCGCTTCTCGCTGGCCTCCATCGGGAACCAGCCCGACGCGTGGGACCGCGCCAACCCCGGTGCCCTCGCGGAGGTCGTCTACATGGGATCGATCGACACCAAGAACGCGGCGACCGCAGCCCTGGAGGAGAAGCTGAAGAAGGCGAACGGCGACGACTACCGGCTGACCGCCTACGACGCGCAGGCCTACGACACCGTGCACCTGCTGAAGGCGGCGATCGAGGAGGCCGGCGGCACCGAGGACCTGACCGCGATCCGTGACGCGTTCGACGCGATCAGCGCCTACCCCGCCGCCTTCGGACAGGACGGGTTCACCCTGTCGTTCTCGCCGGACAAGCACATCGGCGCCGACAGCCTGTGCGGCCTGGTGCTCTCCGGCTTCGACGAGGACAACCAGCCCTCCGGCGCCTGGCCCGAGTACCAGGTGACGTGCTGAGGATCCGTCGATGACCGATCCGCAGCTCTGGCTCTCCGTCCTGGAGATCGGCAGCTTCTTCGGGCTGATCGCCCTCGCCTACCAGCTCACCCTGATCGGCGCCGGCTTCTTCAACTTCGCGATCGGCCCGTACGCGATGACGGCGGCGCTGGGCGCCTCCTGGTTCGTCATCGAGGTGGACCTGCCGGTGTGGCTGGGCGTGCTCGTGGGGCTGCTCGCGGCGATGGCGCTGAGCGCCCTGACGGAGCTCCTCGTCGTGCGCCCCGTGCAGCGGCGGTCGGGGCGGGGCGAGCTCCCCGCCCTGGTCGCCGTCACCGCGGTGCTCTTCATCGTCCAGCAGGGCGCCGGCACGGTCTTCGGGCGCCGCGCCCTCCCCGGGCAGAACATCGCACCGTTCGGGCCGTGGCAGCTCGGCCCCGTGCACGTCCCCGGCAGCAGCGTGCTGCTGATCGCCGTCACCGCGGCCGTCTTCGTCCTCGTCTCGATCTGGATGCGCCAGAGCCGGACCGGCCGCCTGCTGCGCGCCGTCGGCGACAACCGGGACGCCGCGCGACTGCTGGGCCTCCCGGTCGGACGCATCCGCCTGATCGCGTTCCTGCTGGCCGGCCTCATCGCCGGGATCGCCGGGATCCTGTACGCGCCCAAGAGCGGCGTCGGGTTCACCAGCGGTCTGTCCTGGACGCTGGTGGGATTCCTCGCCCTGGTCCTCGGCGGGACGGGACGCACCTGGGCGCCGCTGGTGGGCGGCCTCCTGCTCGGGGCGATCCAGGTCTTCGCGCCGTTCTACTTCGGGAGCCTCGGCCCGACGACGATGGTGCTCGTCATCGCGCTGCTGTTCTTCGCTCTGCGACCGCAGGGCATGTTCGCGACGAAGGTGAGGCTATGACCGACCGTTCGCTCGCCGTCCGCGAGACCGCCTCTCCCCGCACCGTCCCCGACGGCGGTGCACGCTGGCGGCGACTGCTGCCTCCCGCGCTCGCCGTGCTCGGTGCCGGTCTCCTGCTCGCCTGGGCCGGTGGGAGCGGGTTCAAACAGGACCTCCTCGTGCTCGTGGCGGTCTACGCGCTCATCGCGCTCGGGATGTACATCCCGTTCGTGCTGGCCGGGTCGCTGTCCATGGCGTACGCCGCGTACGCCGCGATCGGCGGCTACGCCGTGGCGATCATCGCCACGAAGACGGACCTGCCGGTCATCCTCGGATGGGTGCTGGGCCCGGCGGTGTCCGCGCTCGTGGCCACGATACTGAGCCTGCTCACCCGGCGCCTCAGCGGCTTCTACCTCGCGGCGGTCACCCTGCTGTTCAGCCTCGCGTTCGAGCCGTGGCTCATCGAGGCGAAGGAGCTCACCGGCGGATCCGGCGGGATCGGCGGGATCCCGGCACCGGTCCTGTTCGGCTGGGAGCCGCCGCGCCCGCTGCTGGTGGCCGGCGCGCTCCTCCTGGTGATCGTCGTCACCGTCCTCGTCGAGCGCGTGCGCACCGGGTCCTGGGGCGTGATCGTCCGCACGATGCGCGACGTCCCGTCCGCCGTCGAGGCCGCCGGGGTCCGCACCACCACGCTGACGACCGTCGCGCTCGCCGTCGGCGCCGCCGTCGCCTCGCTCGCCGGCGCCCTCTTCGCGAGCTTCGTGCTCAGCATCACCCCGGAGACCTTCACCCTGTCGATCGTGTTCATGGCGATCTTCATCCCCCTGATCGGCGGGCAGGGAAGCGCCTGGGGCTGTGCGGTCGGCGCGATCATCGTGGTCCAGCTGACCCTGAACATGCCGGGGTTCGAGGGGTCGGGGCAGCTCGTGCTCGCGATCGGCGTGCTGCTGATCCTGCTCGTCGCCCCGGCGGGCCTGCTCGGCTACGCCCGGCGGCTCCTCGCGGGGATCCGCTCCCGACGCGCACGAGGAGGCTCCGATGTCGCCTGATCCGATCCTGTCCGGAGACGGGCTGTCCAAGGCCTACGGCGGGCTCGTCGCCCTCGAGGACGTGTCCTTCTCCGTCGCACGCGGCGAGATCCTGGGGCTGGTCGGCCCCAACGGCGCGGGCAAGACGACCCTCGTGGACCTCATCACCGGGATCCAGGGCGCCGATCGCGGGACGCTCACGCTCGACGGCGCGCGTCTGGCCGGTCCGCCCGCCTCCCGCGCCCGCCGCGGACTGGCCCGCACGTTCCAGCATCCGCACCTCGCCCTCGACCTCACCGTCCAGGAAAACCTCCTCGTCGGGGCGGCCGCGCACCGGTTCGCCTCGACGTGGCGCATGGTCTGGGGCGTGGTGACCGACGGCGTCCGCCACCGGCGCGAGGAGACGGATCGCACGCTCGCGGTCGCCGAGGAGCTGGGCGTGCCCCACCTGGACCAGATGTGCGCGAACCTCTCCCTCGGCGAGCAGCGCCTCGTGGAGGTGGCCAGGGCCCTGGCGCAGGACCCCCTGGTCATGCTGCTGGACGAGCCGTTCGCGGGGGCCGACGCCGGCTCCGTGGCCGGGATCATCGACGCCATCCGGCAGGTGCAGCAGCGCGGCCACACCGTGATCCTGGTCGATCACAACGTGGATCTGCTCACGTCCCTGGCCGACCGGGTGATGCTGCTCGCCCAGGGACGACGGGTCTTCTCCGGCACGCCGGCCGAATGCCTGGCGAGCGCGGAGATGCAGCGGGTGTACTTCGGCACGGGCGGGGAGGAGGCCGCATGAGCGCGGATCTCGTGGTCGACGGACTGCACGTCTCCTACGGGAAGGCGACCGCGGTCGAGAACGCGTCGCTGCACGCCCCGGCGGGCACGGTCACGGCGGTGGTGGGGCCGAACGGCGCGGGCAAGTCGAGCCTCGCCCTGGGGCTGTACGGCTCGGTGGCCGCGACCGGCGGGATCCGGCTCGGCGACGAGGACCTCTCCGGGCGAAGCCCCATCCAGCGAGCCAGGGCCGGTCTCGCGATCGTCCCGCAGGGGCGCCAGCTCTTCCCCAAGCTCACCGTGCGGGACAACCTGCTCGTGTCCGCGGAGATCCTCGGCCTCGGCCGCGCCGCGGTGGACGCCGCGCTCGACCGCTTCCCGGTGCTCCGTGAGCGCCAGGGGCGCCTCGCGGGGGTCCTGTCCGGCGGCGAGCAGCAGATGCTCGTGGTCAGCCGGGCCCTCATGGGGGAGCCGCGCTGCCTGATCCTGGACGAGATGACCACGGGGCTGGCCCCGCAGATCGTCGGTCAGCTCGTGGACACCGTCCGGGCCATCGCCGCGCAGGGCGCGGCCGTGGTGCTGTTCGACCCCGCCATCGGCGCCCTGCGCCGGGCGATCGACCGCGGGCACGTGCTGCTGCGCGCCCAACTGGGCGCGCCCTATGAGGACGTCGACGCGCTGGACGCCGGCTACCGCCAGGCCATGGGCGTCATCCACGAGGAAATGGAGTCGGAATGACCGCCGTGACGACCGTCGACGCCGAGACCGTCGCCGAGTTCACCCGCCGGGGGTGGTGGGGCGACCGGAGCGTCGCCGACCACGTGGCCGCACAGGCGGCGCGCGTCCCGGACCGGATCGCGTACCTCGTCGGGGACGTCGCGCTGACGTGGGCGGAGTACGACGCACAGGTCGACGACCTCGCCCGCGTGCTGACCGCCCTGCTCCCCCGGGGCGCCCGGTTCGGGATGCTCCTGCCCGACGGCACGGAGTTCCACGTCGCGCTCTGCGCCGCCGAGCGCAGCGGCACCGTCGCCGTGGGCATGGACGCCCGGTCCGGCCGGTCCGAGATCCATCACCTGATGACGGCGTCCGGCGCCCGCGTCCTGGTGATGCGCCCCTCGCACCGCGGACGGAGCGCGCGGGAGCACCTGGAGGAGCTCCGTGCGGACGGCGCGGCGGTGGACCTGCTCGTGGAGGTGGACGCCGCCGGGCCCGTGCGCGTCGTGCGCGCGGCGGCGGACGGCTACCGCGAGGAGGAGCCGATCCGGGCGGACCTCGCCGAGACGCGCCGCCGCGCTCTCGGCCCCAACGACCTGTCCATGCTCAACTCGACGTCCGGGACGACGGGCCGGCCCAAGCTCGTCACGCAGTTCGCGAACCGCTGGCTGCACTTCAGCGAGCTCGCGTTCGCCGCCGCCGACTTCACGGAGGACGACGTGATGCTCGGCGCCGTGCCCGGGCCGTTCGGGTTCGGGCTGTGGACGGCCCATTACGCCCCGGCCATGCTCGGGATGACCACGGTGCTCATGGAGCGCTTCGACGCGGACGAGATGATCCGCCTGCTCGATCGGCACCGGGTCACGATCCTCGCCTGCGTGGCCACCCAGTTCAAGATGATGCTCGATGCGCCCTCCCTCGACCGCGTGGGACCGCTGGCGCTGCGCGCCATGTTCACCGGTGGCGAGGCGGTGTCCGCGGAACGGGCCGCCCAGTTCGAGGACCGTGTGGGGGCGGCCGTCCTCCAGTTCTACGGCTCCAACGAGTCCGGCGCCATCAGCGCCACCACCCTGCGGGACTCGCAGGAGCGGCGGCTGCGCACGGCCGGCCGGGTGTTCCCGCACGTGGACATGCGGCTGTACGACGACGCAGGGCGCGACATCACCGACACCGGAGGACCGGGGCGGCCCGGGGTGACCGGACCGACGATCTGCCTCGGATACTACGGCGACCCCGCGGCCGACGCCGAGCTGTTCCATGACGGCCATCTGATGATGCCGGACCTCGTCGAGGTGGACGAGGAGGGGTACCTCCGCGTGGTCGGCCGCACGACGGATCTCATCATCCGCGGAGGGAAGAACATCTCCGCGATCGAGGTGGAGGAGGTCGTCGAGGCCCACCCGTCGGTCGTCATGGCCTCCGCGGTGCCGGTCCCGGATCCTCTCTTCGGCGAGCGCATCGGCGTGGCCGTCACGCTGCGTGCACCGCTCACGCTCGCCGGGCTCGTCGACGCGCTGACCGCGCGCGGCGTGTCGAAGCACCTGTTCCCGGAGCGTCTCGTGGTCCTCGACGAGCTCCCCCGTGCGGCGGGCGGCAAGGTCGCGAAGGGACGCGTCCGGGAGATCGTCGCGGGGTGCGAGTCCGCCGAGACCGATCTGCGCGACCGGGGTGCGGCATGACCGCGGCTCGCGTTCCCGGAGAGGTCGTCGTCTCGGGGCTCGCCTTCCCGGAGGGGCCCCGCTGGCATCACGACGCCCTGTACTTCTCGGACGTCCACTCCCACCAGGTGCTGCGCTGGCGGGCGGGGACGCTGGAGGTCGTCGCGCACGTGCCGGGCCGCCCGTCCGGGCTGGGATTCCTCGACGAGGAGACGCTCCTCGTCTCGTCCCAGGAGGATCGTCGCGTCCACCGTGTCGACCTCCGCACACCGGGGGCGCCGCCGGTGGTCCACGCCGATCTCGGCCGCGTCGCGACCTGGCACCTGAACGACCTGCTCACCGACGCCCGCGGGCGCGCCTACGTCGGCAACTACGGCGACGGCGCCCCGCCCGGTGAGCCGATCGCTCCCGCCGCCCTCGCCCTCGTGGACGTCGACGGATCCGTGCGCGCCGTGGCCGACGAGCTGTTCTTCCCCAACGGCATGGCCCTGCTCGACGAGGGGCGCACGCTCGTCGTCGCCGAGACCCGGAGCGAGCCGGGGCGGTTGACGGCCTTCGACGTCTCAGCGGACGGTTCGCTCCGCGGCCGACGGACGCTCATCGCGTTCACGGGACAGTGGCCGGACGGCATCGCGGCGGACCGGCACGGGACGCTGTGGGTGGCCTGCCCGTTCGACGCCGAGGTGCTGCGGGTCTCCGCGGACGGCCGGATCGTCGGGCGCGTGGCGGTGCCGGATCCCTACGCCGTCGCGATCGGCGGGGACGACGGCACCGACCTGTTCGTGGCGACGGCGGACACGTGGGTTCCGGAGGAGGCCGCCGTCGTCCGTTCGGGGCGGATCCTGGTGTTCCGGGGCGTCGCCGCCGACGCCCCTCGCTAGGCGGCCCGCCCCTCCCTCTCCCCTCCCCGCACCTCCCCCGCATCTGCGGAGATCCCCTGCCCACGCGGACGGATTCGACGAGGACCGCCGCCGGGACGCGGATCACCGCGGGGCGTGCGATCACCGCAGGAACGCGCGATCACCGCGGGGGCGCGGGATCGCCGCGGGAGGGCGCGAGCCCTGGGCCGGACCTGGGCAGGCCCCGTCTCGGTCGGTCGACGACCGGCGGTCAGGCAGCGGCGCCGAAGTAGGCCTTCTGCAGCTCCTCCAGCGTGACCGTCGAGGCCGCCCCGGACAGCACCGTCCGGCCCATCTCGATCACGCTCACCTCGTCGGCGATGGCGACGGAGTCCTGGACCGCCTGCTCGACGAGGAGGATCCCGAGACCGGTCTGCTTCAGAGCGTGCACGCGCTCCATCACCTCCTTGACGATGACGGGCGCGAGCCCCTGGCTCGGCTCGTCCAGGATCAGCAGCTTCGGGCGGGCCATCAGCGCCTGCCCGATCGCGAGCATCTGCTGCTGCCCTCCGGACATGCTGGCCGCGGCGAGCGCCCGTTTGGCGGCGAGGATCGGGAACAGGTCGTAGATCTCCGGCAGCGTGTCGATCAGCGCACGCTTCCCGACGCGCCGGGAGAACCCGCCGAGGAGGAGGTTCTGCTCCACGGTGAGCTCGTGGAAGACGCGCTTGCCCTCCTGGACGTAGGAGATCCCCCGGGCGACACGCTTGTGCGGAGCGTCCTCCAGCGGCACGCCGAGGTAGCGGACCGTGCCGCCGGCGGTGCGGTTGAGGCCGGAGATCGCGCGCAGCGTCGTGGTCTTGCCCGCTCCGTTGCGGCCGAGCAGCACGGTGATCTGGCCCGCGCGGACGGTCAGCGACACGTCCCGGACAACCCGCAGATCGCCGTATCCCGTCTGCAGGTTCGAGACCTCCAGCAGCACGTCGTCAGTCATCGCCCTCTCCTGCCGTGACGGCCGCATCGTGCTCGACGGAGACCCCGAGGTACTCCTCCATCACGCGCGGGTTGCTCTCGATCTGCTCCGGGGAGCCGTGCGCCATCACCGTGCCCTGCGCGAGCACGTAGATGTCGTCGGCCAGGCGCAGCACCAGTTGGAAGTTGTGCTCCACGAGCACGACGGTCATGCCCGCCGCGCGGAGTCGGACGATCAGGCCCTCCAGGACCTCCAGCTCGTCCTCGTCCAGGCCCGACGCCACCTCGTCCAGCAGCAGCACCTTCGGGGAGGCGGCCAGGCTCCGTGCCACCTCGAGCAGCCGGCGCTGGCCGAGCGGGAGCGAGTCGGCCAGTTCGTCGCGCTGCCCGTCCAGTCCCACGAGGGCCAGGGCGCGCTCGGCGCCGTCGCGGTCCGCACGGTCCACCCTGCGGTAGCGCGGCAGACGCAGGACGGAGGAGAGCACGCTCACCCGGTCGCCGGCGTAGCGTCCGGCGAGGACGGCTTCGAAGACGGTCAGCTTCTCCGGGATGTTCGGGGTCTGGAACGTGCGGGACACGCCGCTGCGGGCGACGCGGTAGCTGGGCAGCCCCTGGATCTGCTCGCCGTCGAGCAGGATCGTCCCGGCGTCGGTCCGGTAGAAGCCCGAGATCATGTTCAGCAGGGTGGTCTTGCCGGAGCCGTTGGGCCCGATGACCGCCGTCACGGCACCCGGTCGAGCCACGACGCTCACCTCCGCGAGGGCCCGGTTCCCGCCGAACGCCTTCGAGACCCGCTCGGTCTCGAGCACGGCTCCGGCCATGTCAGGGATCTCCCCCGCGGCGAGGGGCGCCGCCGTGACGCCCGCCGCCGCCTTCGCCGCGCGATCCGCCCGTCGGACGAGCCCTCGCAGCAGCCCCGACAGTCCGCCGGTGAAGGCGACCCCTCCGATCAGGAGGAAGGCGCCCGAGATGATCAGGCCGAACTGCTGGAAGTTCGTGGCCTGGTTCATCCCGAACTGGAGCACGGCTGCCCCGGCCAGGGCCCCGTAGACGCTCGCGGACCCGCCGAAGATCGACGCGGCGAGCACCGTCATCGCGAACGAGAAGGCGAAGGCCTCCGGGGAGATGAACAGGTCCAGGTTGGCGAAGAGCACGCCGGCGAGACCGGCCGGCACGGCGCCGAGCGCGTACGCGGTGAGCTTGGTCCGGAACACCGAGATGCCCATCGAGGACGCGAGCACCGGGCTCTGCTTGAGCACGCGCAGCGCCGTGCCGTGCCGGGAGACGACGAGGTTGCGCATCACGGCGAACCAGAGGATCGCGATGACCGCGATCACGAGGTAGTAGGTCCGCGGATCGACCATCTCGCCGAACAGCGTCGGCGGCTTGATCCCCGCCAGCCCGTTGCGTCCGCCGGTGACGTCCTTGAACATCGACAGCAGGTCGGGGACGAGGAGGATGAGGAAGAACGAGGTCATCGCCAGCGACCAGCTCCCCATCCGCAGCCCCGGGATGCCGGAGATCAGGCCGACGACGAGGGCCACCAGCGCACCGGCGACGAGCTGCAGGAGCAGGTCGGTGATCCCCGCCTTGCTCATCAGCCCCGCCGTGTACGCGCCGGCGGCGTACATCGCGACCTGGCCCATGGCCAGCTCCCCGGCATAGCCCAGCGAGAGGTTCAGTCCGGACACGATGAGGGCGAGCAGCAGCGTCAGCTCGATCTGACGCGTGACGGCGTAGCCGGTGCCGAGGAACGGCAGCACGAGCAGCACGGCGCCGATCGCGAGGGGCCAGATCCACCCCGGGACCGCCCGGAGTCTCAGCCAGAACGTCGCCATGTCACACCGCCCGTTCCCTGCGACGGGTGAACAGCCCCGTCGGCTTGACCATGAGGATGAGGATGAGGATCAGGAAGACGCTGAGGTTCGCGAAGTCCGATCCGATGTACCGGCTGGCCAGGGCCTCGGTGAGACCCACGATGACCCCGCCGGCGAGGGTCCCCCACAGCGATCCGAAGCCGCCGATCGCGAGGACCACGAAGCCCTTGAGCGCGAGAGAGGCCCCGAGGGTCGCGACCGCGTAGGTCTTCGGCCCCACGAAGACGCCGAGGAACCCGGCGAGCACGCCGGTGAAGACGAAGGCGATGAGCGCGAACCGGCGCACGTTCACGCCGCGCAGCTGCGCGGCCTCGCGGTCCTCGCTCATACCGAGGAGCGCCAGGCCGTTCATGCTCCGCTTGGCGTATTGGGTCAGCCCGACCACGATGAGGACGACCAGCACGACCAGCGCGATCTCCACCGGGTACATCCGCCCGCCGGCCACGGTGAGCACCTGATCGCCGAGGAAGAACGGGACCCGGCGCGGCTCGCCGCCCCAGATCACCTGCGCGACGCCCTCCATGATGATGGAGGCGCCGAGCGTGGTGACGAGCAGGTTGTGCATGTCCTTGACGGGGCGGATCGCGATGCGCTCCTCGAGCGCCGCGATGCCGCCGACGATGAGGGCGGCGCCGATCGCGACCAGCCACCACGGCAGACCCATCACGGCGATGCCGAGGTAGGCGAGGAACGCGCCGAGCATCATCAGCGCCGCCTGGGCGAAGTTGAACGTCTTCTGGGAGAGGAAGACGATGTTGTAGCCGATCGCGACGAGCGCGTAGACCGCGCCGAGGGCGAGACCGGACCAGATGATCGTCATGGGTCGGGGTCCTTCCGTCACTGCTTCCTGCGCGGCGGCCCCGGATCGTCGGTCGAGGATCCGGGGCCGCCGGTCGGCGGACGCGCTCCGTTACTGGTACTGGCCGTTGACGAGCTTGCCCGGCGGGATGAAGAGGAAGTCCTCGGGCGTGACGTGCGGGGTGTGCGACTCGGCGGTGAAGCCGTAGCGAGAGAGGATCACGGTCCCCGCCGACTTCTGCACCTCCGGATCCACGAGGGCCTCGGCGAGCGCCTCGGCCTCGAGCGAGCCCGCCGACTCCGCCGCCGCCTTGAGCAGGAACATCGAGTCGTAGTTGTAGGCGAGGATCAGCGAGGACCGGATGTCTCCGGCGGCCATCATGGTCTCGACCGCCGCGTTGACCTTGTCGTCGCTCGGGTCGTGCTTCGTGCTGGTGTAGACCTGCATGGTCAGGTTCTTGACCTGGTCCGTGCCGAGGACGCCGGAGGGCGGCTCGGTCGCGATCAGCTGGGTGGCGGCCACCGAGGTGTTGCCCAGGACCGGGATGTCCCAGCCGAGCTTCTCCAGGCTCTGCAGCACGTAGCCGAGGGGCGCGCCGTACGCGTCCAGCACCAGGGCCTCGGGGTTCGTCTCCTTCAGCGCCTCGAGCTGAGCGGTCATGTCGAGGGCCGCGTTGTCGAAGCCCTGCATCCCGGTGACCTCGATGCCGGCCTCGGTGTACGCGTCCTTGGACTGCTTGCCGAAGAGCTCGCCGTACGCGCTGGACCCGTGCAGGATCGCGACCTTCCCGTAGCCGCGCTGCTCGATCTCGTGGACGAAGGAGCCGATGTAGTCGGGGACGGAGGCCGACAGATCGAAGTTGAGCGGGTTCACCGACGGGTCGCCGGACGTCGCGGTCGGGCCGATGTTGAACGAGAGGATCTGGTTCTGACCGAGGATCGGGATCGTGGCCTCGGCGACCGTGGAGGGGCCCGAGTTCATCACCGCGACGGGCTTCTCGCTGGCCAGCAGCTCGCGGAGCTTGGTGACGGCGACGGTCGGGTCCGCGGTGTCGTCGACGACCTCGATCTGGACCTCGCGCCCGAGGATGCCGCCGTCGGCGTTGATCGCATCGACGGAGGCCTTCGCGGCGGTCACGGACGTGGTGGCGTTGTCGGCCAGGACGCCCTCCGCGCCGATGCCGCCGAGGACGACGACGGTGATCGGCTCGTCGGAGCCGGGCTGTTCGGACGAGCCCTCCGCCGCCCCGCCTCCGCCGCAGCCGGCGAGGGTGAGCGACGCGGCGAGGACGCCGGCGGTCACTGCTGCGATTCGGGTGATACGCATGGAAGTGCCTTTCTCATCATTGAGCGGAGGAGCGAACGGGCAGACGCAAACCAAACGCTTGCTTGATTCAAACACATGTCAGTATTCCGGGCAAGACCGAACGGTCACTTGCTTGTGCGCGGTGATACGGTCGGGCGATGACCCCCACCGAACCGGATCCCCCTGCCCGCCCCGAACGACACGGCGTCGCCGTCGTCACCGGGGGCGGCGGCGGCATCGGCCGGGCCGTGGCGCGACGCCTCGCGGCGGACGGCCTGACCGTCTGCGTCACGCACCGCAGCGCCGCCCCGACCGATCTCCTCGACGAACTCGGCCCGCGCGCCGTCGCGCACCGCCTGGACGTCCGCGACGCGGACGGTGCCGCCGTGCTCGCCGAGACCCTCGTCGCCGAGCACGGCGGCGTGCACACGGTCGTGCACGCCGCGGGGCCGCACGTGCCGATGAAGCATCTCTCCACGGTCACGGTGGAGCAGTTCGCGACACAGGTCGACGAGGACCTCGTCGGGTTCTTCTCGGTCGCCCGCGCCTTCCTGCCCGCGCTGCGCGCATCGGCCGGATCGCTGACGGCGGTCACAAGCGCCGCGACCCGCCGGTACCCCGTGCGGGACGGGCTGTCCGCCGCCCCCAAGGGCGGCGTCGAGGCGCTCGCCCGCGGACTCGCCGCGGAGGAGGGGCGGTACGGCGTGCGCGTGAACTGCGTGGGGCCCGGCATGCTCTGGGACGGGATGTCCGCACGGCTGATGGCCTCCGGGGATCTCGACGAACGCGCCCTCGAGGTCGCCCGCGGGAACATCCCGCTCCGCCGCTTCGGCACGGCCGCCGACATCGCCGAGGCGGTGGCGTTCCTCGCCTCGCCGGCCGCGGGGTTCATCACCGGCCAGAAGCTCGACGTCGACGGCGGCTTCGGAGTCTGAGCCCGCACCGCCGGGACGCGTTTCGTCTCGTCGCTGCGCTCCTCGCTCAACGACCGGGACCCACCGGTCGTTGAGCGAGCGAAGCGAGGCGAAACGCCCCGGGTCTCACGCCATGCCCTGCAGGCGCTCCAGCAGCCAGTCGATCCGCTCGGCCTCGTCACGGTAGAACCGGTCGGACCACTCCAGCGCGAGCGACGAGAACCGCCACGACGGCTCGCGCAGCGCGCCCTCCGCATGCGCCGCCGCGCGGCCCGCCCGCACCAGCGCCTCGTCGCGGTACGCGAGGAGGGCCCGGCGAAGGCCGTCGAGGTCGCCGTTGTGGGCGGCCCACAGGCGGAGGATGTGGGAGTGCTTGAGCACCACGGGGTCGGCGGGAACGGCGTCGGCCCAGTGCGCGATGCGTTCGCGCCCCGCCTCGGTGATCTCGTACAGCCGCCGGGACTTGGCCGCGTGCGTCTGCTCGACCCGGGAGACGGCAAGCCCCAGCCGTTCCAGTCGGCGCAGCTCGGTGTAGATCTGGCTCTGCGACGGCGCCCAGTAGAAGAAGGCCAGGCTCTGATCCGCCCAGCGCTTCACGTCGTATCCGGACAGCTCCGTCCCGAACGACAGGATCCCGAGCACCGCCCAGGTCGTCGCCGGGAGGTCCGTGTCGTCCTCGTCGATCGCCATCGCCGCCCCTCTGGAAAGATATGACTAAATGTACTATGACTGTTAGTCATATTGCCGTGACACCCCGTCATGAGCCCAGCTGATCGAAGGAGATCGGGATGGACGAGACGCGACGGCTGCTCGCCCTGCTGAACGAGACGTTCCCGGATGTGGCCGCCCTTCCGCCGCTCGAGGCGCGCGCCGCGGTCGACGCGCGGATCCGTCCGCCCGGCAACCTGGACGACGTGGCGGACGCCGAGGACCACCGCCTCGAGGTCGGGGGCCACGGCCTCCCCGTGCGCCTGTACCGACCGCACCCGGAGGATGCGATCGCGGGGGTCCCGACCACCGTCTACGCCCACGGCGGCGGCTTCCTGCACGGATCCATCGAAGGACACGACGGCTGGTGCCGCACCTGGGCGCGACGCACGGGCGGCCCCGTCGTCTCCGTCGGATACCGCAAGGCCCCCGAGCATCGGGCGCCCGCCGCGTGGGAGGACATGGTCGCCGCCGTGCGCTGGACCGTGCAGCGCGGGCACGGCGCGCACGGCATCCTGGTGGCCGGCGACAGCTCGGGCGGGAACCTCGCCGCCGGCGCGGCGGTCGCCCTCCGCGGAGATGCTGCGGTGCGCGTGCGCGGGCAGGTGCTGCTGTATCCGCTCCTGGACCCGACGATGTCCTCCGAGACGTACCGGACCCGCGCAGACGGGTACTTCATCACGGCGGCGATCCTGGCCGCGTACTGGCGGCACTACCTCGGGGCGGATCCGGCCGATCGTGCGACGCGGGACCGCGCCGCCGCCGACCCGCGCATCGCCCCCGGCGCCGCGGATCTCCGAGGGGTCGCACCCGCGATCGTGGTCACGGCCGGGCTCGACCCCCTGCACGGCGAGGGCGCCGCCTACGCCGAGCAGCTGCGCGGGGCCGGCGGCGTGGTGCTCCACCGGCACCATCCCGACCAGTTCCACGGCTTCCTCACGATCCCCGGATACGGCCCGGCTCGCGCCGCCGCGGACATGCTGTGGGCCGACATCCGCTCCCTCTTCGCCCCGCACCGACAGGAGCACGCATGATCTCCACGCACGACCTCGTCGTCGTCGGGGCCGGGTTCGCCGGTCTCTACACGACGGTGCACGCTCGCCGCCGCGGACTCGACGTGATCGGCCTCGAAGCGGCGGACGACGTCGGCGGCACGTGGTTCTGGAACCGCTACCCGGGCGCGCGCTGCGACGTAGAGAGCATCGACTACTCCTACTCATTCGACGACGACCTCCAGCGCGACTGGCGCTGGAGCGAGCGCTATGCGACGCAGCCCGAGATCCTCCGCTACCTGAACCACGTCGCCGACCGGTTCGACATCCGGCGGCACTACCGCTTCGGGGAGCGTGTCATCGAGGCCGTCTGGGACGACCCGGACCAGCGCTGGACCCTGCGCACCGGCTCCGGGCTCGAGGTGCGGGCGCGGTGGGTGGTGATGGCGAGCGGCTGCCTGTCGCAGCCCCTGCTGCCGGACATCCCGGGGCGGGACGCCTTCGCGGGGCGTGTGCTCCAGACATCGTCCTGGCCGACAGAACCGGTCGATCTCCGGGGCCTCCGCGTCGGCGTGATCGGAACCGGCTCCTCGGGCATCCAGGCGGTGCCGATCATCGCCGAACAGGCCGCCGAGCTCGTCGTCTACCAGCGGACGGCCAACTACAGCGTGCCGGCGTTCAACCGACCGATCGACGACGACGAATGGGCACGTCAGCAGGAGGGGCTCGCCCATCGCCGCGCGGTCTCGTGGCGCAGCCCGGCAGGGTCCCCCTGGTCGTCGCACCCCGTGCCGTTCGCGGACGCCTCCGAGGATGAGCGCGAGCAGGTGTTCGAGGAGAGCTGGACGCGCGGCGGCGTGCTCTTCGCCAAGGCCTTCGCCGGAGTGACGACGGACACCGTCGTCAACGACGCGGCCCGGGACTTCTTCGAGCGCAAGCTCGCCGCCACGGTGTCCGATCCCGACGTCCTCGCCGACCTCACGCCGACCGGTCACCCCCTCGGCACCAAACGCATCTGCACGGACAGCGGCTACTACGAGACCTTCGCGCTGCCGCACGTCGACCTCGTGAACCTCCGCAGGGATCCGATCACGGGGATCGAGCCGAGCGGCATCCGGACCGCGTCGGGCCTGCGCGAGCTGGACGTCATCGTCTTCGCGACGGGATTCGACGCGATGACGGGCGCCCTCACGGCGATCGACATCCGCGGGCGGGAGGGACGCGTCCTGCGGGAGGAGTGGACCCGGTTCCCGGTGACCCATCTCGGCATCGGGCTGCCCGGCTACCCGAACCTGTTCCCCCTGAACGGGCCGGGCACGCCCAGCGTCCTGGCCAACATGGCTCTGACCTCGGAGCAGCAGGGCGAGTACGCGCTGCGACTCATCGACCATTGCCTCGCGCACGGTTACACGTCGGCCGAGGCGCGCGAGGACGCGGCGCAGGCGTGGACGGAGGAGACCGCCAGGGTCGCGGCCGGCACGCTGTTCGCCGGCGCCGACTCGTGGTACACCGGCGCGAACATCGAGGGCAAGGCGCGCGGATTCCTCCCGTACATCGGCGGATTCCGCCGCTACATCGAACACGCCGAGGAGGTCGCCGCCGAGGGCTACCGCGGCTTCGTGCTGTCCCGGCGCTGACCGCGGCGTTCCGGTATGGCGCCTCCGGACGGATGGGGCTAGGGTGCAGAGCAAACAAATGCTTGGTCGAGGAGGATCATCATGAGCACGCCCGATCTCGGGTTCACCCCCGGCGACGTCCTGCTGATCACCGGCGCCGGAAGCGGCATCGGCCGGGCCACGGCCCTGCACGCGGCCCGGCTCGGGCTGTCCGTGAGCCTGTGGGACCTGGTCCCCGCGGGCCTGGAGGAGACCGCGGCCACCGTGCGCGATGCCGGCGGCACCGTGCACACCTGGGTCGCCGACGTGGGCGACGACGAGGCGGTACGGGCCGGCTTCGCCGACGCGCGCGCCGCGCTCGGCGGGATCCGGTACCTGCACAACAACGCCGGCCCCGCCTCCAGCAGCGCTCTGCCCTTCGACCAGGCGCTCGCGGTGTGCATCGGCAGCGTGCGCCGGATGACCGACGCCTGGGCCGACGATCTCCCGGCCGGGGACGCGCTCCCCGCGATGGTGGCCACTACCTCGGTCGCCGGGAATCTCGTCGGCACCGACAACGCCTGGTACTCCGCGTCGAAGGCGGGGATCATGGGCTACGTGCGTCATCTCGCGGCGCATCGCGCCGACGCGTTCCGCGCCAACGGCGTCGCGCCCGGGATGACGGACACGCCGCGTCTCGCCGGGTTCGCCGCAAGCCCGCTGGGCCGGCAGGTGCTGGAGCGGATCCCGCTGCACCGGATGGCCTCCCCGTCCGACATCGCGTGGGCGACGCTGTTCCTGCTCTCGCCCCTCGCGGGATACGTCAACGGCGTCCTCCTGCCCGTCGACGGCGGCTGGACCGTGACCCAATGACGACGCCGGCGCGCACCGACGCCCCGGCGCCGCCCGCTCGCCCCGTGCTGCACAGCCACGTGGTGCGCCTCACCTACGCGGACACCGACCCCGCCGGGATCCTCTACTACGCGGCCTGGTTCCCGAAGATGGAGGCCGTGCAGACGGAGTTCCTCTTCCTGCAGGGGCTCCGCCAGGACGAGCTGAAGGAGCGCTACGGGTGGTGGACCGTCTCCCGCGCCACGCAGTGCGAGTACCTGGCCGCAGCGCGGCTGCTCGACCGGATCCGCATCGATCTGCGGGTGGGCGACGTCGGAACGTCCTCCTTCCGCTTCACCCACGAGATGACCCGTGTGGACGACGGCGTCGTCGTGGCGAGGGCGTCGAACACCCTCGTGACCGTCTCGCCCGACCAGAGCACCATCCGCATCCCGGACCTGCTCCGCGAGCGCCTCACGGCGTGGGCCGCGGGGCCCGCATGAGCACGGACCCCGCGCTCCTGCGCACGGTCGCCGACCGACAGGAGATCATGCTGCTCCTCGGGCGCATCGCCCAGCTCGCCGATCACGGCGACGTGGAGGACTACCTCGACTGCTTCACGGCGGACGCGGTGTGGGACCTCGTCCACGCCACGGGGCTGCCGCTGGAGGCGGGACCCATCTCCGGACGCGAGGCGCTGCGCGAGGGCGTCCGGGAGCGCCGTGCCGCGGGGATCCAGGGACCGGGGAGCGCCACGCGCCACGACGTCTCGACGATCACCGTCGAGGTCTCCGGCGACACCGCCCGCAGTCGCGCCTACTTCCGCTACTACCGGGAGACGGACGCGACGCCCGTGCTCACGGCGATGGGCGGCTACGACGACGAGCTCGTCCGGACGCCCGCGGGCTGGCGGGTCCGTCGGCGGGTCATCCGCCGGGAGTGATCCCGTACCGGGCGAACAGCTCGTCGGCTCGTCCGCTCCGCACGAGGTCGCGGTGCATCTGGGTCTGCTGCAGGGCCGAGTGCAGGGAGAAGTCGGTCAGCGCGTCCCACCCCGCGGTCCAGGTCAGACGCCGGGCGTACTGCCAGATCGGCGCGTCGCCGAGCTCGTCCGCGACGGCCGCCACCTCCGCGGTGCGCCGGAGATGATGCGCGGCGATCTGGCGGCGACGCGATCCGAGGCCGGTGAACCGGTACTCGTGCCCGGGAAGCACCTCGAAGTCGTCGAACTCTGCGAGCCGCTCCAGCGAGGACAGCAGATCGCCCAGCGGCTCGTCACCGGGGAGGGAGCCGATGCCGACCCCGGAGTTGATCTGCGGCAGGACGTGATCGCCCGTGAACAGCAGACGAGCGGCCCGGTCCGCCAGACAGACGTGCCCGCCGGTGTGCCCGGGCGTCGCCACGACCTCCAGGACGCGGCCCGCCAGCCGCAGCTCGTCGCCGTCCGCCACGAGCAGGTCGGGTTCGGTGTCCTCCACGAGCGAGGGCCGGTCGAAGCCCGCCAGGAGCTCCGCGCGCCGCCCGCCGGGGACTCCCCATTCCTCCAGGCGACTCCGGTACTCGACCTCGTCCGAGGCCGACGGATGCGTCTGACGGGCCAGGACGCGGCGCTCTTTCCCGGAGAGGACCAGCGCCGCGCCGCTCTCCCGCCGGATGCCGTCCGCGGCCCCGAGGTGGTCCGGATGGAAGTGCGTCACGACGACCGTCCGCACGTCCGCGATGCGCCGACCGCGCGCGAGGAGGGCCCGTTCGAGAGTGTCCCGCGTCCGCTCCCCGCCCCAGCCGGGATCGATCAGGTGGACGCCGTCCTCGCCGATCAGCGCATAGCTGAGCGTGGCGGGGATCCCGCCCCCGGGGATCGGCACGGGGATCGCCCACACGCCGTCCGCGACCTCCTCGACCGGGGCGGACTCCCGCCGCCTCCAGGCCTCCGCCTGCGCGGGGCTCGTCACGACGATCGGGTCCTGCGGGGGTGCGGACGGTGCGGACATGCGCCCACCCTAGCAACCGCTTGGTGCCGCGCGGTAGGCTCACCCTACAAAGCGCTTGTCCGAGAGGCAGGGCATGGCCGGTTCCGCACACGGACGATCCGCGCGGCTGACCATCGGCGTCCTGGCGCTGACCGGGATGATCGCCTCGCTCCAGTTCACCCTGCTCATGCCGGCGCTGCCGCTCGTCCCGGCCGAGCTCGGCGTCCCCGCCGAGGACGCCGTCTGGCTGGTGACGATCACGCTGCTCACCGGGACCCTGGGCACCCCGGTCCTCACCCGGCTCGGGGACCTCTACGGCCGCCGCCGGATGCTGCTGCTGTCGGTCGGCCTGCTCGTCGTCGGCTCGGTCGTCGCCGCCTCCGTGCCGAGTTTCACGGCCGTGCTGATCGGCCGGGCGCTCCAGGGGACGGCGAACGCCGTGATCCCCCTCGGGATCGGGCTCATGGCGGCGCTCCTCGACCGGACCAGGGCGGTGCTGGGGATCGCCCTGATGAGCGGCACACTGGGCATCGGGTCCGCTCTGGGTCTGGTGCTGTCCGGAGTCCTCACCGCCGCCGGCGGGCTTCCCGCGATCTTCTGGTTCTCCGCCGTGGCCGGCGTGGTCGTGGGCGGGCTCATCGCCATGACGACACGGGAGAGCCCCCGGGGCGGCCCGCAGCGCTTCGACGTGCTCGGCACCGCGCTGCTCGCCGTCGCGCTCACCGCTCTCCTCCTGCTCATCTCCAAGGGAACGTCGTGGGGCCTGACGAGCGCCGCCGGAATCGTCTGCGCCGTCGTCGCCGTCCTCGGCTTCGCGATCTGGTTCCCCTGGGAGTGGCGGCATCCCCGCCCCGTGGTCGACGTGCGCGCCGCCCTGCGCGCCCCGGTGCTGCAGATCAACATCGCCTCCTTCTTCGCCACGTTCGGCATGTTCGCGAACCATCTGCTCACCATGCAGGAGGCGCTGGGACCGGTCGAGACGAGGATGGGGCTCGGCCTGCCGGAGGTCGTCGCGGGGGCGGTGCTCGCGCCGTCGGCGGTGCTGATGATCCTGCTCGCGCCCGCCGCCGCCCGCGCGCTGTCCCGGTTCGGGGGGCGAGCGACGCTGTGCGGAGGATGCGCCGTGATGGCGGCCGCGTTCCTCTTCCGCGCCGTCGCGCACGGCGACGTGGTGCTCGTCGTCCTCGGTTCCGGTCTCGTCGGCGCGGGGATCGCGTTCGCGTTCGCCGCGATGCCCGCGCTCATCACCGAGGCGTCCCCCGCCGCGGACGTGGCCGCCGCGAACGGCGTGAACTCGCTCGTGCGCGCCCTGTCCGGCGCCGTGGCCAGCGCGGCGTTCGCGTTCGCGCTGGTGTCCTGGCCGGCGACCGCCGACCCCGACTTCCTGTCCGACACGGGCCTCACCGCCTCCCTGATCACGGTCGCGGGCTTCTCGGCCGCCGCCGGCGCCCTCGCCCTGGTCGTGCCGCGGCGCGGAGCGGCCGGGACGCGACGGTAGCGTAGGACCCGTGAGCCGTCGCCCGCTGCCCATCGATCCGCTCGCCGAGGCGAAGCGGCAGTGGCTGGCGCACGGGTGGCACGACGCCGCCGACGGCATGTCGGTGGTGATCTCGGTCATGCGGGCCCAGCAGCTCCTGCAGGCGCGGGTCGACCAGACCCTGCGCCCTTTCGGGCTGAGCTTCGCGCGCTACGAGGTGCTGCGCCTGCTCGCGTTCAGCCGGGAGGGGCACCTGCCGCTGTCGAGCGTCGTCGCCCGGCTCCAGGTGCACGCGACGAGCATGTCGAGCACCGCGGATCGCCTGGTGCGCGACGGGCTCATCCGCCGCGAGCCCCACCCGCACGACGGACGTGCGGCGATGCTCGCCCTCACCGAGGAGGGGCGGGCCGTCGTGGAGCAGGCGACCTCCGCGCTCAACGCGGAGGTCTTCCGCGCGCCGGGGCTGTCCGCCGCGGACGCCGCCGACCTCGTCGCGATCGTCGCGCGCCTGCGCAAGGGCGCCGGCGACTTCGCCGACCCGCGACCGCAGCCGGATCCGCTCTGATGCCCTCCTTCGTGCTCGAACGCGACATCGCGGCGCCCGTCGCCCTCGTGTTCGGGCTGTCTCTCGACGCCGATGTGCACGTCGAGTCCATGTCCCGCCACCGGGAGCGGATCGTCGGCACCGCACCGGCCGAGCAGCTCGGCGAGGGCGACGAGATCACCTGGAGCGCGCGGCACTTCGGGATCCGCTTCCGGATGACCTCCCTCGTCCACGACGTCGACGAGCCCCACGGCTTCATCGACCACCAGGTGCGCGGCCCCTTCGCCGAGTTCCGCCACCGGCACGCGTTCACGGCGATCCCCGGGGGAACCCGCATGCGGGACGAGATCCGCTTCCGCTCGCCGTTCGGAGTGCTCGGCCGGCTCGTCGACGCGACGCTCATGGGCCGCCACCTCGAGCGGCTGATCCGGGAGCGCAACGACGTGCTCGAGCGGCGCGCGCTCGCCCTGTCGCCCGGGCTCGACGCGCCGTAGGCTGACGCGCATGAGCGAACTCCGACTCCGCACGGTCCTCGAGCCCATGGGCCCTGCCGGCGCGATCGTGCTCACCGACGAGCAGGTGGCGGCGCTGGGCGACGCCAAGGCGTTCCCCGTCACCGTGACGATCGGCGACCGCACCGCGCGGCTGCGCCTGGCCCGGATGGGCGGGAAGAACCTCATCGGCTTCAGCAAGGCGGTGCGCGCCGAGCTGGGCGTCGAACTCGGCGACGAGCTCGACGCCGTGATCGTCCAGGACACCGCGGAGCGCACGGTCGACGTCCCGGGTCCTCTCGCGGACGCCCTCGCCGAGGCCGGTCTGGCGGCGTCCTTCGACGGGCTCTCCTACACCCGCCGCAAGGAGATGGCGCGGGCGGTGGACGAGGCCAAGCAGGATGCGACCCGGGAGCGGCGCATCGCGAAGATCCTCACCGAGCTCCGCGACGCCTGACCGAGCGGTCCCCCGGGTCCCGCGGCCTGCGCGCGTCGGATCCGGTCAGTCGCCCTCGTAGACGTAACGGTCGAACCGGGCCGGGATGTTCATCCGCTGCCAGGCCAGCTCCTCGTCGCGACGCGCACGATCGTGGGGGAACGCCTTCGCCGTGTGCCGCGGGACCTGGCGGCTGTGACCGGCCATGTGCGCCACCGCCACGGCCTGCCCGCACACCCGGGCGGCGGCCCCGGCCGCCGGATCCTCGGCCTCGCGAGCCGCGGCGTGACACGCGAAGGCACGCTCGCGCACGGCCTCGATGTCGAGCTCGCCGCGAAGGAACGCCCACGCGGCGTCCAGCGCCTCCTGCGGACGACGATCGTCCGGACGCTCCGCGACGAACAGGGGCAGCAGCCGCTCGGCGCACGCCACCGTCCACGCGACGAGCTCCCGGCGATCGTCCTCGGACAGGGTCAGGTCGGTGTCGTCCGGGATCGCCAGGGCGCCGAGCCCGCCGGTCTCGATGCGGATCTCCTCGTCTGCGGACGGGGAGGCGGAGGGCGTCGACGCGTTCATCGGTGCTGGAACTCCGGGGGGCGCTTCTCCCGGAAGGCGGCCATGCCCTCCTTCTGGTCCGCGGTGTCGAACAGCGCGGCGAACGCCTGCTTCTCGAACGCGAGCCCGTCCGCGAGGGTCGTCTCCATCGCCTGATCCAGCGCCGCCTTGGCCGCGTACACGGAGGGCAGCGACTTGGAGGCGATCGTCGTCGCGAGCTTCTCGGCCTCGGCGAGGAGGTCGGCGGCCGGAACCACCCGGGAGACGAGGCCGGACCGCTCGGCCTCCGCGGCGTCCATGAGACGGCCGGACAGGACGAGCTCGGCCGCCTTGTAGTAACCGACCGCGCGGATCAGCCGCTGAGTGCCGCCCATCCCCGGGATCACGCCGAGGTTGATCTCCGGCTGACCGAACCGCGCGGTGTCGGCCGCGAGGATGATGTCGCACATCATCGCCAGCTCGCAGCCGCCGCCCAGCGCATAGCCGGAGACCGCGGCGATGACGGGGGTGCGCACGGCCGCGAAGTCGCGCCAGACGCCGAAGTGGTCCGTGGCCGTCATCTCGGCCGCCGACATCGACTCCATCTCCTTGATGTCGGCGCCGGCGGCGAACGCCTTCTCGGAGCCCGTGACGACGATGGCTCCGATCCCCTCGTCCTCATCGAAGGCGACGGACGCGGCGGTGACCTCCGCGGCGATCCGGGAGTTCAGCGCGTTGAGCGCCTCGGGGCGATGGAGGGTGATCCATCCGACGCGTCCTCGCTGTTCGACGATGATCGTCTCGTACTCGGTCATGTCTCTCCCCTCCGTCGCGGCGCTGCAACCCTTCCAGTATCACCGATGCTCCGGACACCCTCTCCCGCCCCACGGGATTCCCCTCCCCATCCCGCCCCGTCCCGGTCCCGCCCCGTCCCGGTCCCGCCCCGTCCCGGGTCCCGCCCCGTCCCGGTCCCGCCCCGTCCCGGTCCCGCCCCGTCCCGATCTGCACACTTTGTCCCGGTCCCGCCCCGTCCCGATCTGCACACTTTGTCCCGATCTGCACAGGGAACGCCGAAATTGCTGTGCAGACCGGGTTCGGGTGTGCAGATCGGGACAGGGTGGGGTCGCGGGCGGGGATTGGGGTCCGGGACGGGGATTGGGGTCGCGGACGGGGATTGGGGTCCGGGTGGGTGTGGGGGTCGGGATTGGGGATGGGGTCAGGGGGTGGGGACGGGAGGGGCGGAGGCGTCGCGGATGTCGGTGATGATGCCGGAGAAGTCGCGGCCCGCACCCTCCCCCGCGGCGAAGGCGGCGTAGATCTCCTGCGCCAGACGGCCCAGCCGCGCGTCGGTGCCTGTCGCCTCGATCGCCTGCAGCGCGAGCCCCAGGTCCTTCGCCATCAGCGCGCCGGCGAAGCCCGGCTGATAGTCGCGGTTCGCCGGGCTCGTCGGCACGGGGCCGGGGACGGGGCAGTTCGTGCTCAGCGCCCAGCACTGCCCCGACGCCTGCGACACGACGTCGTAGAGCACCTGGTGCTCCAGCCCGAGCCGCTCGGCGAGGACGAAGGCCTCCCCGACGACGATCTGCGACACCGCGAGGATCATGTTGTTGCACACCTTCGCGGCCTGCCCGAGCCCCGGCCCGCCGCAGTGCACGATCCGCTTCCCCATGGCCTCCAGCAGCGGCAGCGCCGCCGCGAAGTCCTCGTCGGATCCGCCGACCATGAACGCGAGCGTGCCGTTCTCCGCGCCGACCACTCCTCCGGACACCGGGGCGTCGATGTTGCGGTGCCCCGCCGCCACGGCCCTGTCGTGAGCGGTCTGCGCCTCGTCCACCGCGATCGTGGAGGAGTCGATGAACAGGGTTCCCGGAGGCGCGGCGGCGAGGAGCCCGCCGTCGTACGCCTCGATCACGTGCCGGCCGCTGGGGAACATCGTCAGCACCACGTCCGCGCCGGAGGCCGCCTCCGTGCCGGACGCCGCGACCGGGATGCCCGCCGCCTGCGCCGCCTCGACCGCCGCGGCCACGACGTCGAACCCGATCACGTCGTGGCCCGCCTCGACGAGGTTCCTCGCCATCGGCAGGCCCATGTGCCCGAGGCCCAGGAATGCGATCTTCATCGTCCGCTCCTTCCGCGCGCCCCGACGGGCGCTCACACGCCCTTGAGGACGTCGCGCCCGACGATCAGGCGCATGATCTCGTTCGTGCCCTCCAGGATCTGGTGCACGCGGAGGTCCCGCACCACCTTCTCGATCCCGTAGTCCTGAAGGTAGCCGTAGCCGCCGTGCAGCTGGAGGGCGCGGTTGGCCACGTCGAAGCCGGCGTCGGTCGCGAAGCGCTTCGCCATGGCGCAGCGGGCGGCCGCGTCCGGGGCGCCGGCGTCCACCGCCTCGGCCGCGTCCCTGACCATCAGACGCGCGGCGTGCAGCTCCGTGCGCATGTCGGCGAGGGCGAAGACGATCGACTGCTTCTCGGCGAGCGCCTCGCCGAACGTGAAGCGCTCGTGCACGTAGCGCGTCGCCCGGTCCAGGGCCCACTGCGCGCCGCCGATCGAGCACGCGGCGATGTTCAACCGTCCGCCGTCGAGGGCCGACATCGCGATCGCGAAGCCGCGGCCCTCCTCGCCGAGCACGTTCTGCGCCGGGATCCGCACCTCGTCCAGGATCACCTGCCGGGTCGGCTGCGCGTGCCAGCCCATCTTCTTCTCCGGCGCCCCGAAGCTCAGCCGCGGAGCGTCGGCCGGCACGAGGAAGGCGGTGATCCCCTTCGCGCCCGGCTCCCCCGTGCGCGCCATCACGACGTAGACGGCCGCCTCGCCCGCACCGGAGATGAACTGCTTCACCCCGGTCAGCACGTAGTCGTCGCCGTCGCGGATGGCGCTCGTCGCGATCGCCGCGGCGTCCGATCCCGCGCCCGGCTCGGTCAGGCAGTACCCGCCGAACGCCTGCATGCTGGTCAGCGACGGCAGCCACTGGGCCCGCTGCGCCTCCGTGCCGTAGCCGTCGATCATCCCGACGACCATGTTGTGGATCGAGATGTACGCCGCCACGGCCGGATCCCCCTCGGCGAGCGCCTCGAAGATCGCCACGGTGTCGACGCGGGAGAGTCCCGTGCCGCCGGACTCCTCACGGACGTAGATGCCGCCGAGGCCGAGCTCCCCCGCGCGGTGCAGGCTCTCGCGCGGGAAGAGGTGCTTTTCGTCCCGCTCCGCGGCGAACGGCTCCAGCTCCGTGGCGGCGAAGTCGCGGACGGCATCGAGGATCGCCTCGCGCTCCTCGGCGGTCGTGGTGGTGACCATGGTCATCGGTGTCTCCTCGTGGGGTCGTGCTCGTGGCGCGGAGGGTGGGCGCTAGTGCATCGTGGGGATGACGAAGCTGGCGCCCTCGCGCACGCCGTGCGCGGGCCAGCGGCTCGTCACCGTCTTGGTCTTGGTGTAGAAGCGGAACGCGTCCGCGCCGTGCTGGTTGAGGTCGCCGAAGCCGCTGCGCTTCCATCCGCCGAAAGTGAAGTAGGCGATCGGGACGGGGATGGGGACGTTCACGCCGACCATCCCGACCTCGACCCGGGCGACGAAGTCGCGGGCGGCATCCCCGTCGCGGGTGAAGATCCCCACGCCGTTGCCGAACTCGTGATCCGAGCACATCCGCAGCGCCTCCTCGTAGTCCTTCGCCCGGACGATCACGAGCACCGGTCCGAAGATCTCCTCGCGGTAGATCGACATGTCGGTGGTCACGTGGTCGAAGAGGGTGGGGCCGAGATAGAAGCCGTCCTCGTGCCCCGGGACCGTGAGCCCGCGGCCGTCGGCGACGAGCGTGGCGCCGGCGTCGATCCCCTGCTGGATGTAGCCCTCGACGCGCTCGACGGCGGCGCGGTTGACCAGCGGGCCGTAGTCGACCCCGTCGGCGAGCGATGGGCCGACCTTCAGCGCCGCCACCCGCTCGGCGAGCTTGGCGGACAGCGCCTCGGCCGTCTCCTCGCCGACCGGCACCGCGACCGAGATCGCCATGCAGCGTTCGCCGGCCGATCCGTACCCCGCGCCGATCAGCGCGTCCGCGGCCTGGTCGAGATCCGCGTCGGGCATGACGACGAGGTGGTTCTTGGCACCGCCGAAGCACTGCGCACGCTTCCCGTGGGCGGAGGCGGTGGTGTAGATGTACTCGGCGATCGGGGTGGAGCCGACGAAGCCGACCGCCCGGATCCGCGGGTCGGTCAGCAGGGTGTCGACGGCCTCCTTGTCGCCGTGCACGACGTTGAGGACCCCGGCCGGGAGCCCGGCCTCGAGAAACAGCTCCGCGATCCGCACCGGCACCGAGGGATCGCGCTCGCTGGGCTTGAGGACGAAGGCGTTGCCCGCGGCGATCGCGGGGCCCATCTGCCACAGCGGGATCATCGCCGGGAAGTTGAACGGGGTGATCCCGGCGACGACGCCCAGCGGCTGGCGCAGCGAGTAGACGTCGATCCCGGTGCCGACCGCGGTGGAGTACTCCCCCTTGAGCAGGTGCGGGGCGCCGATGCAGAACTCGATGACCTCGACGCCGCGCTGGATGTCGCCCTTCGCGTCGTCGAGCGTCTTGCCGTGCTCGCGCGACAGCAGCTCCGCCAGCGCGGGGGTCTCGTCGCGGAGCAGTTCCAGGAAGCGCATGAAGACACGGGCGCGCTTCTGCGGGTTGGTCGCGGCCCAGTCGGGCTGCGCCGCCTCGGCGTTCGCGATCGCGGCGCGCACCTCGGACGCATCCGCGAGCGGGACGCGGGCCTGGACGGCGCCGGTGCTCGGCTCGAAGACGTCTCCGAATCGTCCGGAGACGCCCTCTACACGCGATCCGCCTATGAAGTGCGGGATGTCACGGGTCATTGTGCTCGATCCTCTCGTGCCGCCATTGGCATCATGACGATGGTACGTGGATCCCATGGGAATTACTAGGGTGCCCAAGTATTCGCCCGAGCCTTCCCTCCGCGTTCACCTCCTCGTCACCTCGGCCGCGTACAACAGTGTGTGCGCGGACACGTACTCAGACCGGATCGGGTGACCGTCGTCTCCGCGCCACCGGGATCGCCTTTCTCACGGGCGCCCGTCGCGGTTCCGCACCGCGAGACCCCCGCCGAATCGGGTCGGCGGGGGTCCCCTCTTTTCCGGGCACTCCGGGCCACCCGTGATCCGGGGATCCGAATCTGGTTCGGGGTCTGTCCCGGGTCGATCGGCCCCGATTCGGGCCCCAATCCCCCGCCGTGAGCCCCGAACCCGGGACCTGGGGAGCGGGAGGGTTCGGGGTTCGATCTGGGGGAAATCCGCGCTGAGGCGGGCCCCGGAACCCCGGACACGACCCCGAAACCGGATGACGCGGAGCCCCGGGGGCGGGGGGCGGGGGCGGGGAGAGGGGGTGGGGAGGTGGGGTCAGAGGCGTTCGAGGATCAGGGCGTTGGCCATGCCGCCGCCCTCGCACATCGTCTGCAGGCCCCGGCGGCCGCCCGTGGCCTCCAGGTGATCGAGCAGCGTGCCGAGGAGCCGGGTGCCGGAGGACCCCAGCGCATGCCCCAGGGCGATCGCGCCGCCCCAGGGGTTCAGCCGGGCCGGATCCGCTCCGAGCTCCGCCGCCCACGCCAGCGGCACGGACGCGAACGCCTCGTTGACCTCGTAGGCGTCGAGATCGTCGAGGGAGAGCCCGACCCGATCGAGGACGCGCCTCGTCGCCGGGATCGGGCCGGTCAGCATGAACAGGGGATCGTCTCCCACCACCGCGGTGGCGAGGATCCGGGCGCGCGGGCGCAGACCGAGCCGCTCCGCCCAATCCGCGCTCATCAGCAGGGCCGCGGAGGCGCCGTCGGTCAGCGGCGACGAGGTGCCGGCGGTGATCCGCCAGTCCAGCCCCGGGAACCGCTCGGCGAGAGCGTCGGTGCGGAAGGCGGGGGCGAGGGCGGCGAGCGCGTCCGCGGTCGTGCCGGCACGCACCGTCTCGTCCTCCCGCGCCTCGGGCGCCTCCGGAACCGGAACGAGGCTCGGAGCGAACGCGTCGTCCGCCCACGCCTGCGCCGCGCGGCGGTGGGACTCGGCGGCATAGGCGTCGAGCGTCTCTCGCGACAGCTCCCACCGGGAGGCGATGAGCTCGGCCGACACCCCCTGGTTCACGAGCCCCTCCGGATAGCGCTCCCGCATCCGGGGCGACAGGGGCGAGACGCCGCCGAGCGAGGATCCGAGCGGCACGCGGCTCATCGACTCCACCCCGCCGGCGATCACGATGTCTGCGGCGCCCGCGGCGATCGCCTGCGCGGCGAAGTGCACGGCCTGCTGGCTGGACCCGCACTGCCGGTCGATCGTGGTCGCAGGGACGGCCTCGTCGAACCCGGCGGCGAGCACCGCCTGCCGGGCGACGTTCATCGCCTGCTCCCCCACCTGGCTCACGCAGCCCAGCATCACGTCGTCGACCTGCGCCGGATCGACGCCGGTGCGCTCCACGAGCGCGGTGAGGACCCCGGCGGCCAGGTCGACCGGGTGCACGCCGCTGAGCGCGCCCCCGGGCTTGCCCCGGCCGACCGGGGTGCGGACGACGTCGACGATCACGGCTTCGTTGCTCATGCTCCGATTCTCCCCCTCGTCCGAGGGGCGGGTCTCGTGCAACATCCGCGAAACACGGGGTGCGTACACTCGACCACGCCACAAGCACGCACGACCCGAGGACCCAGAATGTCCAGCATCCCCGTCACCGTCTCCATCCGCCGCGAGGTCGACCCCTCCCGCATCGCCGAAGCCACCGCCTGGGTGCAGACCGGTGTGAACCTCGCCAGCTCCTACCCCGGGTTTCTCGGGTCCGGCTGGGTCCGCGACGGGGAGGGATCCCATCACTGGCACATGCTGTACCGCTTCGGCAGCGAGGCGGAGCTGGAGGCCTGGGAGTCGTCCGGCGAGCGCGCGTGGTGGCTCTCGATGGGCGAGGGCTTCGTCCGCAGCGAGCGCACGCAGCGCCGCACCGGGATCGAGGGCTGGTTCGACGAGCCCGCGACCGGACCGGTCACGGTGCCCGACGCCACGCGCACCGGCACGACGACGGTCGCGCTCGTGCACACCCCGCCGCGGTGGAAGCAGGCCGTGTCGATCTGGCTCGGCTTCTTCCCGGTGAACCTGTTGTTCACGTACCTGATGACGCCGGTGCCCGGATGGGACGCGGTACCGATCTGGCTGCGCGTGCTCGTCACGACGCTCGTGCTCACGCCGATCATGACCTACGCGGTCCTGCCGTGGGTCACCCGGATGCTGAGGTCCTGGCTGAACCGCTGATCCGCCCGGGGTCACCGCGTTTCGTCTCGTCGCTGCGCTCCTCGCTCAACGACCGGGAGGGGGTCGGTCGTTGCGCGAGCGAAGCGAGACGAAACGCACCAGCCCCAGGTCGCCGCGTTTCGTCTCGTCGCTGCGCTCCTCGCTCAACGACCAGCAGGGGGCGACCCGGAGCCGAGCGGAGCGATGGCCTCGTCCGACGCGCCGGCATCGGGCCTGGCGGGAGCCGACCGAAGGACGGCGGGGGACCGCGCGACGGACGAGGCCATCGCGCAGCGGCCGCACCCACACCGCGGACCGGGTCACCGCGTTTCG
>NZ_BCRA01000006.1 GCF_001552355.1 Microbacterium resistens NBRC 103078
GGGGGGGGGGGGGGGGGACGGGCCTTACCCCGCAGAGGGGACGTGCCGCTCGTCGACGCCGACGTAGGCCGACAGCGGGCGGATGAGCGCGTTCGCCGCCGCCTGCTCCATCACGTGCGCGGTCCATCCGGTGACCCGCGACGCGACGAACAGCGGCGTGAAGGTCAGCGTGTCGAACCCGATGAGGTTGTACGCCGGGCCCGACGGGTAGTCGAGGTTCGGGTGGATCCCCTTGCGGGAGACGAACTCCCGCTCCAGGGCGTCGTACAGGTCGGCGACCTCCGGACGGTCGTAGTGCGCGACGAGCGTGTCGAGCGCCGCCTTCATGGTCGGCACCCGAGAATCGCCGTTCTTGTACACGCGGTGCCCGAAGCCCATGATCTTCCGCTTCTCCGCGAGGGCCTCGTCCAGCCAGCCGGTGACACGGTCCGCGCTCCCGATCTCGTCGAAGATGTGCAGCACGGCCTCGTTCGCCCCGCCGTGCAGCGGGCCCTTGAGCGCGCCGATGGCCCCCACGACCGCGGAGTACAGATCGCTGAGGGTCGACGTGATCACCCGCGCGGTGAAGGTCGACGCGTTGAAGGAGTGCTCCGCGTACAGGATCATCGAGCGGTTGAACGCGTCGACGACCACGGGATCCGGCTCCTCGCCGAAGGTCATCCACAGGAAGTTCGCCGAGTAGTCCAGATCGTCGCGCGGGGCGACGATCTCCTGTCCGCGACGGCGGCGCTGTCCGTAGGCGACGATGGCCGGAAGCGCGGCGAACAGGCGGACGCTGCGCTCGAGGTTCGCCTCCCGGCTTCCGCTCGCGTCGAGCACGGATCCCGATCCGCTCGCGTCGGACGCCCCGATCAGGCTGACCGCCGTGCGCACCTCGTCCATCGGGTGCGCCGAGACCGGCACCAGGTCGATCGCCGCCTTGACGTTGTCCGCCAGCGCCCGGTGCGAGCGCTCGGCCGCCCGGAGCGCGTCGAGCTGGTCCTGGTCCGGCAGCTCGCCGTGCCACAGCAGGTAGGCGACCGCCTCGAACGGCTGCGTGGCCGCGAGCTCCTGCACGGGATACCCGCGGTACAGCAGGCTGTTGGTCTCGGGGTTGACCTTCGAGATCGCCGTCGTGTCGACGACGACGCCTGCGAGGCCCTTCTTGATGTCCGGATCGCTCATGTCACTCCTTCGTGTCGGTCGACGCGTTTCGTCTCGTCGCTGCGCTCCTCGCTCAACGAGCGGTGTCGATGGTGAAGTTGAAGACGCTGGTGTCGAAGCGGTTGTAGCCCTCGTAGTCGATGAGCTCGTAGAGTTCGGCCCGATGCTGCATCTCGCCGAGCTTCGCGGTGAGCGCACCGTCCTCCGCCAGCGTATCGAGCGCACGGCCCGCGGCGCCCATCGCGATCCGCAGCAGCGAGACCGGCCAGATCGCGATCCGCACGCCGGCGTCGCGGAGCTGGTCGACCGTGAAGAGGTCGCTCTTGCCGAACTCGGTCATGTTCGCCAGGATCGGCACGTCCAGGGCCTCGGCCATCGCCTCGAACTCTGCGAGCGTGCGCATCGCCTCCGGGAAGATCGCGTCCGCCCCGGCGTCGACCAGCGCCTTCGCGCGGTCGATCGCCGCATCCATGCCCTCCACCGCACGGATGTCGGTGCGTGCCATGAGCAGGAAGTCCGGATCCCGGCGAGCGTCCGCGGCGGCGCGGATGCGCTTGATCGCGGTGCTCTCGTCGACGACGCTCTTGCCGTCGAGGTGACCGCAGCGCTTGGGATTGACCTGGTCCTCGATGTGGAGGCCGGCCAGGCCCGCGTCCTCTATCTCCTGAACGGTCCGGGCGACGTTCATCGGCTCGCCGAACCCGGTGTCCGCGTCGACGATGGCCGGAAGGTCGGTCATCCGGGCGATCTGCCGGGCCCGACCTGCCACCTCGGTCAGCGTGGTCAGCCCGATGTCGGGGAGACCGAGATCCGCCGAGAGCACGGCGCCGGAGATGTAGACGCCGTCGAAGCCCTTGTCCGCGATGAGCCGCGCGGACAGCGGGTTGAAGGCTCCCGGGAAGCGCAGCAGCTCGCCGCTCGCCAGTCGCTCGCGGAACGCCCGGCGCTTCTCGTGCGCCGGCACGGCGGAGTACAGCATCAGAACAGGCCCTTCGGAGCGGGCGCCGCGGCGAGGACGCCGGGCGCGGCCACGATCGAGAGGTCGGCGACCTCCTCCGCGGTGAGCTCGGGAAGGCGCTGCACCAGCGACAGGAAGCGCTCGATCTCCTGCGGCTCCAGCACCGGCTCGGCGAGCAGGCGGAACTTGCGGATGTAGTCCTCCCGGGCGAAGGGGCGGGCGCCGAGCGGATGCGCATCGGCGACGGCGATCTCGTCCTCGATCACCGTGCCGTCCGTCAGCCGGATGACGACCCGGCCACCGAACGCCTTCTCCGCCGGATCGGTCGAGTGGTAGCGGCGCGTCCACTCCTCGTCCTCGGCGGTCGTGATCTTCTGCCACAGCGCCACCGTGTCCTCGCGGCCGGCGCGCTCCGGCGTGTACGAGTCGACGTGATGCCAGGCCCCGTCCTGCAGCGCGACGGCGAAGATGTAGGGGATCGAGTGGTCCAGCGTCTCGCGCGAGGCCGTCGGGTCGTACTTCTGCGGGTCGTTGGCCCCGGAGCCGATCACGTAGTGCGTGTGGTGGCTCGTGTGGATGACGATCGACTCCACGCCCGCCGGGTCGGCCAGGTCGGGACGCTCGTTGTGGAGCTTTCGGGCCAGGTCGATCCAGGCCTGCGCCTGGTACTCGGCGGAGTGCTCCTTCGTGTAGGAGTCGAGGATCGCCCGCTTGGGCTCGCCGGCGGCCGGCAGCGGCACCTCGTACGCGGCGTCCGGTCCGTCGAGCATCCACGCGATCACCCCGTCCTCGCCCTCGTAGATCGGGCTCGGAGAGGTCTCGCCCCGCATCGCGCGGTCCACGGCCTCGACCGCCATCTTGCCGGCGAACGCGGGGGCGTGCGCCTTCCACGTGGAGATCTCGCCCTTGCGGCTCTGCCGCGTCGCCGTGGTGGTGTGCAGCGCCTGGCCGACGGCCTGGTAGATCGTCTCGGGAGAGAGGCCGAGAAGGGTTCCGATCCCGGCGGCGGCCGACGGGCCGAGGTGGGCGACGTGGTCGATCTTGTGCTTGTGCAGGCAGATCGCCTTGACGAGGTCGATCTGGATCTCGTACCCCGTCGCGATGCCGCGGACGAGGGCGCGCCCGTCCGCGCGGACGTGCTGGGCGACGGCGAGGATCGGCGGGATGTTGTCGCCGGGGTGGGAGTAGTCCGCCGCGAGGAACGTGTCGTGGTAGTCGAGCTCGCGCACGGCCACGCCGTTCGCCCAGGCCGCCCACTCCGGGCTGGTCCGGCGCTCGAGCGGGGTGCCGAACACCGTCGCGCCGGCGCCGCCGACGGACACGGGGTGATCCAGCGCCTGCTGACGCGCGGCGCTGACCGGAGCGCGGGTCAGCGAGGCGGCCGCGACGGAGGCGTTGTCGATGATCCGGTTGATGATCATGTCGACGACGTCCTGGTCGACCTCGACCGGGTCGGCGGCGACCTCGGCGATCCGCCAGGCGAGCTGCCCCTCCCGGGGGAGGTTCTCGTCGCTGCGGTGCACGCGGAGGTGGTGGTTCACGGTCATGATCAGTTCTTCTTTCCTTCGGGCGCGGATACCGTGTCGGTCGTTGAGCGAGCGGAGCGGGACGAAACGCCCGCCCCCAGGGAGTCGAGGACGCTCGCCAGCGCGTTGTGCAGGTGCACATGGGTCGCGTGCGCGGCGAGGTCGCCGTCGCCGGCGGCGATCGCCTCGGCGATGAGACGGTGCTCGGCCACCGAGGCGGCAAGTCGGGCCGGGCGGTCCCTGGCCATCCTGCGCACGCGGACGAGATGCGTGCGGACGGTGCGCAGGGCGGCGGTGAGGTAGTCGTTCCCGGCCGCGGCGTCGAGCGCCGCGTCGAAGCGCGCGATGAGCTCCTCGTACGACCGGCGTCCCTCGGGGAGGGTCAGCGCGTCGGCCGCGGCGGCGAACTCGGCCGCGAAACCCGCGAAGACGGCGGGATCGCCGCGGTCTGCCACGATCCGTGCCGCGGACTCCTCCAGCGCGCGGCGCAGCTCGAAGAGCGCCCGGATGTCGGAGGCGTCGATCGGGGCGACCACCGTCACGCGCGGGGACTGCTGCACCACCAGTCCTTCGGCGACGAGCCGGCGCAGGGCTTCGCGCAGGGGGGTGCGGCTGACGCCGAGACGCGCCGCCTGCTCCACCTCGCCGAGCACCGTGCCGGCAGGCAGGTCCCCGGACTGGATGCCGTCGAGCAGGGCGGCGTACGCGCGCTCTCCCGCGCGCTGCGGGCCCTCCTGCGCGATCACCATGGCCTCAGTGTATACATAAACGGATCCACGCGGGGCGCATCAGGGATTCGATCGCCCATTCGTATACACAAGTCGCCACCGTCCGGGGCGCCACATGACTGCAGCCAAGCAGTCACGACGGAGCCTCGGCCACCGCGGATCTGCATCGCCGACCCGAAGGTCAGGTCTTCACAAACGATTATCGATTAGTGTAATGTCGCGAGCGGCCCTCCCTCGTGCATCAGGAAAGGATCAACGATGATCAAGGCCCGACTCCTCCCCCTCGCCGGCGTGGCGGCGGCATCCGCCCTCGCCCTCGCCGGCTGCTCGCCCGCCGCCGCAGGCGACGGCGACGGCGACGTCACTGTCCGCATGCTCGTGAACGTCACCCCGAACCTGACCGAGGAGTTCTGGAACGACCTCGTCGCCCCGTTCGAGGAGGCCAACCCGAACATCGACGTCGTCATCCAGAACCCCGGCGCCGAAGGCGTCGAGGCCGCCGTGCCGCGGCTGCTTGCGGCCGGCGACGCCCCCGACGTCGTGCAGTCCATCGCCCCGACGACCAAGCTCGCCCCCGAGCTCGTCGACCTCTCCGAGTACGAGTGGGCGTCGTCCGGCCCGCTCGCCGACCAGTACTCGATCGACGGCAAGAACTACATGGCCGGGATCGGCGTGCAGCTGCAGAGCCTCTTCTTCTACAACAAGACCGCGTTCGCGGAGGCCGGGATCACCGAGCCGCCCACCTCCGTGGACGAGCTCACCACGGCGCTCGGCAAGCTCAAGGACGCCGGGTGGACGCCGATCCAGACCGGCGGTGACTGGATGAGCAGCCACACGCTGCAGGCGCTGGGCCTGCCGACGATCATCACCGAGGATCCGGAGTGGTTCCAGAACATGTCGGCGGGCGACGTCACCTTCAGCGAGACGTACGGCGACGCGGTCGAGACGTACGCCGACTGGGTGGCCCAGGGCTACATCCCCACCGATGCCCTCGGCATCAAGTACCCGGATGCCGAGCAGGCCTTCCTGTCCGGCAAGACCGCCGTCTACTCGATGGGAAGCTGGTTCGCCGGGACCCAGGCCAAGGCGGCGGACTCCGCCGACATCGGGGTCTTCCGGGCTCCGGCCGCGAACCCCGGTGACCAGCCGGCCATGGGCGCCAACATCGCCAGCCCCTACTCCATCCTCAAGGCCAGCAAGAACCAGGACGCCGCGGCGAAGCTCATCGAGTTCCTCACCACCGACCAGACCGCGGTGAGCGACCAGCTCGCGGTCGACGGCAACTTCCGCGACGGGTACGAGTACGACATGACGCCGCTCGGCGAGGAGCTGCTCCAGATCGTCGCCGACACGCCCGCCGAGGCGTACACGCCGACCGGCGGCGGCTACGGCGAGCGCACGCTGCCCGACGGCTACGCGGGCGAGATCAACACCCAGACCCAGGCCCTGATCGGCGGCGCACCGGCCGACCAGGTGCTGAAGGCCATGGACGACTGGTTCGCCGCCAACGCCGGATGACCCGGTGGCGCCGGGGACGCACCGTCCCCGGCGCCTTCCCGGCGCCTTCCCGCGCCCTCCCCACGAACGCGCCACCGAGAACGAGAGTGCCGCACGCCATGACTCCGCCCACCACGACCGCGCCCTCCCCGGCCGCGGCCCCCTCCCTGACCGGACCGTCGACGCCGACGAGCTCCCATCCCGGCCGTCGCCGCCGCACCGCGCTGCAGCGGTGGAGGACGCTGCTCCCCGGCATCCTGATGGGCGGTCCGGCCGTCGCGGTCTTCCTCGCGATGTTCGTCATCCCGATGATCCTCGCCGCGGTGCTCAGCTTCACCGACTGGAACGGGTACAGCCTCAACTTCTCCTTCGTCGGCTGGGAGAACTACCTCAAGGCGTTCCGCAGCCCACGGTCGACGCAGGCCGCGGTCTTCACGGGCGTCATCGCCGTGGTCGGGACGATCCTCTGCAACGCCGTCGGCCTCGCGATCGCCGCGCTCATCTCGGGTCCCGGACGCTCGAACACGATCCTGCGCACGATCTTCTTCTACCCCTACGTGATCAGCGCCCTCATCATCGGCTTCCTGTGGTCGGCCATGCTCTCGCCCACGGGCGCCGTCAACGGACTGCTCGGCACGCTGGGGCTCCCGGCCCTGCCGTTCCTCACCGACCCGACCTTCGCGAAGGCGAGCGTCATCTTCACGATCGTGTGGTCGCACTTCGGCTTCAACATGATCCTGTTCCTCGCCGGGATCAAGTCCGTCCCGGCCGAGTACTACGAGGCGGCGACGGTGGACGGCGCCTCGCGGTGGCAGCAGTTCCGCTCCATCACGCTTCCGCTCATCGCGCCCGTCTTCACCGTGAACCTCGTGCTCACCCTCGTCGGGCTCCTCAAGGCGTACGACGTGGTCCTGTCGCTCACCGACGGCGGGCCCGCCGGCTCCACGCAGACCATCGTCTACCAGATCCTCAAGGACTCGTTCGCGAACTCGGCCCTCGGCTTCGGGGCCGCACAGTCCATGATCCTCCTCATCGTCACCGCGGTGGTCGGCCTCGCCGTCACCCTCGTGCGACGCCGTGCCGAGCAGAAGGCGACCGACTGATGACGCAGACCCGCAACCGCCCGGCCCTCGCCGTCAGGGCGATCCGGTGGATCGTCCTCGGCGTCGTCGCGATCACGATGCTGATCCCGATGTACACGATGCTGATCAACGCCTTCAAGCCCCAGGCCCAGATCATCGAGAACCCGCTGCTCATCACCCCGCAGATGTTCACGCTCGACCACCTGTGGGCCGCGATCACGAGCAGCAAGTTCAACGTGATCGCCGCGTACGGCATCACGCTGCTGTTCGTCGTGCTCGTGAACCTGTGCTGCATCGCCCTCGCCGCGCCCGTCGCCTACGTCATCGCCCGCGGGCGGTCGAAATGGCACCTGGGTCTCCTGCTGCTCTTCGTCTCCGGGCTCTTCATCCCCGGCCAGGTCACGCTGATCCCCGTGGTCTTCGTGCTCCGCGTGCTCGGGCTCATCAACACGATCCCCGGGTTCATCCTGTTCGAGACCGCGGCGACCCTGCCGGTGACGATCTTCCTGTTCACCGCCTACCTGCGCAGCGTGCCGCGGGACATCGACGAGGCCGCGTCGCTCGACGGCGCCGGGCCGATCCGCGCGTTCTGGGCGTGCATCTTCCCGATCATGAAGCCCGTCGTCGCGACCGTCGTGGTGCTCAACTCCATCGGGGTGTGGAACGACTTCGTGAGCCCGCAGATCATCCTCGGGCCGAGCTCCGGGATCTACACGGTCACGACGGGCGTCTACGCGGCGGTCGGACAGTTCTCCACCGACTACACGCAGGTGTTCCCCACTCTCCTCCTGGCCGTGCTGCCCGCGATGGTGTTCTTCATCGTGATGCAGCGCCACATCATCGGCGGCCTCGTCGCCGGGGCGACGAAGGGATGACCGTGCCCGAGACCGCACTCACCCGCCCGCTGCGCACCATCCCGGCCTGGGCCGTGCTGCAGCGCCGGCTCTTCACCGAGGCCGAAGAGGCCCGGCGGCTCTTTCGCGACCGCTACACGCTGCCGGACGGGCGCCTGCGCGGCGTCGCCGAGTTCGTCGACCGCGACGGCGTGGACGACCTGTACGAGCCCTTCTTCAACTGGCCCGCGTTCTACCTCCTCGGCGGGCCGGACGAGGTCCTCGCCGACTCCAAGCGGCACTGGGAGGGGGTGACGGCCCAGCTCACCGCAGCGGGGATGCTCACGGAGGAGTACGACAACGGCTACGACTGGTTCCATCAGGGCGAGTCATTGCTCTTCCTCGCCGGCATCTGCGCCGCCGACCCCGCCGACACCGCGTTCGCGGCCCGTGCCGCACGCTTCGCCGCGCTCTTCGCCGACCCGGCGAAGGGCAACTACGACGCCCAGCGCAACATGATCCGTTCTCCGCACAACGGCGCCCTGGGCGCGCGCGACGGCCTGGACGACAAGGTCGTGCCGTACACGGCGGATCGGGACGAGATGCGCCCCTACGGTCTGCCGCTGCAGGGCCTCGACGGCATCGCCTCCTGGGACGACCTCGCCGACCCGGCCAACGCCCGGCGGATGGCCGAGGAGATGCAGCGCCGGGCGGCCGGGGACGTCGCCGTCAACCTCGCCGCCACCTCTCTCGCTGCGAACCGATGGCTCTACGACGGCGATGAGGAGGCGGCCGCGTGGATCCGCCGGTACGTCGACGGCTGGCGCGCGCGAGCGGACGGCGGCCTGCTTCCCGACAACGTCGGTCCGGACGGCGCGGTCGGCTCTCTCCACGACGGCCGGTGGTGGGGCGGCCACTACGGCTGGGCCTGGCCGCACGGTCTGCACTCCGTCGGCATGAGCGCCCTGATCGGCGCGCTGAACCACGCCCTCGTCACCGGCGACGACGTCGCTCTCGACCTCGTGCGCACGATGCTCGACACCGTGCTCGCCGAGGGGCGCACCGGCAGTGTCGCGGAGTCCGCGTACAGCCTGCGCGGCGGGTGGATGGCCCGGCTGGGCGCCGCCGCCGCCGAGCCCGGCCTGCTCGTCCCCTACCGTCACGGCGCGGACGGCTGGTTCGACTTCGGTCCGCTGCAACTCGACCTCCCGCTGTGGCTGTGGTGGTGGTCGCGACGGGCGTCCGACCGGGAGCGGCTGGAGACGGCGATCGCCGGGCTCCCCGCCTCGGCCGACCTCGTCGCGCCGTTCCGCGACAAGGAGGAGGCGGGGCACGAGGCCGGCTGGTTCGCCTTCCTCTCCGGCGACCTCCCCGACTATCCGGTGCGGGCGCTGGAGATGGCGCTCGGCCAGGTGGCGCGCCGGGCCGCCATGATGCTCGCCGACGACCGCGACCCCGACGCCGCGCATCTGCACTTCTGGCAGCGCGTGAATCCGGTGGTGACCGAGGTGCTGACCCAGCTCGTCGGCGGCGCCCCGCAGGTCCTCTACAACGGTGGGCTCGGATTCACGGCCCTCCGCTACGAGGACGCCGACCGCGCGCGGCCCGGCCTCCCGGAGGACGTCGCCGCGCTCGTGCACCGCCTCGACGACCGCGGCATCGGCCTGCAGCTCGTGAACACCTCCGCCGTGCACACGCGCACGGTGCGGCTGCGCGGCGGGCGCTTCGGCCTCGACCGGATCGTCCGGGTGACCGCCACCGGTGAGGAACCCGGCTTCTGGCCGGGGGCGTCCGGCACCTACGCGGCTCCGGACGCCCCGATCGTCACGACGACGCTCGACGTCGACGACGACCTCGTGGTGACCCTGCCGCCGGCGCACGGCGCCGACCTCGACCTGACCATCGCGCGTGCGACCGGATCGCCGCGCCACCTGTTCCCCGAAGGAGACGCATGAGCGCCGATCTGATCCGACCCGACTTCGCCCTGCCCGTGCGGGGTGGGGCCTACCAGAGGCCCTCGCGCGAGATGGTCGACTCCTTCGCCGCGATCTCCTCCGCCACCGCATGCGCCAAGCTGCACGGACTCGGGATCCGGCGCAGTTACATCGAGGGACCGGCACCGCTGAGCCTCGGCCAGCGCGTCGTCGGATCGGCGCTCACGCTGCAGTTCATGCCGCAGCGTGAGGACATGGCGTCCGGCGACGGCCAGGAGTACGCCGAGCGGCACACGGCCCTCTGGCACGTGCTCGAGGCCGTGCAGCCCGGCGACGTGCTGGTGATCCAGGCCTACGGCAGCCGGTTCTCCGGCTGCATCGGCGACATCCTGGCCCGCTACTTCGCGCGCAAGGGCGGCGCGGGGATCGTCGTGGACGGCCGCATCCGGGACGCGGGCCGCATCCGCGAGCTCGGCATCCCGGTGTGGTCGACGGGGACGACCCCGCACTACGCTTCGCAGTCGGACCTCGTGCCGTGGGCGTACGATGTGCCCGTCGCGGTGGGCGGAGCCCTGTGCATGCCGGGCGACCTCGTAGTCGCGGATGACGACGGCCCCGTCGTGGTGCCGCAGGCCATGGCGCCGCAGGTCGTCGACGACGCGCGCGATCATGAGGAGTGGGAGGTCTTCAGCCGCCGCCGTCTCGACGAGGGCGCCCGCCTGAGCGACTACTACCCGTTGACCCCCGACAGCCGCGAGGAGTACGAGGCATGGCGTTCCGTCCAGAGCTCCGTCCGCTGAACCCCGGCGTCGCCGCGCGCGACGATGCCGGCCTCGGGTGCGCCCCGATCGGCAACCTCTTCGCCCCGGTCGCCGACGCGGATGCGGTCGACACCGTGCACGCGGCGCTCGCGCGGGAGGTCCGGTTCTTCGACACCGCTCCCCTGTACGGCTCGGGCGAGAGCGAGCGGAAGCTCGGCCTCGCCCTCCGCGGTGTGCCGCGGGGCGACTATGTGATCGCGACGAAGGTCGGCCGGGTGCTCGTCGATGCGGCCGGCCGCCCCGTTGCGGGAGCCGCCAGCGGGCACGACTCGGTCGTCGACCTCAGCAGGGATGGCGTGCGGAGGAGCCTCGACGGCAGCCTCGCCCGCCTCGGTGTCGACCGCGTGGACGTGCTACACCTCCACGACCCCCTGGACGTAGAGGCGGCGTTCGCGACGGCACTCCCGGCCCTGGTCGAACTGCGCGACGAAGGGGTGGTGCGCGCGATCAGTGTGGGGCTCGGGCGGCTCGACCCCCTGGAGCGGTACGTCGCCGAGGCGCCGCTGGACGTGGTGATGGAGGCCGGCCGGCTCACGCTGCTCGACCGCACCGCCCTGGACCGGCTGCTGCCGACCGCGGCGGCCCGCGGCATCGGGGTGCTCGCGGCCGCGGTGTTCAACTCCGGCATCCTCGTCGATCCGGTCGGCTCCCCCTTCTTCGAGTACAAGCCCGCGCCACCGGCGCTGCGGGAGCGGGCGGAGCGCCTACAGGCCGTGTGCGCCGCGTACGGCGTGCGCCTCGCGGATGCCGCGGTGCAGTTCCCGCTGCGGCATGGTGCGGACGCCGTGGTCGTCGGGGCGCGGACCCCCGCGGAGGTGGACGCGTTCGTGGACGGCCTCGATGCCGCACTGCCGGCCGCCTTGTGGGACGCCCTCGACGCGGAGGCGGCATGACCGCGCGGCACGGGAGCTGACGTGCGGATCGTCGACGCCCATGTGCACGTCTGGGATGCGGACGCCGTGCCGATCCCCTGGTTCCGCGACGACCTCGGGCTTCCCCGGCAGGCCGCGGCCGCCCGCCTCGGACGGGAGCTGACGGACGCCGGCGTCTCCTCCGCCATCGCCGTGCAGGCGGCGGACTCGGTGGCGGAGGCGGAGTGGCTGACCGCGACCGCCGCAAGCGACCCCTTCCTCCGGCGCGTGGTGCTGCAGTACACCCCGGCGCGGGGGCGAGCCGCCGGTGCCACGGCGGTCGCCTTCTCCCCGGCCGTCGTGGGAGTGCGGGCCGCGGTGCCGCAGTTCGCCGCCGATCTCTCCGACGTGGACGGCCTGGACGCCCTCGCCGACGGTCTCGGCGCGACCGGCCGCACCCTGGAGCTGCTGATCCGCCCGGAGCAGCTCCCCGCGGCGGCCGCCCTCTCGCGCCGGCACCCCGGTACCGCGGTTGTCGTCTGCCACCTCGGCCTCGGCGCTCGGACGGCCGATGCCGCGTGGCGCTCCGCCCTCGCCGCGGCCGCCTCGGCCCCGGGGGTGTCGGCGAAAGTCTCCGGTCTCGACCTCCCGACGCGCGGCGAGGACGAGTCGCGGGCACTGCTGCGGCTCGCCGTCGACCTCTTCGGCGCCGAGCGGCTGTCCTTCGGCAGCGATTGGCCGATGTCCACGCGAGCGACGACCTATGCCGCGGTGCTCGGCGCGACCCACGCCGCGCTTCCTCCGCTGTCCGATGTCTCGGCCCGCGCCTTCTGGTCCGAGACCGCCGACCGTCTCTATCCGCTCCCCGCGTAGCCCCGCGTCGCGGGCCGGCTCAGGCGGGGTCGTCGAGCAGAGTGCCGGCGGCGTGGGCGCGGAACAGGGCGGAGGCCGCCTCCTCGTCGCCGGCGTCCAGCACGTCGAGGAGCCCTTCGTGCCAGTCCGCGACCTCATGCCAGTCCCCCGTGAAGGTGGGGTCGCCGAGCACGTGCATGACGCGCAGGCTCGGCTCCAGGAGGTCCCACATCCGGGGGAGGTAGACGTTCCCGCTGGCCTCGATCACCGCACGGTGGAAGGTGAAGTCGAGCTCGCGGAACCGCGCGAGGTCCTCCGCCTCGGCGGCCTCGTGCATCTGCGCGATGAGGCCGACGAGCTCGACCCGGCGGGCAGGGTCCAGCGCGCCGCAGGCCAGCCGGCCGGCCAGCCCCTCCAGCTCGACGCGGGCGACCTTGGCCTGCGCCGCCTCCTCGGCGGAGTAGCTCGCGACGAAGTTGCCCTGATGCCGCACGTGCGACACGAGCCCCTCATGGGCGAGCCGCTTGAGGGCGTCGCGCACCGGTGCCTGGCTCACCTGCATCTTCCGGGCGAGCTGCGACTCCACGAGCTGCTCGCCGGGGGCCAGCGTCGAGTCCTTGATCATCGCCTTGATGAGCGCGTAGATCTGATCCGACAGCAGCCCGCGCTGCAGTCCCGCCGTGCCCAGAGCATCCGTCATGACCATCAGTCTACGTCCGTTATCGACTATCGCTAATGGACCGGGCCGCGCGCCAGGCGTCGGCGATCAGGACGGATCCGCGGGGCGTCGGGTGTACGCCGTCCGGAGCGAGCTCCGCGACCGGATGCTCCTTGGCCGCCGCCGTGAACACGTCGTGCAGCGGCACGAGCGCCGCCCCGCGCTCGGCGGCGAGGGCCCGCACCGCCGCCCGCTTCCCGTCGAGGTCGTCGAGCCACGCCCGCTGCTCCTCCGTCACCGGGAGGAAGTACGGCTCCATGAGGATCAGCCGCGGAGCGTGAGCCGCCGCCACCCGGTCGAGGAGCCCGCCGAGCGTCGCGGCGAAGTCCTCGGCCGAGGTCGGGTCGTCGCTGTCGAAGCGCCGCCACATGTCGTTCACGCCGACGTACACGGTCAGCAGCTCCGGTGCCGTCGGCAGCAGCTCCGCGTCCCACCGGGCGGCGAGGTCGCGGGCGCGGTCCCCCGCGATCCCGAGGTTGCGGACCGTGGCTCCCGCGGCCTGCAGCTCGGGGGCGAGGAGCGACACGTACCCGTCCCCGAAGGAGTCCGGATCGGATCGGTCACGCCCGGCGTCGGTGATCGAGTCTCCGATGAAGGTCACCCGCATCGTGGCACGTCCTGTTCGTCATCCTTGAGCTTGGGGCGCACCGAGATCGGGAGCTCGACGCTCGCGCCAGCGTACGTCACGGTGAGCGTGAGGTGCGGGCGCACCCTGCTGCTGTCGAAGCCGGTGACCATGTCGGCGGTCACCTGCTGGGTGGTGCGCGATCCGTCGCTCCAGTCCACGCCCAGCAGCATGCCGGTCACGTCGAGCTCCTCGCCGCGCACGTAGCGGGTCTTCGGGTCGGCCTCGGGCGCCCAGCAGACGCCCGTCACCGTCGCGGGCGGCGGCGTCGGGCGCACGGCCAGGGTGTTCGTCTTGCCGTAGTGGTAGACGTTGAAGAAGCCGTCCGCACCGATGCGGAGGTTCTCCCTGGCGTCGACCATGTTCCACACGGTCACGTCGTCGACTCGGAGCACGATGCGGGTGCCGCCGTCCTCGGCGACGGCCCCGAACTCGATGCGGTGCGTGGACCCCGGCTCGATGACCGTGTTGGGGATGCTGTCGAGCATGGTCTGCCCCGGGGTCCAGCTCTGGAACTCGATCACGTCCTCCTTGATCACCGCGAGGTATCCGGTGTTGGAGTTCTGCCAGGCGGGAAGGCCGGTCTGGTCGGAGCGCGCCTGGAAGCCGTACCAGCCCCCGTCGAAGGCGCCGAACTCCGCCTCGAATTGCAGCAGGGTGTCGCCGAAGCGCTCGGCCTCGTAGCCGTGCACGCCCTGACCGCTGATCACGACACCCGTGTCGTCCACCGCGATGAGGTCGGACTCACTCCAATTCGCCCCGTCCTTCAGCTGGCCGTCCAGGCGGGTGGTCGGGTACTCGGCATCGTCCACGGTCACGGTGACCGTGTCGCTGAGGCTCGGATCGGCGACCGAGGTCGCGGTGATCGTCGCCGTGCCGGCCGTCACCCCCGCGATGCGTCCGCCGGAGACCGTGGCGACCTCCGGGGCGTCGGTCGTCCAGGTGACCCGGGCGTCGCTGGCGTCCTCCGGGGCGACCGTGGCCACGACCGACCGCCGCTCGCCGACCGTCAGGCCCACCGCGTCGGCGTCCAGGCTCACGCCCGTGACCGGCACGCCCGAGAGTGAGAACCCGATGTCGTCGAGGTCGAGCGAGGCGTAGTTCTCCACGTAGAACCCGACCCGGCCCGCCGCACCGGGACCGGGGTCGGCGCCTTCCAGCGCGATCGCCCCGTTCACGGAGATGCGGATCCGCCCGTCCTGCACCGCGATCCGCACGTGCGAGGTCGCCCCGGGTGTCAGCCCCTGCGCCGCAGGCACGACCTTCTCGGCGACGACCTTCCAGGCGTCGTCGAAGATCGTCCAGGTCGGACCGGCCGCGGTCTGGCGGAAGCGGATGTACCCGCCGCCCTTGCCGTTGCGGTTGTAGACGATCAGTCCCGCGTTCTCGGGCGTGGTCGCCGGTGCCGTGACGTCGACGTCGAGCACGAACTCCGTGAAGTCCCGCGGCAGGATGCTGTTCGCGCCCTTGAGGATCCGGTAGACCCTGTCACCGGACGCATCCACCTGGATGGAGCGGTTCGGGTCGGTCGGCCAGCCGTTCGCCCCCGACTCGAAGTCGGTGAAGTGCAGCACGCCGTCGCCCTCCTCGACGATCACCTCGATGGTCGCGGTCTTGGCGGCATCGGCTTTAGCCGTCGCCGTCACCGTGGTCGTACCGGGGCCCATGCCGAGCACTACGCCCTTGTCGTTGACGGAGGCGACGGCGGGGTCGGCCGACGCGTAGGTCACCGCGGCGTCGTCGGCGTTCCAGGGCAGCGGCACGGCGCGCACGCGCACCTCGTCGCCCGCGTCGATCGTGAGCGTGTCGCTGTCGAACGCGATGTCCTCGAGCGGGATGGTCTGCGGCTGCTGCGTCTGCCCGATCGCGCCGTCGACCCCGATCTCGCCGAAGGCGATGGCCTCGAAGCCGGGGATCCGGTCGAACACGGCTGCATCGGCCTTCAGCGTGTAGTCGCCGTTCGCGGCGTCCACGAAGCCGGGGTCGGCGTCGGCCACCCAGTTGTCCTCGTAGTTCAGGAGGTTCTTCCCGTCCTTCGCGCCGTGCTCGTTGACGCCGGTCATCCGGGCCCGGTTCGGGTTCCACACGACGTTCTCCGCGAACGTGCTGTGGTTAGGGAAATAGTGGTCGTCCTCGAAGAAGTGCGCGAGTTCGGGGTACTTCGTCAGATACGGCGTGCCGACGAAGTCGTTGTTGTCGGCGAACACCTTTTCCCAGGCCGGCATGTAGTCGCGGTCGACGACGTTGCCCTCGTGGTCGCCCATCCACTGCTCGTAGTTGTCGTACGGGGCGTAGGCGTCGACGAAGACGTTGTTGCGCGCCTCGATGTAGTCGGCCGAGCCGCTCTTGATCGCACCGTTGCCCATGTTCACGAACACGTTCTTCTCGATCGTGAGGTCCCACGTGAAGTTGTCGGCGTAGATGCCCTCGACGCCCGCCATGCCGACGCCGATGTCGTGGAAGTAGTTCTCCCGGAACACATGGCCGCGCTGCTGCGGGGTCTTGCCGGAGTTCATGTAGATCGCACCGAGGTCGTGGAACTGCTTGCAGACGTCGTACACCTCGTTGCGCTCGAACAGGTGGTCGTTGCCGTGCACGATGATCCCGGGATGCGGGGCGTCGTGGATCTCGTTGTCCCTGGCGATGTTGCCGACGCCATCGAACATCACGCCCGGGTTGTAAGCCTTGTGGTAGTACGCGAAGTCGGCGATCTCGGAGTTCTCGACCCGGTTGCGGCCGGGTTCGAGCGTCGTCTTGTCGCCGCCCTGGAGCACCACGCCGACGCCGCCGACGTGCGTGATCCGGCTGTCGGTCACGGCGTGGTCGCGGCCGCCGCGGTTCACCGGGATGCCGTCGTACGTGTAGCGCCCTGGCGAGTTGATGAGCACGCCGCCGTCGGTGAAGTTGCGGATGTCGCTGTGGGAGATCGTGACGTTCGAGCCGCCGAGGATCACCGCGGCCGTCGCACGCCCGTACTCCATCACAAGGTCCTCGAAGGCGACGTGCGAGGCGCCGTCGGCGCGCAGCATCGGCTCGTCGAGCGTCGTCACGGTCACGTCGCCGCGCCCCGAGGTGAACGCGGCATTGGGGATCAGGTAGAGCTTCCCGGCAGCGCGGTCGATGTAGTACTCGCCGGGGGCGTCGAGCTCCTCCAGCAGGTTCTGCGCGAAGTGGAAGTCGGGGAACCAGCTCTTCATGATCCCGGACATCTCGCCGTAGCGGAGGGTGATGGTCTTCGCCTCGGTGTCGATGCTCTCGATCTTGTTGTACGACCACTCCCAGCTGTAGCCGAAGATGCCGTCCAGCCACACGTCCTCGGCCTGGGTCCAGTGCTTCGGACGGTCGTAGCCGTAGGTGAACGTGCCGCCGCGCTCCTGCAGGTCGGCGTCGTTGCGGTCGGGACCGGCGTCGATGATGTCGCCCATCTGCACGGTCGGGGTGGCCGCGTCGGCGTTGGGCCAGCGCGCGAGGGTCATGCCCTGGCCGTCGATGAACAGCTCCATGGGCGGCGTGGTGCTGACGTCGTTGGCCTTCCAATAGCCGTGGCGACTGAGCTGGCCGTAGTCCGTGATGCCGAGAGCCGCGAGGTCAATCCCGATCACGCGGTCACGAGCGGCGGGATCGACGATGCGGTCGGTCACGGCGGCGTCGTTCACCGGGGCGAACGCGTCCCGGGGCAGCTCCCGACCTCCGGTGAGGGTGGCCGTCTCCCCCGGGTACGAGCGGTAGGTGATGGGGGCGTCGGCGGCGCCGGAGTCCTGCGCGCCGATCTCGAACGAGGCGCTGCGCGGGTACTCGCCCTCGCGCAGGTAGACCGTGAGACCGCCGGCGGGGAGGCCGGGGCCCGCCTTCACCGCGCGGATCCGGTCGCGGGCGCCCTCCAGGGTCGCGAGGGGGTCGTCGATCGTGCCGGCGGCCGCGTCGTCACCCCCCGGCGCGAGGTAGAGCGCGTCGTCGTCCGCGGCGACAGCCGCCGCCGACGGGACCACCGCAGCGAGGGCGGATCCGAACACGGCCGCCAGGGCCAGACTTGCCAGCGCACGCTTCATTGCGTCTCCGAACTTGTCGCTTCCCGCACGACGGATCTCATGCGGCGCCGCGGGGCGGCTCCTCCGACCGTAGCCAATCGATAATCGACTAGCAAGCATCGATATTCATGGCTTCATCAGTCCCCACAAATCCACCATTTTCCATCAGTTTCGGACTATTGAGTTCTCCGGTTGACGCAGCCGTGATCCGCCGGAAATACTAAGGACGCCCGAGACCGCACCTCGAGAGTGCGGACACATCACCCCAGGCCAAGGATGACCTAGATGACAGAACAGACCATTTCCTCACAGATAGGAACAGGTCGTCGGCCCCGTCGCCTCTCGGACGGGATGTTCGCCCTCCTCCTCACGGCTCCCGGCCTCACCCTTCTCGCCGCCGTCGTGGTGTATCCGCTGATCACGGCCCTCATCACCGCGTTCTACAAGCAGAGCCTCGTCGAGCCCGGCCGCGAGTTCGTCGGCCTCCAGAACATCGTCGACGTGCTGACCGGTGAGTTCTTCCCGCTCCTCACCCAGACGCTCGTCTTCACGCTGGGAACGACCGTCGCGCCGTTCGTGATCGGCTTCGGCCTCGCCCTCGCCCTGAACACGCGCCTGCGCGGTGCCAAGGTGCTCCGCGGGCTCATGCTCATCCCGTGGCTGATACCGGGCGTGGTCGTGTCATTCCTGTGGATGTGGATCTTCAACGCCAACTACGGCGTGCTCAACGCCGCGCTGGAGACCGTCGGGCTCATCGACTCGCCGCAGGCGTGGCTCGCGAACCCCACCACCGCCATGATCGCCGTGATCGTCGCGAAGACGTGGCAGTCGTTCCCCTGGATGATGGTCATGCTCCTCGCCGGCCTGCAGACCGTGCCGATCGAGCTGCACGAGGCCGCCGAGATCGACGGCGCCGGCACCATCCGCCGCTTCTTCTCCATCACGGTGCCGCAGATGAGCGGCATCATCGGCCTCGTGATCCTGCTGGAGTTCATCTGGAACTTCCAGCACTTCGACATCATCTACGTCCTCACCGGCGGCGGTCCCGCCGGCTCCACGCAGACGTTCGCGACCGCGGTGTACGAGACCGCGTTCGACGGCTTCGACCTCGGGCACGCCGGGGCGATCGGCCTGCTCTGGATGATCCTGCTGATGGCGCTCGTCGTCGTCTACGTCCGCCTGTCCGAGAAGGGGGAGAAGCGATGACCGCCGTGCTGACCGAGGAGACGGTGACCGCCGTCCCCGCCCCG
>NZ_BCRA01000007.1 GCF_001552355.1 Microbacterium resistens NBRC 103078
CCGCGCCGCGCCGCCGGCGCCACCGCGCCGACCGCCGCGCCTCCGCCCTGAGCGCGTGGATCGCCGTGGTCGTGTTCGGCGGGTTCGCCCTGCTGCCCGTGTACTGGCTGCTCGCGACCTCGCTCACCCCGCGCACCGAGGTGTTCAGCTACCCGCCGAAGCTGTTCCCCACCGAGGTCACGTTCGAGGCGTACGCGGCCCTCGCGAACAACCCGGCCCTGTTCGGCTACCTCCGCAACAGCATCGTCGTCTCCGTCATCACCGCGATCCTGTCGGTGCTCGTGTCGGCGTACATGGGCTACGCGTTCTCGAAGTTCCGCTACCGCGGCCGGCGCAGCCTCATGTACTTCGTGCTGGCCTCGCAGATGTTCCCGCAGGCGCTGCTGCTCATCACCCTCTACGCCGTGTTCTCGGCCTACGGCCTGCTCAACACGTACACGGCGCTCGTGCTGTCGTTCACGACGTTCACCCTGCCGCTGTGCGTATGGATGCTGAAGGGCTTCTTCGACACCATCCCGGACGAGCTCATCGAGGCCGCCCGCGTCGACGGCGCTTCGCGGATGCGCATCATCCACTCGATCGTGCTGCCCCTGGCCGCGCCGGGCCTCATCGCCGCGGGCCTGTTCGCCTTCGTCCGCGGCTGGAACGACTTCATCTTCGCCCTCACGCTCGCCGGACCCGACAAGCAGACGCTGCCTCCGGGACTCGTCAACACCTTCATCGGCGAGGCGTCCACGGCCTGGCCGGAGCTCATGGCGGCCTCGCTCGTGGTCTCGCTCCCCGTGGCCATCGCGTTCATCGCCCTGCAGCGCTTCCTCGTCGGCGGGCTCACCGCCGGCGCGGTCAAGGGCTGACCCGCACCACCCCCTCATCCGCAGTCCCTCGAAGAAGAGAGCACCCCCATGTCCGAGAACACCACCGTCTCCCGTCGCCAGCTGCTGCAGTTCGCCGGGCTCGGCGCCGCCGGCCTCCTCCTCGCCGGCTGCATGCCGAGCGGCGGCGGCAGCGGCAGTCCGTCCTCCTCCCCCAGCGCCGGGCTCGGCGCGGGCGACTTCACCGCCTCCGACTTCTCCTTCTCCAGCTGGTCGCTGACCGAGGAGGCGGCGGCGCCCGCGACCCGGGCCCTGCTCGACGGCTACAAGAAGACCAACGACGTCGGCATCACCGAGGTCTCCTTCCCCTACAACGAGTACTTCAAGCAGCTCATGCTCCAGGTGCGCGGCGGGCAGTTCACCGGCGCCGCGCACGTCGACGTCGCCTGGCTCGCCTCGCTGGCGGCGCTCGGCAAGCTCGAGGACGTCTCGGCGCTCACGAAGGGCCGCGGCTACACCGCGTCGAGCCTGGAGGCCACGCAGCTCGACGGGAAGCAGTACGCGTTCCCGTGGACGATCGGCGCGATCGGGCTCATCACGAACTCCGAGCTCCTGACGAAGGCGGGGATCTCCGCGTTCCCGACCACCGTGGACGACTTCGAGGCGGCGCTGAAGAAGCTCAAGTCCCTCGGCGGCGGACTCATCCCCTACGCCGCCTCGACCAAGGCCGCCCAGCTCAAGGACGTCCTGATCTGGATGCAGACGTTCGGCAGCGACCTCGTCAAGGACGGCACGGTCACGATCGGCGACGATGCGAGCATCGAGGCGGTGACCTGGTACAAGTCGCTGTACGACCAGGGTCTCATCGCCGCCGACGTCGACCGCTTCGACGCCCGCTCGCTGTTCGCCCAGGGCCGCGCCGCCATCTACGACGACGCCCCCGTGGGCCGCGCGTCCGTCACGAAGGACTCCCCGGACCCCGACCTGGCCTCCAAGCTCGTGCCCGAATCCCGCCCGGTGCTGAAGAACGGCGACACCCCGCGCGCGCTCGTCTGGGGCGGTGCCATCGCCGTCGTCGGCGGCGGTGCCGGAGACAGCACCCGCACGGCCGCGGACTTCGGCCAGTGGGCCACGAGCGACCTGAAGGCGGTGCTCGGCGACTACGCGCTGCGCGGCCTGCCGCCCGTGACCGAGGAGGCGCAGGCCTCGAAGGAGGTGGCGTCCGACGCGTTCGGCTCGCGCTTCGCCGAGAAGATCACGGCCACCGCGACCACCAACCCGTTCTGGCAGTACCCGCAGTACGCCCAGATCGAGACCGTGATCGCCGACCGCGTGCAGGCCGTCCTCGTGGGTCAGCAGAGCGCCGAGGACGCGATGGCGCAGGCCGGCGACGAAGCGCAGAAGCTGCTGGGCTGAGGAGCATCGCCATGACGCTCCGCCCGAAGGCCGGCGCCACCGCTGCCGCCGCCCTCGCCGCACTCGTCCTCGCCGTGCCGGCTCCGGCCGCCGCCGCGGCATCCGACGTCGAGACCGTGCCCGTCACGGTCGACAGTTCCAACCAGTCCGGCTGGTGGAACCCGCTCGTCGTCGACGGCGACGAGACGTACTTCGCCTACAACGTGCCCGGCTCGGTGGCCGCGAAGCATCAGGTGAACCTGGCCGTCCGCGCCGCCGACGGCACGTGGACCTCAGGCTGCCTGCGCCTGGCCACCGAGGCCTGCGCGGAGTACGCGGACGACAACGGCCACAACCAGCCCTCGATCGCGATCGACGGCGACGGCTACATCCACGCGTTCGTCTCGATGCACCACGAGCCGTGGAAGTACTTCCGCTCCACCGCGCCGTACGACGCGACCTCGCTCGTCGACGTGAGCGGAGAGATGCCCGACGCCGGCGCCGCGGTCTCCTACCCGGTCACGGCCCAGGGGGCGGACGGCGACGTCTGGCTCATGGTGCGGATCGGCGCCGACCCGCAGGCCCGCCGCGACGGCGTGCTCTACCACTACGACCCCGCCGCCGGGACGTGGAGCCGCGAGACGACGATCGCCGCCGCCGTGAACCACTCCTTCTACCCCGACGACCTCGCGGTCGACGCGAGCGGCAAGATCCACGTGCTGTGGGAGTGGGGTCCCTGGCCCGCCGGTCCGTACCGCCACCTCGGCTCGTACGCGGTGTACGACCCGGCCGTGGGCGGCTTCCGCGACGTCGCGGGGCAGACCCTTCCGACCCCGATCCGTCCGGACACCCCGGGCGCGGTCGTGTGGCGCGGCTACGAGCCCGGCGAGAGCATCGCCGCCGCGGTGCCGGCTGTGCAGACCGCGAAGATGGCCCTCGCCGACGGCGAGCTCGTGGGCGTGACCTATCGGTACGCGGACCAGACCGAGAACGCCTTCGACGTCCGCTGGGCCACGTGGAACGGCACGGCCTGGACGAGCGAGACCCTCATCGACGCGGACGCCCTCGGGGGCGGCGTGCAGACCGTCGCCGCGCTCGACACGACGACCGCGAGCGGCGAGACCCGCGTGTACGCCGTGGTGTCGGCGCCGGGCTGCGGCGTCACCCGCAGCCAGACGGTGCTGCTGACCGCCGGAACGTCCGGATGGACCGCCGACACCGTGGGCGAGCCGGTCGTCGGCCAGCAGCGCCTGCGCGCAGCGACCCGCGCCGACGGCACCGACATCGTGTACCTCAGCGCCCCGACGGTCCCCGGCGGCGGCACGCTGCGGCACGCGGAGATCCCGCGTGACGGCCACGCCGGCGCCAGCACGGTCGCCGACATCGTGGCCGCCCTCGGTTGCGATGCCGGCGGCGCGACCACGGCCCTCGGCGGCACCGCGACCGCATCCCCGCTCCGCGGCGACCCGTCCGACTCCGCCGCCGACGTCGACCGCGGCTCCGAGATCGACGCGATCGCCGCCCCCTGAGCGGCACCACCACCCCTCCCGAAAGGAACCCACCCCATGCGCACCCAGACCGTCGAAGCCGACATCATCGTCGTCGGCGGCGGCCTCGCCGGAGTGAGCGCCGCGGTCGCGGCGGCTCGCCTCGGCCGACGTACCGTGCTGATCAACAACCGGCCGGTGCTCGGCGGCAACTCCTCCTCGGAGGTGAGGGTCTGGGTGTGCGGGGCGACCGCACACGGAAACCAGCGATGGGCCCGGGAGACCGGGATCATCGGTGAGATGTACCGGGAGAACCAGTTCCGCAACCCCGAGGGCAATCCCGTGTACTGGGACGACGTGGTGCTCGACATCGTGCGCCGTGAGCCCAACCTCACGCTGTTCCTCAACACGGAGGTCCTGGAGGCCGAGGCGACCGGGCCCGACGACGCCCGTCGGGTCCGGTCGGTCACCGGCTGGACCATGGGCTCCGAGATCCGCACGGTCTTCCGCGGGCCGCTGTTCCTGGACTGCACGGGCGACGGCCTGGTCGGCCGGCTCGTCGGTGCCCGACACCGGCTGGGCAAGGAGAGCCGGAGCGAGTTCGGCGAGGACTGGGCCCCCGAGCAGCCGGTGCGCGAGTTCCTCGGCTCGACGCTCCTCTTCTACACGAAGGATCTCGGGCACCCGGTGAAGTACGTCGCGCCGGAGAGCGCGAAGGACATCTCGACCACACCGATCCCCTCGTCGCGCATCATCCGCAGCGGCGACAGCGGCGCGCACTACTGGTGGATCGAGTGGGGCGGCACGCTCGACATCGTCGACGACAATGAGGCCATCCGCGACGAGCTGCGCTCCGTGATCCTCGGGATCTGGGATCACATCAAGAACTCGGGCGAGTTCGACGCCGACAACCTGACCCTGGAGTGGATCGGCAACCTCCCCGGCAAGCGCGAGTACCGCCGCTTCATCGGCGACTACACCCTGCGCCAGCAGGACATCCTGGGGCAGACCTCGTTCGACGACGGCGTCGCGTTCGGCGGCTGGTCCATCGACCTGCATCCCGCCGAGGGCATGTACGCGACGGGGGCGGGCGCGGTGCAGCGCTTCTCCGACGGCGTCTTCGAGATCCCGTTCCGCTCGCTGTACTCCGTCAACGTCGACAACCTGCTGATGGCGGGTCGCGACGTCTCGGCCACGCACATCGCGTTCGGTGCCGCCAGGGTCATGGCGACGTGCGCGGCGATGGGCGAGGCCGCGGGCACCGCCGCCGCCCTCTGCTACACGCACGACGCCACGCCCCGCGAGCTGTACGAGCACCATCGTGCGGAACTCCGGCAGACGCTGCTCCGCGCCGACGCCTCCCTCATCGGAGTCGCGAACGAGGATCCCTCCGATCTCGCCCGCACGGCCGTCGTCACGGCGTCCAGCACGCTGCGCACGATCGGCACCCCGGCGAGCGCGGTGGCCGACGCGGCCCCGCACACGCTCGTCGACGACCTCGGCATCGTCGTGCCCGTGCACCCGCGCCTGGACACGACCGAGCTGCTGCTCAGCGCCGAGACGGACACCCAGGTCACGGTGGAGGTCTGGTCCACGGGCCGACCGCAGAACGTCGTGCCCGCCGTGCTCGAGCACCGCACCGTGGTCGAGGTCCCGGCCGGAGGCCCGTCCTGGGTGCGGGCTGAGACCCCCTTCTCCCCGGGCGAGCCACAGAACGCGATCGTCGTGCTGCGCGCGAATCCGCAGGTGCAGGTACACCTCTGCTCGGCGCTGCCGCCCGGAGTGCTCACCCTCGTGCACCGGGTCGACAACGACGACCGCAACGTGGAGGTCGACCGCGACGGCCTCCTCGTGCAGTGGCCGACCAAGCCGCTGCGCGGCCGGGTGCCGGCGTTCCGTACGAGTCCGGCCTCCGAGGCCGTGGCGCCGGAGCGCTCCACCTCGGGCTACAACCGTCCCTACGGCGGGCCGCACCTCTGGGCGTCGGATCCGGAGGCGGAGGGCCCGCACTGGCTGCGACTGGACTGGGATCGGCCGGTCACCGCCTCCGAGATCCGCCTCGTGTTCGACGACGACGTGGACCTCGAGCTCAACACCCTGCACCACCACCGCAGCCCCGACGAGGTGCTGCCGCAGCTCGTCCGCGACTACCGCGTCGAGGTGCGGCCGGAGAGATCCGACGAATGGCGGACCGTGGCGGTCGAGCGCGACAACCGACACCGGCTGCGGGTGCACCCGCTGCCGGCGGACCTCGGTCCGTTCGCGGCCGCCCGCCTCGTGGTGGAGCGGACGAACGGCGTCGCGGAGGCGCGCGTGATCGCGTTCCGAGTGCAATCGTGACGGAGAGCGCTAACGTGAAGGGCATCCGTCGCCCCGGCGGAGACCGTCGTCCCTCCAGGAGGTCGCCCGTGACCACGGCGCCCGGCGACCGCGTGCTCCCGGTCGCGCGCGCCACCCGGACCGGGCTCATCGCCCTCGCCGTGCCGCATCTCGAGGAGCCGTACTTCGCCGAGCTCGGCTCGCGGATCGTGCGCGGCGCCGACGAGCGCGGGCTGGCCGTGCTGATCGTGCAGACCGAGGGTGACCACGGCCGCGAGATCGACGTCGCCAACGGCGTCGGCCTGCCCCCCATCGACGGACTGATCCACATCCCGCGCTCGCTCACGGTCGCGGACCTCACGCGCCGGACGTCCCCCGGCCCGCTCGTGCTGCTGGGCGAGCACATCCAGGTGAGCCCGTTCACCCACGTGACGATCGACAACCGCGCGGCCGCCGCCACCGCGACGGAGCATCTGCTCGCGGTGGGCTGCCGCCGGATCGGCTTCGTCGGGCGCCGGGACGCCCGCCCCTCGGACGCCGCCGATCGTCGGCACGCCGGCTATCTGGAGGCCCTGGCCGCCGCGGGGATCACGGCCGATCCCGCCCTCACCGCCCAGGTCGACGCGTTCACGGCCGAGGAGGGCGCGCGCGTCGCCGGAGCCATGGCCACCGCCGTCGCCGACCTCGACGGCATCGTCTGCTCGAACGACTCGGTCGCCCTCGGCGCCCTCGCCGCTCTGCAGGCCCAGGGACGCGACGTCCCGCGGGACATCGCCGTCGTCGGCATCGACGACATCCGGGCCGCACGTTTCGCCGTCCCTGCCCTCAGCACCATCGCCCCCGACCACGCCCGGCTCGTGGACGCCGCCTTCACGGAGCTGGAGCGGCAGATCTCCGCGCCTCCCGGGGCCGACCTCCCGGTGCGGCACGTGACGGTCGGCGCCCGCCTCATCCCGCGGGCGAGCACCGCACGATGACGGCGGCGGACTCAGTCCGCGAGGGCCGTCGCGAGCCCGTGCTCGCCGACGCCGCCCCTCGGCGCGACGTGCAGGATGCCGACGTGAGCGGCGAGCCGCTCGCGTGCGGTCTCGTCGAGCCCGTCGTCGGTGACGAGACGGTCGATGTCGCTGAGGTCGGCGACGGTGGTGAGCCCGACCACCCCCCAGCGCCCGTGCTCGGCGAGGACGACGACCTCGCGTCCCGCGGCCATGAGCGCGCGGTTGGTCTCGGCCTCCAGGAGGTTCATGGTCGTGATGCCGGCCTGCTCGTCGAGGCCGTGGGCGTCGAGGAAGACGAGATCGCAGTGCAGGTGCTCGAGGGCGCGGACGGCGACCGGCCCGACGAGGGCCTGGGACGGCGTGCGCACGCCCCCGGTCAGCACCACCGTCTGCGTGTAGGGAGCGTCTGCGCGGTCCGGCGGCGAGAACAGGTCGGAGACCGGGAGGGCGTTGGTGACGACGGTGAGCTCCGGCACGCGCACGAGCTCCCGTGCGAGGGCGAGCGCCGTGGGGCCGCCGGAGATGCCGACGGCCATCCCCGGCTCGACGAGGCCCGCGGCCGTCGCCACGATCGCGCGCTGCTCCGCCGACGCCGCCGGCGCCGGCACGAGACGCGGGTTCCCGCGCGCCCGCACACCGCCGCGGATGCGCTCGACGGCGCCTTCCTCGGCCAGCTGGTCGATGTCCCGGCGCACCGTCATCTCGCTCACCCGCAGCATCGCGACCAGCTCGCCGATCGAGACGGTGCCGCGGTCGCGGGTCAGGGCGAGGATGCGCTCGCGTCGTTCCGTGACCAGCACGCGGTCTCCTTCCGATGGAGCCTCCAGTCTGCCACCCGGCCCGGCGACGTGCTGCGGCCGACCCGCCCCCGCCCGCCCCGCACCCGGAACAGGACCCCTCACCCCGCATGACCCTCCCCGCCCCATACGACACCTGGTTCCCCGACGCCGCGTTCGACGGCAGCTACGGCCGGAGCGAGGCCGACCTCCGCGCCGTGCACCCCGTCCCCGCGCCGCCCGGCTTCGCCGATCGCTGGCGACGCTGGCGACGAGAGGCCGCGGCCGTGGACGCCGCCCCCGTCGTCCTCTCCGCCACCGAGGCGCAGGGCCGACGGGTGACCGTCGTCGAGCACTCGGGCGTGGACGGCGTGCGGCTGCGCGCGTGGGTCGTGCATCCCCGCCATGGGGCCCCGCGCGCGGGCGTCGTGCACGGTCACGGCTATGGCGGCCGCGATGCCGTCGATCTCGCGCGGGTGCCGGAAGACGTCGCGGCGGTCTACCCTGTGGCCCGCGGCCTCGGCACGCTGAACGCCGGGATCGGGGCGCCCGAGCCCACATCGGAGCACGTGCTCGCCGGCATCGACGACCCCGAGCGCTACGCCCTCGGGCTGTGCGCACGGGATCTGTGGCTGGCCGCCGACGCCCTGGTCGCTCTCGTCGGCGAACTGCCCCTCTACTACATCGGCGAGAGCTTCGGCGGCGGCATCGGCGCGCTCGCCCTGCCATGGGACGACCGCTTCGTCGGCGCCACCCTCGTCGTGCCGAGCTTCGGCCAGTACGACGAACGCCTCGCCGTGCCGTGCCTGGGAAGCGGCGAGGCCGTCCGTCAGCACGTGCGGCGGCACCCGGAGGCCCGCGAGGTGCTGCGGTGGTTCGACGCCTCGACGAGCATCGGGTACGCCGGCCTCCCGGTCCGTGTGGAGGCGGCGCTGTGGGACCAGTACGTGCCGCCGCAGGGCCAGTTCGCCGTCGCCGCCGGGGCGCGCCTGCTCGATCTCGCGGTGCTTCCCGCGGGTCATGCCGAGTACCCGGGATGGCAGGACGTGACGGCGGACGCCATCCGCGGAGGCCGTGCGCACCTGGAGCGCGCGCTCGCGGGCTGAGCGCCGCCGGTCCCCGTGGAACGTCCGGACTGCGCGATAGGGTGACCGAGGCGGAGGGGACGCAGCGCACCCTCCGAACGCACGGGGGAGGTGACGGTGAGCGGGAACGAGACCGCGGATCCGCGGGACGGCGAGGACGGCTTCCCGCCCGTGCCGCCCCTGGCTCCGCCGCTGGGCCCCACGGCACCCCCGCCGTCGCCGACTCCGCTCGGATCGCCTGCGCCGGCCGGACAGCCCCTGCCCCCGTATGCCGCGAACGCACCCCGAACATCCGCCGCCCCGGCCCCGGCGGCCCCCGCGACGGCACCGCTGCCGCCCTACGCGCGGACACTCCCCTTCGATCAGGGCGCCGTCCCCGCGTCGCCCTCGCTCCCTGTGCCGCCCCGGAGGATGAACGGGACGCTCAAGGGCCTGCTGATCGCGGTGCCGATCTTTCTCCTGCTCATCGTGGGGGTCGGCGCCTTCAGCACGATCCTCACGGTCACGCGCGACGTGAGCAGCGAGCCGCTCGCCCCGTTCCCGACCATCCCGCCGATTCCGACCCTCACCCCGGTGGCGCCGCTCTCGCCCACGCCCACCGACGCCGCCGAGCCGGACCCGACGCTCACGGACGACCCGGAGATCCCCGGCACCGGCTCCGTGGGCGACCGGCTGGGGGAGCTTGCGGAGCAGTACCGCCAGGCCAGGGACGACGGAACGCTCTGGGAACGCATCCCCGACACGGAACGCAACCGTGCGGCCGTCTCCGCGTTCCTCTACCTCATCACCGACATGAAGATCGCGACGATCTGGGGAGTGGACAAGGAGACGCAGGCCCAGTACGCGCAGGACGCGCAGCGCCTCGAGGAGCGCCTGCTCGCGCAGGAGCCGCTCGGCACCTCGGTGGAGATCACGTTCGAGGACGGGCGCGTCTTCCGCTACGACGGCGAGACCGGTGAAGGCGGGTACACTGAGCCGGAAGGGTGAGACGCCCTCTCTCCCGCCCCGGGTCGCTCCGGCGCCCCGCCCTCGTCCAGCAACGCCGCGGGCCGCACCCCGAGCAGTTCCGCGATCCGCAAGAGCTCTCCGAACGAGAATGCCACGTCGCCGCTCACCTTCCTGCGAAGCGCCGAGTAGGAGATGTCCGTCCGATCCGCGAGCTGCCGGATCGACAGACCGGACCGCGTCACTGCGCCCCTGACGTTCTCTGCGACGACGGCGCATGGATGAGTGGGCATATAGGCAAGATAAGTGCTCGATCGAGCAATCGCAAGCGTCGGGACGCTCGATATGAGTACGGCGATTGCTCATTCCTGGCGATAGGGTCTCCCCATGGACAGTCGTGAGCGCGCCTTACAGTTCACCCGGTTCGTGGGTCTCGAGCTCAAGGGACGGATCACGACGCGGGGGTTCACGGCGAAGATCGTCGCCGAACGTACACACAGATCCGCCTCCGCGCTCAACCGATGGCTGAACGGCCATGTGGAGCTGCCTCTCGCCGTGCTCTGCGAGACGTGCGAGCTCATCGGGGCCGACCCGGCTCAGATCATCGACGCCGCCTACGACCGCCTGATCGCGGAGTACGACCCCGCCGCCCCGGACTCCGACGGCACCGAGCTCGATGTCCGAGGGGCACCCGATACTCGGAGGAACCCGCTCGCCGCCAAGCGGGGATCCCGAAAGTCGGACGACCAACCGCACAAGGAGGCGAGCCGTGCAGACGCTCCTCCGCCTCGCAAGGGCACAGGACGTGGCGGTCGTGAGCGCCCATCTGCCGGGTGACCTCCTCGGCTGCTTCCTCCCGGAGGAGCGCACGATCTATCTCGATGCACGGCTGACGCCGATCGAGCGCCGGTCCGTCCTCGCGCACGAGCTCGGCCATGTGCGGCACGGTCACCCGCGGACAGGGCGGCGTTCGGCCCAGGACGTGGCCTCGGAGGAGCGCCAGGCAGACCGGTTCGCAGCCTTCCTCCTGGTGGACCCCGAGGCGTACGCGAGGCTCGAGCGGATCGACCCCGACCCCGCGACGATCGCGGACGAGCTGGGCGTCACCCGCGACATCGTGGACACGTTCCGCACACAGTGCATGACCCGTCTCGAGGACGCCTCCTATGCGTTCCCGCGCATGGGTCGCGGGCAATGGTCCTACCGCGCGGCACCCTTCGACCCGTCCGACCCGGCATGGCGCGCGGAGCCGGAGGAGCCGCCGGACGGGTCGGACGCGCCCGACCGCCCTCTCCCACGGAGGAGTCCCCGGTGAGGACCACGCCTCCCCACGACGCGTGGTTCCCGGACGTGGCCCTGTCGTCCCCGGGGAGCGCCGCCCACCTCACCCCTGAGCGCTACCGCTCCCGGCCGGACGAGCCGGCACCCCGCCCGGACACCGGTTCGACGAGCGGCGGCGGCTTCGGCTCGCCGAGCTTGACCACGACGACGCCCGCCAGCACCAGCGCTCCGCCGGCGAGCTGCCACGGCCCGGGGAGCTGGCCGAGCAGGAGCCATCCGAACAGCAGCGCGGCGATGACCTCCGCCAGGGCGACGAAGGAGGCCACGCGCGAGCCGAGCATGCGCGTGGACGCGATGCCGAGGACGTAGGCGAGCGCCGTGGCCAGGATCCCCACGGCGAGCACGGGGACGAACCAGGGCACCGTGCCGAACCGGTACGCGACGTCGGCCGTGGTCCATGCCATCGGCAGGATCCCGACCGCCCCCGCCGCGGTCAGGCCGAGGGCGCCGACGAGCAGACCGGATCCCGCGAGCGCGATCGGCGGCAGCCCGGTGTCCGCCCGCCCGGACAGCAGGAAGTACGCCGCCGCGCCGGTCATCGCGCCGAGCGCCCACAGGATCCCGACGGGGTCGATCCGGGCGCCGGTGAGCACGTCCAGCATCAGGACGAGCCCCGCGAACGCGATGGCGGCGCCGAGGGCGCTGCGCGCGGTCGGGCGCTCCCCGCGCCGGATCCACAGCCAGAGGACCACCGCCACCGGCGCGGTGTACTCGACGAGCAGAGCCACCCCGACGTCCATCACGGCCACGGCCTGGAAGTAGCAGAGCTGGGTCGCGGCGACGGCGAGCAGGCCGTAGGCGGCGATCATCCCGAGGTTGCGCCGCACGACGGGCGCCTTCCCCCGCAGCGCCAGGACGGTGGGGATCAGGAGAACGAGCGCGGCCACCCACACGCGCGCCGTCACGGCGGCCCCGGGCGTCCACCCGGCGTCGATCAGGCCGCGCGCCCACGCCCCCGACATCCCGAACGACGCCGCGGCCGCGACCGCGACGAACAGACCGGTGCCGGTCGTGCGCCGGCGGGTCATGTCATCGGCGTATGCCTCCATGGGATGTGACGCTAGGCCCGCGCCGCGTAAGCTGTCAACATGCTCTTCACCGATGACACGACGGAATCCCTCCGCGCTGCCGTCCACCTGGTGAACACCGCCGAGCCCCCGGACACGCTGGACACGCCCGCACGGGTCGAGGCCTTCCAGGCCGCACACCCCTACACGGGGCGGATCGACCGCGACGAGGCCGAGCTCCGCGCTCTCCGCAGCCTCCGCCCGCGGCTGCGCTCGATGCTGCTGGCGCCGCGCGACGCGATGGCCGACGCGGTCAACGCCGCACTCGCGGACGTCGCGCTCGCCCCCCGCCTGACGCGGCACGGCGACACGGACTGGCACCTGCACGCGGTCGGCGACGACCGCCCCCTCGACGAACGCATCCTCATCGAGACCGCCATGGCCCTCGTCGACGTGATCCGGGCGCACGAGGGCGACCGGATCACGGTCTGCGCGGACGCCGACTGCGCCGCGCTCGCGCTGGACCTGTCCCGCAACCGCTCCAAGCGCTACTGCTCGACGACCTGCGCCAACCGCAACGCGGTCGCCGCGTACCGCGCGCGCCGGCGCACCTCGTGACCGGTCGTGCGGTGCGGGTCAGCCGTTCACGACCCCCTCGAACAGCCCGATGTGGTTCCCGTCCGGATCCACGATCACGGCCCACGCGCTCGTGTCGGTGATCGGCTGCCGTTCCATCGCGACCGAGCCGCCGGCCTCCTTCGCCGCCGCGATCGTCTCCTCGATCGAGTCCACCTCGACGTACGAGCGCGGCTGCGTGAACCCGTCCCCGCGGGGAGCGAGCCCGCCGCCGGAGATGCCGTTCGGCGCCCGCCACATCGGGTAGCCCTCGAACCCGGGCATCTCCGAGATGTCCCAGCCGAACAGGCCCGAGTAGAAGGCCGTCGCCCTCACCAGGTCCGACACCGGGATGTCGATGTGCGTGATGTCGCCGTGTGCCATGTCCGCATCCTCTCCTCGGGCCCCGATGGCTCGACGCGGACAGTCTCGTCCCCCGCCGACACGCGGCACAAGACCCCGGCTCAGGACGACGGGTGACCGACCACGCCCTTGCGCAGCAGGGCGTTGCCGTACTTCCGCGTCTCGCCGGTGCGCACGATGAGATACGCCGCCCGTGCGACGTCGTAGTAGGCGAAGCGCTCCACGAACGCCGTCGTCGCCTCGTCCGTCCCGGCGGCGGTCATCAGCTCGCGCTGGACGGGCAGCACCGCCCCGTCCGCCGACGCCATCAGGTCCATCCCGGGCGCGTCGTCCAGAGGGAGGACGGAGCGGATGGCCGCGACGACGGCCGGCGTGCTCGTCCCGGGGAGGTCCACGACCCGCGTCCCCAGCGCCCAGGCGGGGAAATGCGCGTCCGCGACGACGACCGCGTCCGAATGGCCCATCCGGTCCAGGTGCAGCAGCAGCTCCCCGGTGAGCAGGGGGTGGATTCCTTCGAGCACGGCTCCTCCTTCGGTCGGTCCGCCGTCAGGCGGGGATCAATCCCTCCGACGCCAGCTCCGCCCAGAGCGCGTCAGGGATGTCGAGGCCGGCGAGCTCGGCGTTCTGCCGGAGCTGGGCGGGGCGGCTGCCGCCCACGACGACGCTGCGGACGACGCCCGACCGCAGGGGGAACTGGATCGCCGCGGCCGGGAGGGGCACCTGGTGGGCCCGGCACACCGCCGCGATCCGGAGGAGGCGCTCCCAGAGCGCGTCGGGCAGCGCCCCGTACTCGTATCGCCCGTCCCGCGTCGGCTCGCTCTGCGCGAGCAGGCCGGAGTTGAACACGGACGCGGCGACGATCCCGGTGCCCCGCTCCGCGCACGCCGGCAGCACGTCGGCCGCCGCGGGCTGCTCCAACAGCGTGTACCGGCCCGCGACCATGACGAGGTCGAGATCCGCCGAGCGGACCGCGGCGGCGAGCGCCTCGGACACCATCGAGCCGACGCCGATCCGCCCCACCCCGCCGGCGGCGCGCACGGCCTCCAGCGCGGGCAGCGCCTCGGCGAGCGCGAGGTCGAGGTCGTGGCGCTCCGGGTCGTGGAGGTACGCGATGTCGATCCGGTCGATCCCCAGTCGCTCCCGGGACTCGTCCAGGCTCGCCCGGATCCCCGCCTCGGAGAAGTCCCACACACGCCTCAGGTCGTCGGGCACGTGGAAGTCGTTGTCCGTGTCCAGTCCGCCCGAGTGGTCGGGGTTCGGGCGCAGCAGCCGCCCGACCTTCGTGGACAGCACGAACTCGTCTCGGGGCTTGGTCGCCAGGAACGCCCCGAGCCGGCGCTCCGACAGGCCCAGCCCGTAGTGCGGGGCGGTGTCGTAGTGGCGGATCCCGCTCTCCCACGCCGCGTCGAGCACCGCCCACGCCTCGGCGTCCGTCAGCGGGCGGAACAGGTTGCCGACGTTCGCCGCCCCGTAGCCCAGGGTCGGCAGGGGAACGAGCGGATCGGTCCGAGGATCAGGCGTCGACACGTCGCTCCCCCGTCGCCGCGAGCTCGGCCCCGGATCCGCCGGCCCAGAGGTGGGCGGCACGGCTGGCGGCCTTCATCTCCATGCCCGCGCCGGGGGCGGTGGGCGCCGTGTAGGAGCCGCCGCGGACGTCGGTCGGCACCACGAAGTGCTCGTGCAGGTGATCCACGTACTCGATCATGCGGCCCTCCCGGGTTCCCGAGACCGCGACGAAGTCGAACATCGACAGGTGCTGGACGGCTTCGCACAGGCCCACGCCGCCGGCATGGGGGCACACGGGAACGCCGAACTTCGCCGCGAGCAGGAGGTTGGCGATGTTCTCGTTCACCCCGGCCACACGCACGGCGTCGATCTGCATGACCTGGATCGCCTCGGCCTGGAGGAGCTGCTTGAAGATCATCCGGTTCTGGGCGTGCTCCCCGGTGGCGACACGGATCGGGGCGATCCCCCGGGCGATCTCGGCGTGTCCGAGGATGTCGTCCGGACTGGTCGGCTCCTCGACCCAGGCCGGGCGGAACTCGGCGAGCGCCGCCACCCAGTCGATCGCCTCCGAGACCTCCCAGCGCTGGTTCGCATCGATCGCGATCGGGAAGTCGGGTCCGCACACTTCGCGCGCCTTCCGGAACCGCCGGATGTCGTCCTCCAGGTCGGCGCCGACCTTGAGCTTGATCTGTGTGAACCCGTCGGCGAGAGCCTCGCGCGCCAGCCGCTCCAGCTTCTCGTCCGAGTAGCCGAGCCAACCGGGGCTCGTGGTGTACCCGGGGTAGCCGGTGGCGAGCAGCTCCGCCTCGCGCGCGGCCCGCCCCGGCTCGGCGGTGCGGAGGATCTCCAGCGCCTCCGCCGGCGTCAGCGCGTTCGTGAGGTAGCGGAAGTCGACGAGCCCGACGAGCTCCTCCGGCGTCATCCGGCTCAGCAGCTGCCACAGCGGCAGACCCGCCCGCTTGGCCTTGACGTCCCACAGCGCGTTGATCACGGCGCCGATCGCCATGTGCATGACGCCCTTCTCCGGGCCCAGCCAGCGCAGCTGCGAGTCGCCGACGATCTCGCGGAACGTCGCGCCCATGTCATCCAGGAGCGGTTCGACCTCACGTCCGACGAGGTGCCCGGACAGGGCGTCGATCGCCGCGACCTGGACGTCGTTGCCGCGCCCGATCGTGAAGACGAACGCGTGGCCCTCGATCCCGTCCTCGGCGTCCGTGCGGATGACGACGTACGCCGCGGAGTAGTCGGGGTCGGGGTTCATCGCGTCCGAGCCGTCGAGGCTCAGCGACGTGGGGAAGCGGATGTCGCTGGTCTCCAGCGCGACGATACGGCTCACGGGGCTCCTCACTCGGCGGACCACGCGGAGGAGCGGGTCCCAACAGACAGTTGGAGTGTAAACATCCGATGTCTATACTGTCAACGCGGGAGCCGATCCAGGGGGTCGCGCAAGCCCGCCGTCCGTGCCGAAGGGAGAACCATGAAGTTCGCACGCCTGGGCGCGCCGGGATCCGAGATCCCGGTCGTCCTCGAAGAGGGCCGCTATCGGGACCTCCGGCCGCTGACATCGGATGTGAACGGCGCGTTCCTCGCCGACGATCCCGGGGCCCGGACCCGCGCCGCCCTCGAGGCCGGGCTGCTGCCCGAGCTCACGGACGCGGACGGCCTGCGCATCGGCGCCCCGATCGCACGCCCCAGCGCGGTCATCTGCATCGGGCAGAACTACGCCGCGCACGCCCGCGAGTCCGGCGCCGAGCCGCCGACCGTGCCCATCCTCTTCCTGAAGACGCCGAACACGGTCGTCGGTCCGAACGACGCCGTGACCATCCCCCGCGGGAGCGACAAGACGGACTGGGAGGTCGAGCTCGGCGTCGTCATCGGCACCCGGGCGGCGTACCTCGACTCCCCCGACGAGGCCGCGGCGCACATCGCCGGCTACGTCGTCGCCAACGACGTCTCCGAGCGCGCCTTCCAGATGGAGGTGTCCGGCGGGCAGTGGTCCAAGGGCAAGATCGCTCCCGGCTTCAACCCGACCGGACCCTGGCTCGTCACGCCGGACGAGGTCGACGTGCAGAACCTCCGCCTGCGCAGCTTCGTCAACGGCGAGCCGCGGCAGGACTCGAACACGAATGACATGATCTTCGACGTCGCGACGATCGTGCATCACCTGTCCCAGTACGTCACGCTCGAGCCCGGCGACCTGATCCTGACCGGGACGCCGCAGGGGGTCGCCTTCGGCGGGCGGTTCCCCTATCTGAGGCCCGGCGACGTGGTCGAGGTCGACATCGAGGGACTCGGCGGACAGCGACAGGAGTTCGTGGCATGGGAGGCGCAGAAGTGAGCGGGCAGGTCGAGGGGCTGGTCGCCGTCGTGACCGGCGGGGCGTCCGGGATCGGCGCGGCCGTCGCGGCGCTGCTGCACGACCAGGGCGCCCAGGTCGCCGTGCTCGATCGCGACACGGCGAACGCGGATCCCCGGCACGCCGCCTTCACGGCGGACGTGTCGGATCGTCACAGCGTCGACGCGGCCATCGCCGCGGTCGGTGAGCGTTTCGGCCGCATCGACATCGTGGTGAACAACGCCGGCGTCGGTGCGCAGGGCGACGTCGCCGCCAACGACGACGACGAATGGGCCCGGGTGCTCTCGATCAACGTCACCGGGATCGCCCGCGTGACCGCCGCCGCCCTCCCGTGGCTGCGCCGCTCCCCCGCCGCGGCCATCTGCAACACCGCGTCCATCGCCTCGACGACGGGCCTGCCGCAGCGCGCGCTGTACAGCGCGTCCAAGGGCGCCGTGTCCGCGCTCACCCGCGCGATGGCCGCCGATCATCTCCGCGAGGGCATCCGCGTGAACGCCGTCAACCCGGGCACGGCGGACACCCCCTGGGTGGGCCGGCTTCTCGACGCGGCGCCGGACCCCGAGGCCGAGCGGGCCGCGCTCAACGCCCGCCAGCCGCACGGCCGCCTCGTCTCGCCCGACGAGGTCGCCGGCGCCGTCCTGTACCTGGTCAGTCCGGCATCCGGCTCGACGACCGGGACCTTCCTCGAGGTCGACGGCGGCATGGCGCAGCTCCGCCTCCGCCCCGAGTAGCCCTTCCTCGCCTCGCCGGGCCCTGTCCCGATCTGCACACGGACGCCCGATCCGCACACGTTCGGGCCGGAATCGTGTGCGGATCGGGACGGGATGTGCAGATCGGGACCGAACGGCGTGTGCAGGTCGGGACCGAACGGGATGTGCAGACCGGGACCGGGAGCGGCCGGCGGATGGGTCAGCCGTGGGCGGCCTGGCGGAGCCAGCGCTCCACGCCCGCGATGTGCGCGGTCGCGAGGGCCGTGGCCAGCCCCGGGTCGCGCTGGGCGATCGCATCGGCGATCGCCCGGTGCTCGGCGAGGGTCCGCTCCACCGCCCCCTGCTCGGTGAGACCGCGCCACACCCGGGCCCGGATCGTCTGGCTGGACAGTCCCTCCACGAGGCTGGAGAGGTAGCCGTTCCCCGCCATCCGCACGATCTCGCGGTGGAAGCGCAGATCGTGCTCGACGAGGTCGTCGATCGAGACGCCGGCGTCGACGGCGTCGACCTCCTCCTGCAGCGCGCCGATCGCCGCGTCCTCACCGTGTGACGCGGCGAGGCCCGTCGCCTGCGACTCCAGCATCCGGCGGACCGCGAACAGCTCGAGCAGCGAGTCGTCGTCGTGCATGTCCACGACGAAGCCGATGGCCTCCAGGAGCAGGTCCGGCTCCAGGCTCGTCACGTACGTGCCGTCGCCGCGACGGACATCGAGGACGCGGATGACCTCCAGCGCCTTGACCGCCTCCCGCATCGAGTTGCGGGACAGCCCCAGCCGCTCCGCCAGTTCCTTCTCCGGAGGAAGGCGATCGCCGGGCCCGAGCTCGCCGGACACGATCATCGCCTTGATCTTCTCGATCGCCTCGTCGGTGACAGCCATGCGGCCCAGCATAGCCAGTGATCGGATGTCTGCCCTCGGTTCGCCGGGCCGATGGGGCAGGATGGGCGGATGCGCCTCCTCGACTCGCACCTGCACCTCTGGGATCCGGATCGGCTCGAATACGCGTGGCTGGAGGGGCCGCTGCGCGCGCGCTTCGCCGTCGGAGAGCTGCGCGCCTCCGCGATCCGGGGCTTCGAGGAGCAGGCTGCGGTGTTCGTCCAGGCCGATCCGGTCGAGTCGCAGACGCTCGACGAGGTCGGATGGGTCTCCGGGATCGCCGCCGCGACGGGGGTGCGAGGCATCGTCGCCGGGGCGCGACTGGATCGGGGGGCCGCGACCACGGCGCACCTCGCCGCGCTGGCCGCCTTCCGCCTGGTCGTGGGCGTCCGGCATCTGCTCCAGGGCGAGCCCGACGGTCTGGCGACCTCCCCCGCTTTCCTCGATGGCGCCGCGCTCGTCGCCGAGCGGGGCTGGACGTTCGACGCCTGCGTGCGGGCCTCCCAGCTCACGGACGTGGCCGGACTCGCGGCAGCCGTCCCGGAGCTGCCGATCGTGCTCGACCACCTCGGCAAGCCCGCGGTGGGCACCGCCGACGCCCCGCGGTCGCCGGGGGCCGCCTGGCTCCGCGACCTGGACGCGCTCGCCGCGCACCCGCGGGTGAGCTGCAAGCTGTCCGGGCTGCCGGCGGAGGCGGGAGGCCGATGGGATGCCGCCCAGGTCGTCCCGTTCCTCGACGCCGCGCTGGAGGCCTTCGGACCGGACCGGCTGATGTGGGGAAGCGACTGGCCCGTGTCGGCCGTCCAGCCCGCGCCCGCCGGCGCCGCAGGGCGGGATGACACGGATGAGATCGTGGCTGCGGGCGCCCGGGAGGCGTGGGCGCGGACCGTGGCGACGTGGGCCGGCGACCGCGGCCTCGACGTCGACGCCGTCCTCTGGCGCAACGCCGAACGCTTCTACCGCCTCGGCTGAGCCGCGCACTCGACTCCTGACCAGGCGCGCACCGACCCCGCGGGCGCCGGCCGGGCACCCGGTAGCCTCGATCGCATGACCGATTGGGCGGGCGAGGCGATCCGGAAGCTCGAGGCGGACTCCAACCGGAGCGCCGACACGCACCTGCATCTGTTCCCCCTCCCTGCGGAGTGGGGGATCGACCTGTACCTGAAGGACGAGTCGGTGCACCCCACCGGATCCCTGAAGCACCGGCTGGCGCGCTCGCTCCTCCTCTACGGCCTGGTCAACGGGCGGATCCACGAGGGCACCACGCTCGTGGAGGCGTCCAGCGGCTCCACGGCCGTGTCCGAGGCGTACTTCGCCCGGATGCTCGGCCTGCCGTTCGTCACGGTCGTGCCGCGCTCGACGAGCCAGGAGAAGATCGACCTCATCGAGTTCTACGGCGGGCGGTGCCACTTCGTCGACCGCGCCCCCGACATGTACCCGGAGGCCGAGCGCCTGGCGTCCGAGTGCGGCGGCTACTACCTCGACCAGTTCACGTACGCCGAGCGCGCCACGGACTGGCGCGGGAACAACAACATCGCCGAGAGCGTCTTCGGCCAGCTCTCGCACGAGCGTCACCCGATCCCCGCGTGGATCGTCGTCGGCGCGGGGACCGGGGGCACCAGCGCCACGTTCGGCCGGTATGTCCGCTACCGCCGCCACGAGACCAGGATCGCCGTGGTGGACCCGGAGGGCTCGGCCTTCTACGGCGGCTGGAGCACCGGCGCCGCGGACTACACCACCGGCACGCCGAGCCGCATCGAGGGGATCGGCCGACCGCGCGTGGAGCCGTCGTTCGTGCCGAGCGTGATCGACGAGATGATCCAGGTGCCGGACGCCGCCTCGATCGCGGCGATCCGGCTGCTCAAGGAGCGCACGCTGCACTGGGCCGGCGGATCGACCGGGACGAACCTCGTCGGCGCGTTCGAGCTGATCGCCCGGATGCGCAACGAGGGGGTGCAGGGAAGCGTGGTGACGCTCATCTGCGACGGCGGCGCCCGCTACGTCGACACCTACTATTCCGACGAATGGGTCGCGGCCAAGGGCTGGGACCTCGCACCGCACCGCGCGCGGCTGGAGGAGTTCCTCGCCACCGGGCGGTGGTCCGCCGCGTAGGCCGGCGCGGCGTCGGACACGGGAGCGGATCCGCGGGTGACGCGGGGGCGGGCCTCGCCTACGCTGGCGGCATGACCACGCTCATCCTCACCGTCGTCGGAACCGATCGCCCGGGCCTCGTCGCCGCCGTCGCCGACGTCGTCGACGCGCACGGCGGCAACTGGGAGAACAGTCGCCTGGCCGACCTCGCCGGCACCTTCGCCGGCGTCATCGAGGTGTCCGTCGCCGCCGAGCGGGCGGGAGAGCTGCGCCACGCCCTCGGAGAGCTGGACGGGATGCTGACGGTCACGGTGCACGACGGCGCCGCCCCGACCGCGGCCGGCGGCGAGCGGCGCATCTCGATCCAGGTGCTCGGGAACGACCGCCCGGGGATCGTGCGCGAGGTCTCCGGCGTGCTGTCCGCACACGCCCTGAGCATCGAGAGCATGACGAGCCAGACGCGGGACGCCGCCATGGCCGGCGGCCGGCTGTTCGAGGCCACGGTCGAGGCGACGGTGCCGGCCGACGCCGATGCGGACGCTCTGCGCGCGGACCTGGAACGGCTCGCGAGCGAGATCCAGGTCGACATCGCCCTCGACTGACCCGCCGCGTCTCGACTCGCGGAGACCCGCACTGAGCGACCGAAAGGGACCACCCCCGGTCGTTGAGCGAGGAGCGCAGCGACGAGACGAAACGCCGCCAGCCCCGGGTCACCACGTTTCGACTCGCGGCGCTCGCTCAACGACCGAAACGGCCCACCACCGGGTCACCGCGTTTCGACTCGCTCCGCTCGCTCAACGACCGAAAGGCCCCACCACCGGGTCACCGCGTTTCGACTCGCGGAGACCCGCACTGAGCGAGCGAAGCGAGTCGAAGTGTCGCTCAACGACCGAGAACCGCACACCCCCGGTCGTTGAGCGAGGAGCGCAGCGACGAGACGAAACGCCGCCGGCTCGCGCCGCGGTCAGCCCACGACCCTCGTGGGCTGGATGTCGATCGCGTGGCCGGTGCCGCTCTCGATCGTCACCCCGAGCGTGTCCTGCGTGTCGAGGTAATAGAACTCGATGTCCGCGCCGGTGCTCCCGCCCATGATCGACGCGGCGCCGACGTCGGCGATCAGCTCGTCCGAGTCCTCCTTGGAGTGCTTCATGATCGCGATGTGCTGAACGCCCTCGCCGTGCCGGTCGAGGAACTCCTGGTAGATGCTGTCCCCGCCCGTCGGCTGGATCAGCTCGAAGCCGATCCCGCCCACCATCGTCTCGGCGCCGATCATGGTGAACTCGGCCGGCTCGCCGCGCAGGTGCGTGTCGTGCAGCAGCGGCGGGCCGTACTCGAACACCTTCCACGGCCCCCACCCGAGGCGCTCGGTGTATTCCTTCATGGACCGCTCGATGTCGCGGACCACGATGCAGATCTGGGTGATCTCATGCTTCGGGGCGGTGCCCGTGTTCTCGGTCATCTCTTCCTTCTCTCTCACGTTCTCGCTGGTTCCTGCCACTGATCCGTCCGTCACACCATCAATGCCACGACCTCCTCCTCGCGCGCCGGAGACTCCGGCGTGGAGTCCACCTCGCCGACGACCTCGCCGTCGTGGAGGACCAGGATGCGATCGGAAAGCCCGATCAGCTCCAACAGATCGTCGCTGACCAGAAGCACCGCGGCGCCCTGATCGGTCAGGTCCCGGAGAAGCTCGTAGATCTCCTCCTTGGCGCCCGCGTCCACGCCGCGGGTCGGGTTGTCCGCGATGATGACGTCCGCCCCCTCCCGCAGCCACTTCGCGAAGACGACCTTCTGCTGGTTCCCGCCCGACAGGGTGCGGACGGGCTGGTCGAGTCCCCGCCGCCGGATGCGGAGCCGCTCGGACCACGTCTGCGCGGCCGCTCGCTCCTCCCCCGCACGTCGCACCCGCAGCACGGGACCGCGCCCGAGGTCGACCTCGTTGATGTTCTCGACGATCGACATCCCGAGGCTCGCGCCCTCGGCGTGCCGGTGCAGCGGAATGTACGCCAATCCCGCCCGGACCCGCGCGCGCACGCCGCGGCGGAGCGGGCGGCCGTCGACCTCCACCTCGCCGGAGGCGGCGGTCGCTCCGAAGAGGGCGGCCGCCAGCTGGCTCTTCCCGGATCCGAGCAGCCCGCCGACGCCGACGATCTCCCCGGCCCGGATGTCGAGGTCGATCGGCTCCAGCCCCGCCGCGGACAGGCGACGCGCTGACAGGCGCACGTCGCCACCCGGGCCGCACTGGCGGTCCTTCCGATACATGTCGTCGGCGCGCTCCCGGCCCACCATCAGCCGGTGCAGCTCCGCCTCCGACGTCTCCGGGCCCACCTCCGCCACCACGGCGCCGTCCTTCAGGACGTAGAGGCGGTCCGAGAAGCGCAGCAGCTCGGGAAGCCGGTGCGAGACGAAGACGAAGGACGTCCCGGCGTCGCGGAGGGTGGTCAGGAGACGGAAGAACAGCTCCAGCTCATGCCCTGCGAGCGCGGCGGTCGGCTCGTCCAGCAGGATCACCGGCGACGACGCGCCGAAGATCCGCGACAGCGAGACCGCGCGCGCGATCTCGAGCAGCTGCCGTTCGCCGAACGTGTACGAGGCGACCGTCCGGTCCACGTCGATGTCGAGTCCCAGGTCGGACAGGACACGGCGGGCGTGCTCCCGCGCGCGGCGCTGCTGGAAGACGCCGGCCCGGCTGAAACGCTGCTCGGCGCCGAGGCAGAGGTTGACGTACACGGGCAGCCTCGCCACGAGGCTCTGCTCCTGGAACACCCGGAACACACCGTGCCCGGCCCCCTCCATCAGGGAGGACAGGACGACGGGCTCCCCGCCGATCCGCACCTCGCCCTCAGTGGGTCGCAGCGCGCCGCACAGGATGTCCATGACCGTCGACTTGCCCGCCCCGTTCTCCCCGATGAGACCCACGATCTCACCGGGGAGCACGCGCAGGGAGACGTCGTCGAGCACGCGGTTGGTGTCGAAGACCATCCCGACCCCCGACGCCTCGATGCGTGCCGCGGCGACGGATGTGCTCCCCGGTTCGATCGTCATCGTCGCCCTCCTACTTCTGCCCGAACGAGGATGAGCCGGAACGGGTCAGCTCGATCACTCCGCCCAGCGGGTTCGAGACCGCGTGGGACAGGTACAGCTCGGCGACGCTCTGCACGGCACCACCGTCGAGGTCCTTCCGGAAGGCCTCCGGCAGCGAGTACCCGCTCGGTGCGGGCTCGCCGATGCGGCCCCAGTAGTCGTCCGGGTCGATCGGGCGCAGCGGCACCTGGGTGTCCCAGTCCTCGCCGGCCTCGGCCCGCGACATGGCCTTCCAGTCGAACGGCAGCGGGTCGGCCTGGTAGACGACCTTCTGGTACTCCTCGGCGGCCTCGGCCGTGTCGACCGTCAGCGAGTCCTGGAACATCATCGACTCCGCCGGCGTGTACTCCTCGCCCTTGAATGCGTCATACAGCCGCACGACGTTGTATCCGCCGAACCACGAGCCGTGGATCGCGACGGTGGCGGCGGCGTTGCCCCCGCTCTTCATGTCGTCCAGGAACTCGTCGATGGCGTCGATGCCGCCCACCTTGACGTCGGTCATCCCTCGGTCGCGCAGGGCGTTGATGACGGCGATCGCCTCGTCGTCGTTGTGGCAGATCACGGCGGCGACGTCCGGGTGCGCGGTCAGCAGGTCCTCGATGACCGGCTGGGTGGCCACGCGGTTCTCGCCCCCGCTCTCCTGCCCGACGAGCTCGACGTCGGGGAAGTCCTTCAGCGCGTTCTCGACCCCGAGGCGCCGCTCCTCCGCCGTGGTGTTGCCCGGAAGCCCGGTGATGTGGAGCACCTTGCCCTTGCCCCCGATCTGGGTGAGCACGGACGTGGCCATGTTGTACGAGTCCTGCACGTTGTCCGGCAGGAAGTAGCCGACGTAGTGGTCGTCGAACTCGGCGTCGGCCGGCGTGGACCAGGCCTGGTTGGAGAAGATGTTCGTGACGTAGATGCCCTGCTCCGTCGCCGCCGAGATGAGCGTCGGCGAGGAGGCCTGGTCCTGCGCGAACAGCAGCGCCATGTCGACGCCCTTGGATCCGGCCTGCTGCACCTGGCTGAGCTGGGTGTCGGTCGAGTCGCCGTAGACCTGCACGTCCACGGTCAGCCCGAGAGCTGCGCCGGCCTGCTCGGCGCCCTTGATGACGTCGGCCCAGTACGAGTTGTCCATGGTCGGGACCTGGACCATGACGATCGGCGCATCGGGATCGGCGGCTTCGGCGGCATCGCCCTGCGGGCTCGCGCATCCGGAGACGACGGCCGCCAGGCCCACGGCGCTGGCGAGGGCGGCGGCGCGGGCCGGCCACCTTCTCTTCGAGGTGTTCATCGTGCACACTCCTTCGTGTTCGGTTCGATTGCGGGGGTGGTGGCGGCGCGGCCGCCGGTCATTTGACGCTGGAGAGCTCCTTGCGGTTGAGCGTGAGGGCGACCGCGGCGATCAGCACGACACCCTTGACGGTCTGCTGGGTGAACGGGTCGACGCTGGCGAGGTTCATCCCGTTGCTGAGCACCGAGATGACCAGCACGCCGAGGATCGTCCGCGTCGGGCCGCCGACGCCGCCCATGAGCGACGTCCCGCCGAGCAGGATCGCGGCGAGCGCCTCCATGAGGAAGGGCTCCCCCATCGCGCCGGACGCGGAGTTGGTCCTCGTCATGAGGAGCAGGCCCGCGAACGCGGCGAAGACCCCCGAGAGGACGAACGCGAGCACCTTGACCCGGTCCACGTCGATCCCGGACAGCTTGGCGACGGTCTCCGCGTCGCCGACCGCCTTCGCGCGGTACCCGAAGGCGAGCTTGCGCTCGACGAGCACCGCCACGACGAGCGCCAGCAGTGCCCACAGGGAGATCGTCGGGATGCCGAACAGCACCGTTCCGCCGAACAGCGCGGACAGCTCCGGCGAGCGCAGCCCCTGGGGCCTGCCTCCCGTGATGATGAGCGCGATCCCGGCGAAGACGAACATCGTGCCCAGGGTGACGATGAAGCTCGGCACCTTGAGGTAGACGTGCACGAGGCCGTTGACGAGGCCGCACGCGACCCCGACCGCGAAGCCGACGAGAGCGCCGCCGGGACCGATGACGCCGACGAGCATCGCGGACGACACCCCGGTCAGCGTGACGATGGATCCGATGGACAGGTCGATGCTGCCGATCAGCACCACGAAGGTGGATCCGAGGGCCACGACCAGCAGCACCGCCATCTGCCGCACGAGGTTGACGAGGTTGCTGCCGGTGAGGAAGACGGGGCTCACGATCGCGAAGAACACGACGAGCACCAGCAGCGCGATGAGAGGGGCGAAGAGGATGAGCCGGGACCGCAGCGAACCGTTGCGGAAGGCCGCCCCGCGGCGCTGGGCCGTCACCGTCTCGGTGAGGGTGGAGCCCGACGCGGCGCTCATCCCGTCGCTCCCGGCTCCCAGGGACGGTCGATCTTGTCGCCGTCCGCCCAGGGGGTCTTCACGAACACCGCGCGGAACGGCGCGTCGAACGGGTTCCGGACGAGATGCTCGACGCCCGGCCGGGCGTGCAGGAGCTGGCCCGCCGACAGCACGATGCGCTCGGTGCGGTCCAGCCAGATCTCCGCTGCGCCCTCCAGCGCCAGGAAGCTCTCGGTGTGGTGCTCGTGGAGGTGGTTGGCGAAGACGTCTCCCGGCCGCAGCACGACCACACCGAACGCGGCGTCGTCGTCCGTGGACAGGTAGCCCGGTCCCCAGTCCCCGAAACGGAGATCCGCGTCCTCGACGGACAGGATGCGCGCGTCGGTCATGCGGACGCACCGCCCTGGGCCCGCTCCCGGTACAGCTCGTGCGCGTCGACGGGATCGAGGTCGCCGTGGACGACCGCACGCACCGCCGCGATCATCGCCTCGGGGGCCTCGCTCTGGAAGATGTTGCGGCCCATGTCGACGCCGGCCGCCCCGGCGCGCACGGCCGCCGAGGCCATCCGCAGCGCGTCCAGCTCGCTGAGCTTCTTGCCGCCGGCCATGATCACCGGGACCGGGCAGGCCGCCACGACGTCCTCGAAGCCGTCCTCGCAGTAGTAGGTCTTCACCATCTGCGCGCCCAGCTCGGCGATGATGCGCACCGCGAGCCCGAGGTACCGGGCGTCGCGGGTCAGCTCCTTGCCGACGGCGGTGACGCCGAGGACGGGGATCCCGGCCCGGTAGCCGTCGTCCACGAGCGTGGTCAGGTTCCGGATGCTGCGCGACTCGTGCTCGCCGCCGACGAACACCTGCACCGCGACCGCGGAGGCGTTCAGGCGCACGGCGTCGTCCATCGCGAGGGCGACGTGCTCGTCCGAGAGGTCCTTGAGGATGGAAGGCCCGCCGGAGGCGCGGACCACCAGTCCGGCCGAGGTGCCGGCGGGGATCGAGGTCCGGAAGGCGCCGCGGGTTCCCATGAGCGCGTCGGCCTGCGTCGCCAGCGGTGCGATGCCGAGGTCGATCCGCTCCAGACCGGACGTCGGCCCCTGGAAGTAGCCGTGGTCGAAGGCGAGCATCACGGTCCGCCCGGTCTCCGGGTCGAGGATCCGCGAGAGGCGGTTCTGCATGCCCCAGTCGAGGGCGTGCGCCCCCTTGATCGCGTTCGTGAAGCGGACCGCCGGGACGTCGGCGTGGAACTGCTTGGCGGAGCGGTTTCCTTCGAGATCAGCCATGGGTGTTTCTCCTTGTGTCGGTGTGTCAGAGTTCGGGGGCCGCGGCGCGCGCGGCTCCGGGCGGGGTGAACAGGGCGGTGGCGCCGGAGCGGACGGTGGCGGTGCGCTGGGCGTCGTACACCTCGCGCCACCGCCGTGCCGCATCCCGGTATGCGGCTCGCTCGGCCTCCTGCGGGGCGATGGCCGTGGGGTCGAGCGGAAGGGCGGGAAGGTCGATCCCGACAGCCGTCCCGGCGAGGCGCGCCGCCCCGTACGAGGTCGCCTCGGGCGCCTCGGTGGTCCGGGTGGTCCGGCCCGTCGCGCCGGCGATGACCCGGGGCCAGAGGACCCCGGCGCTGGAGCCCCCGGTGAACGTGATCTCCCCGGACGCGGACGCGGCGCCGGCGGTCACCTCGTCGAGGATCCGCAGGTGGGACGCGGCCACGAACGCGGCCGCCTCCTCGATCGCGCGCACGACCGTGCCCCGGTGGAATCGGGAGGAGTCGGCGATGTCGAAGCCGACGAGCGCCGGGGCGGCATGGTGCCAGGCGTCGGCCTGCATGACATCGCTGAGCACCGCGACGAGGCCGTCGCTGCCGACCGGCACGTCCGCCGCCCAGGACTCCATCACGTCGAACGCCCCGACGCCGCCGCCCCGGGCGAGCTCCACCGCATCCGGGCAGAAGCCGTCACGGAACCAGCGCATCGCGAGGCCGGAGAGGAATCCGATGCCCTCCACCATCCAGCTCGACGGCGCCACGTGGCACAGCGTCCGGGTGCGCCGGAGCGGATCGATCAGCGGGCCGGGAACGACGGCGGTGGTCTGCCAGAACGTGCCCGCCACGATGGTGGGGCGTCCGGGGGCCGCGGCGATCGCGTGCAGCGCGAGCTGGGTGTCGGCGCCGCCCATCACGACGGGGGTGCCCTCGGGGAGTCCGGTCTGCTCCGCCGCCTCGCGGGTGACGCCGCCCACGCGGGACCCGGGCTCGAGCACGGGGGGAAGGATCCGGGGATCCAGCCCGACCCGTTCGACGAGCCCCTCGGCCCACGTGCGCGCGCCGAGGTCGAACAGGGCGGTGCTGGAGCCGCAGGTGGGGTCGGTGGCGTACTCGCCGGTGAGGCGGCGGTTGACCCAGTCGCTCAGCATGCCGAGATGGCGGGCGCGGTCGAGCGTCTCCGGCTCGTGCCGTGCGAGCCAGCGGATCCGCGCCGGCGCCGTGATCGAGACCCAGTCGCCTCCGGTGGCGTAGATCTCGTCGGCGAGGCCCTCCGCGACGAGCTCGTCCGCCTCGCGGCGCGCCCGTCCGTCGGTGTTGGGGCAGGCGAAGACCTCCTCGCCCGCACCGTCGTAGAGCACGAAGCCCTCGCGCATGCTCGAGGCGGCGACAGCGGCGATCTCCCGATCCGCGACCTCGGCGGTCACCCGGCGCAGCGCCTCGCACACCGCCTGCCAGCCGTGGACGACGTCGAAGCCGGTCCCGCCCGGGTGCCCGGGCACCGCCGGGTGGTTCCATTCGACCGCGGCCTGTGCGACCCGTGCGCCCGCGGCATCGAAGGCGAGAGCGCGCGCCGACCCGGTGCCGGCATCGATCGCGATGACGACCGGGTCCCTGCGGGTCACAAGGACCACCTCCGGGGCCGCCCTTCCAGGAAGGCGACGACGTCGTCGGCGATCATCTCGCTGCCGCGGTGCAGGGTCTCCAGCGTCGCGCCCCCGAGGTGCGGGGTGAGCACCACCTGCGGCAGGTCGACGAGCTCGCGCCAGGCCCCCTCGGGCTCGTTGACGTCCATGGCCACACCGCCGACCTGGCCGGAACGGACCGCCGCGAGCAGCGCGTCCTCGTCCACGAGGCTCTCGCGCGCCGTGTTGATGAGCAGGGCGCCGGGGCGCAGCTGCGCCAACGCGCCGGCGTCGAGGAGATGACGGTTCTCGGACGTCGCCCTGGCGTGCAGGCTCAGCACGTCGACGGCCGGCAGCAGCTCCTCGAGGCTCGGGACCAGTCGCACCTCCGGAACGGAGTCGGGGTCCACGAACGGGTCGTACGCGACGACCTCGGCGCCGAGCGCCCGCGCCTTCGCGGACACGAGCCGGGCGACGTTGCCGTACCCGACGAGACCGAGGGTGAGCGTCGAGACCTCGCGGCCGAACCATCGCGCGCCCTCGAAGGCCGACTCCGCCAGCGGCGATCCGGCGGCGCGGCGGGCGTCGACGTCGCGCAGGGAGGCGGGGACGTTGCGGATCATCGAGATGAGGAAGCCGATCGTGAGCTCCGCGACGGCCTCGGCGTTCTTGCCCGGGGTGATCGACACCGCCACTCCGCGTTCCCGGGCCGCCTCGACGTCGATGTTGACCGGTCCGCCGCGCAGACACCCGATCAGGGCCAGCCCGGGGTTGGCCTCCAGCACGTCGGCGGTGACCGGCGCGCCGTGCACCAGGACGACGTCGTAGCCCTCGATCAGCGCGGCGACCTCCGCGGGGTCGCCCTCGAACTCCCGGATGCGGCTCGTGTCCCACGTCGCCGGCACGTCGGTCATCGTCCGCAGATCGACGGATTGTCCGCGATCGACGAGGGCGGCGGCGATCCTCTCGGCCGTCATATAGCTGTCGCCGATCGCGAGGATCTTCGGGGAATCGCTCATGGATGGTGCTCCTCTTTCCGTTCTTCCGGTCGTCTCAGCGGTTTCCGCCGGGATAGGTTCCCGACGTCGCCGCGCCGGGGAGGCCGTGGGCGTCGAAGCCGGTGTCGACGCTGACGCGCATCCGATCGGTGCGCACCGAGGCGCGGGACACGTCGATCGGGACGCCGTCGGCGTCGTACGCGACCGCCTCGACGACGACGACGGGATGCCCGATCTCCACCTCCAGGAGCGCGCCGAGCACCCGGTCGGCGGTCGCGGCCTCGATCGTGCGGTGCATCCGGGCGATGCGGACACCGGTGACCCGGGTGATCGCCGCGTACAGGCTCGCCCGCGGATCCCGCAGATCCGGGAGGATGCCCGAGAACCGCGCCGGCATGTAGTTGACGACGTGCACGGCCGTGCGAGCCCCCACCGCGCGCACCCGCTCGAGGACGAACCCCTGTCCGTCCGTGTCCCGGCCGACCGTCGCGGCGGCCCAGGACGGCAGCGGCTCGATGCCGGCGCGGATGATCGTGGAGCTCAGCGCGCTGCGTCCGTGCTCGCCGTACTCGCCGAGGAGGCTCGGCGCAGAAGGCAGCGTCCACGCCGAGGGGCCGGCCGCGAGCTCCACGAACGCACCCTTGCCCTGCTGGCGGGAGATGACTCCGCCCTTCTCCAGCTTCGCCAGTGCCTCGCGCACGGACGTCCGTGAGACACGGAGGTCCTCGCACAGCCGGTGCTCGCTCGGGAGACGGTCGCCGGGGCGGAGCGCGCCGTCCGCGATGGCCTGCTCGAGCCCGCGCATGATCTGGAACCAGATGGGGGCGTCGCTGGCGCGATCGATCGCGGGCAGGGGGATCGTGGGCATGACGGAAACCTCGTCGTTGAGGACGGTGATGGGGCGCCGGCCGTGCTCCCTCGGGTCGGGGGCCGTTGCCTGACTTGTCCCATCCTCACAGGCCGACAGGTCCGCACCATAGAGACAAGTGCGCTTCTGCCCGAGATTTCTTCAGGACCGCGGTTTTTGAGTGTTTATCTGGGGTATTTTTCGGCCACCGACCGATCTCTGACGCCGCCTTGGCTCCGCCGGCCCACGCTCGTCCTCTTCGGAGGAGACAAGTCGCCTCCTGTTGTCCCCTCGACCCGCTCGGTGAGCGAGGAGCGCAGCACCGAGACGAAACGCGCCCAGCCACCGGTCACCGCGTTTCGACTCGCGGAGACCCGCACTGAGCGAGCGAAGCGAGTCGAAGTGTCGCTCAACGACCGAACACCGCCCCCGGTCGTTGAGCGAGGAGCGCAGCGACGAGACGAAACGCGCCCAGCCACCGGTCACCGCGTTTCGACTCGCGGAGACCCGCACTGAGCGAGCGCAGCGAGTCGAAGTGTCGCTCAACGACCGAAACCCACCGGTCGTTGAGCGAGGAGCGCAGCACCGAGACGAAACGCCTCCGCCGTCAGACGAGTCGGGTCTTCGGAGAGACGCCGTCCGTGTCCTCGGGGTCGGCGTACACGGCGTCCCCGAGGGCGGCGTCGATGGCCGTGAGCGTCGCGGCGTCCAGCGTCACCCCGGAGGCCTTCACCGTGTCGGCGAGCTGTTCGGGCCGAGAGGCGCCGACCAGCGCCGAGGCCACGTTCGGGTTCTGCAGGACCCACGCGATCGCGAGCTGCGGCATGGTCAGCCCCGCCTCCGCGGCGACCGGCTTCAGGCGCTGCACGGCCTCGAGCGTCCGGTCGGTGAGGAACCGCTCGATGAAGTGCGCGCCGCTCTTCTCGTCCGTCGCCCGGGATCCCGCCGGCACCGGGCGGCCGGGCAGATACTTGCCGCTGAGCACGCCCTGCGCCATCGGCGACCAGACGATCTGCGAGATGCCGAGCTCCTGCGACGCCGGGATCACCCTCCCCTCGATCACGCGCCACAGCATCGAATACTGCGGCTGGTTCGAGATGAGCTGGATCCCCAGGTCCTTCGCGAGCGCGTGCCCCTCGCGCAGCTGCTCGGCGGTCCACTCGGAGACCCCGATGTACAGCGCCTTCCCCTGCCTCACGATGTCCGCGAACGCCTGGAACGTCTCCTCCAGCGGCGTCTCGTGGTCGAAGCGGTGCGCCTGGTACAGGTCGACGTAGTCCGTCCCGAGACGGGTCAGCGATCCGTTGATCGACTCGAGAATGTGCTTGCGGCTGAGGCCGGTGTCGTTCGGCCCCTTCGGCCCGGTCGGGAAATAGACCTTCGTGAAGATCTCCAGGCTCTCGCGGCGCTGGCCGGACAGCGCCTTGCCGAGCACGGCCTCCGCCGCGGTGTTGGCGTAGGCGTCGGCGGTGTCGAAGGTCGTGATGCCGGCGTCGAGGGCGGCGTGGACGGTGGAGACGGCGGCGTCGTCCGCGACCTGGGACGCGTGCGTCACCCAGTTGCCGTACGTGATCTCCGAGATCTTGAGCCCGCTGTTGCCGAGGAAGCGATGGTTCACCATGGACTCAGGCTACGACCGCCGCGCCGGCGGTGGGCCGGGATGACCGTCGATCAGGCGGGAGCCGCGGCGGGCTGCGAATCGCGACGACGCGCGAGGACCACCGCCAGGACGATGGCCGCCAGCCCCGCGGCGACGCTCGTCCCGTAGAGCACGAGAGACCACCGCGAGTAGTCGGCACCCGAGATGCCGAAGGCGTCCGCCAGGGCCATGCCCGTGCCGAAGGAGGCCGCGAAGTACGCAGGCATGCCCCAGAACAGGATCGACAGCAGGATCAGCGCCGTCGCCTCGGGAGCCAGCGCCTTCCGGACGGCGATGGCCGCCACGACGACGGCCAGCAGGACACCGACCGAGAGGAAGACGACCACCCCGATGCCGCCCATCTCCTCGCCCCGCAGCGCCGCCTCGGCCCGGATCTCGTCCAGGGTCATTCCGGGCACGGCCGCGAGGGGGTTGAGGACGAGGATCTGCAGGGCCGCCAGCACGGCGTACGCCGTCACCGCGAGGACGCCGACGACGGCGACCCACAGCGTCCGGGGATCCATGGCGTGATCCTACGCCCTGGTCAGTCGCTGCTCACGCGCCGATGAGGGCGTGCTCGCGCGTCTCCGGGGCGGTGTCGTCATCCGCGGGGGACGGCGACGCCGACGGATCGCCCGCCGCGGCGGACACCACAGGGGCCGGATCGGAGACGTCTGTCCCCGTCGGCGACGGACCGGGATCCTCGCGCCTCGCCGCATCCTCGGAGATGATCGCCGCACGCTCGCGGAACCCGTGCGAGTTCACGCGATCGAGCTCGACCTGCTTCGCGACCGCCGCCGCCTTCTCGTACAGCGACGGGTCGCCGTAGCTCGTCAGCACCTTCACCAGCACGGGCAGCAGCTCGATCATGAAGAACAGCGCCGCGATGAGCCAGTGCGCCCAGAAGATCGTCGGCTCCTTCTCCCCGAGCCGGTTGAGCCCGCTGATCTGGCTGAGCAGACCGATCGCGCCGGCGTTGCCGTCCGCCACGGATGCGGCCCGCGCGTTGTAGGCCGCCAGCGCGGTCTCGTACGTCTGGCGGGCGGCCGGGAGCTGATCCTTGGCCTCGGTCCGGTTCTGCGCCTCGGAGGCCGTGGTGTTCTCCTTGGACGCCGTCGAGGCGGCAGCCAGCTCGTCGTTCGCCGTCCGCAGCTGCGCGGCGAGCCCGTCGTAGGTCTGCTGCGCCTGGTCGAGCTGAGCGCGCGCGGCGTCGGAGCTCGCGCCCTCGCCGTTGACGCCCGTGCATCCGGGCACCGTCCCCGCGCCCTCGCCGGTCAGCTCGCACTGGTAGAGCAGACGCGCCTGGTCGATGACCTTCTGCTGCTCGGCCATCTGCGCGTTGAGCTGATCGACCGTGGCCTGGGCGGCAGTCTGCGAGGCGGAGTCGGACGAGGTGCCCGCCACGATCCCCGTCGCCGCCTGGTTCTCCAGATCCTTGAGGCGCGCGGACGCATCGTCGAGAGCCTTCTTCTCGGGCCCCTTCTCCAGCGCCTCCTGATCGGACAGCGACTGGGTGATGTTCGTGGACGCCACCTCACGGGCGATGTCGTTGTGGAACACCTGGAGGACGACCGGCTCGGCGACGACGAAGCCGATGAGCGCGGCCATGATGACACGCGGGAAGGCGAGGCCGATGAGACGCCAGACGCTCCGCGTGGACGTCATCGTGGAGGTCAGGAAGCGGTCCAGGTTGAAGATGATGAGCGCCCAGACGATCGCCAGGGGGATCGCGATCCAGGCGATCACCTGCACGCCCGTCACGAGCGCGAAGAACATCGACAGCGCCGAGACGAGGGCGGTCCCGACGAGGACGAAGAACATCTGCACGAAGCGCGAGGTCTCGCTGGGCACGCGGTCGAGGATCGGGCCGTCCGCGCCGCCGAGGATCGCGAGGCGCCGCCAGATCGATCCGGGCGTGCGCGGGCGGCGCTCGCGCCGGGTGCGGGCCGCGGGAGCCGGTGCGGG
>NZ_BCRA01000008.1 GCF_001552355.1 Microbacterium resistens NBRC 103078
GGGCGCGCCCCCTGCTCGCGCCCCTCCGCCGCCCGGGGGGTCTGCCTGCGCACCTCCGCGTGGACGTCGTCCGGGTCCATCCCGAGGCGGCGCGCGAGAACGCGCTCGTACTCCGGGCGAAGGAGCCGATCGCGGATCTCCGCCACGATCGGCGCGGCGGCACGGAGAGCCCCGACACGCCCCTCGACGGTCGCGAGGTCGTAGGACGCGAGCCTCCGGTCGATGACGAACTCGAACATCGGCACCTTCGCAGAGAGGAGGGACCGCACCGCCGCGTCACCGCGCTGCAGGCGCAGGTCGCAGGGATCCAGGCCGTCCGGCGCCACCGCCACGAACGTCTGCGCAGTGAAGCGGTTGTCCTCGGCGAAGGCGCGCAGCGCCGCCTTCTGTCCGGCCTCGTCGCCGTCGAACGTGAAGACGACCTCACCGTGCGCGGAGTCGTCGCCCATCACCCGGCGCAGCACCTTGATGTGCTCCGCGCCGAACGCCGTGCCACAGGTGGCGATCGCGGTGGTCACCCCGGCCAGGTGGCAGGCCATGACATCGGTGTAGCCCTCAACGACCACGACCCGTCTCGGATCGCCACGGGAGATGTCGCGCTTGGCGAGATCGAGCCCGTAGAGCACCTGGGCCTTCTTGTAGATCGGCGTCTCCGGCGTGTTCAGGTACTTGGGGCCCTTGTCGTCCTCGTACAGACGCCGGGCGCCGAAGCCGATGGTCTGCCCGGTGACGTCGCGGATCGGCCATACGACGCGGCCGCGGAATCGATCGTAGACGCCCCGCTGCCCGGTCGACACCAACCCGGCCGCGCTCAGCTCGTCACGGGTGAAGCCCTGGGCGGTCAACGCCTTGAGCAGCCCGTCCCAGCCGCGCGGGGCGTATCCCACGCCGAAGTGCGCCGCGGCGCCCGCGTCGAACCCGCGCTCGCCGAGGAAGCGGCGGGCCGACTCCGCCTCGGCGCTGAGCAGCTGGCCGCGGAAGAACTCCGCGGCCGCGGTGTTCGCGGCGTACAGCCTGCTGCGCCCGCTCGTCTCCGGCGCAGCGCCGCCGTCCTCGTAGTGCAGGGTGTAGCCGATGCGCGCGGCCAGCCGCTCCACCGCCTCGGTGAAGCTGACGTGGTCCATCTCCCGCAGGAACGAGTAGACGTCTCCGGAGGCGCCGCAGCCGAAGCAGTGGTAGAAGCCCACCTGCGGCCGCACGTGGAAGCTGGGGCTCTTCTCGTCGTGGAACGGGCACAGGCCCTTCATGGAGCCCACGCCCGCGGACTTGAGCGAGACCCGTTCGCCCACGATGTCCGCGATGTTGGTGCGCGCCTTGACCTCGTCGATGTCGGCCTGGCTGATGCGCGGCATCAGTGCACCTCGACGGCGTCCGCGCCGCGTGCGGCGTGCGCCCGGCCCGCCGGCCGTGCATGCCGCGGCGTCCAGATGCCGACCTCGGCGGGATCGATGTCCCCCACCAGGCGGTTGTGCCAGTCGACCGCGGTCTGGTCCGTCAGGCTCGCGATCTGGTCCACGACCACCCGCGCTCGCTCCGCATCCGTCTCGGCCGCGAGGAAGTCCGCGGCGAACGCCGGCTCCAGCACGTCGGCGCCCGCACGCCAGAGAGTGTCCGTGGACCACAGTGCATCGGCCAGCCGCTTGAGAACGCGGCGCTGCTCCTTGTACACGCCGCGGCGCGCGTCGATCGTGACGATCGCCTGGCCCATGATCCCCTTCAGCACGGCGATCTCGGCCTCGATCACCGGAGGCACCACGACGTGCGCGCTGTACCGCGCCAGCCTCGGCCCCTCGTAGGCCTCCCGGGTCGCGGAGACCGCCGCGCGGGCGAAGCGCCCGATGAGGTCGCTGGTGAGGTTCTTCAGCCGCGCCAGGTCCCGGCGCGAGCGGTCGAAGGACTTCAGCCACATCGGCTGGCAGGTCAGCCGGTACAGAGCGTCGGCCAGGTCCTCGCGGGTGAAGTCGTAGCCCACCCACTGCTGGATGCGACCGATGAGCGCGTGGTGCTCGGCGGGATCGGCGAGCTTGGCCACATCCAGGTAGCCGTTGACGATCGCGTCCTCGAAGTCGTGGACCGAGTAGGCGATGTCGTCGGAGAGGTCCATGATCTCGGCCTCGATGCAGCGCAACCGCCCCGGGGCGCCCTCCCGCATCCAGCGGAAGACCGCCTCGTCCTCGGGGTACACCCCGAACTTGAGACGCCCTCCCGGATCCGGGAGCGGGTTGTCCACCGTCCAGGGGTATTTGCACGTGGCGTCCAGGCTCGCCCGAGTGAGGTTGAGCCCGACCGAGTGCTCGTCGTCGTCGAGCACCTTCGCCTCGAGGCGGGTCAGGATGCGGAGCGACTGGGCGTTCCCCTCGAAGCCGCCGATGGGCTCGGCCCACTCGTTCAGCGCGCGCTCGCCGTTGTGCCCGAACGGCGGATGGCCGAGGTCGTGGCTCAGGCAGGCCGTGTCCACCACATCCGCCGAGACGCCGAGCGCGATCGCCAGCTCTCGGCCCACCTGCGCGACCTCGAGCGAGTGCGTGAGCCGGTTCCGAGCGAAGTCGGCGGTGCTGGCGGGACTGAGCACCTGCGTCTTCGCAGCCAGCCGACGAAGCGCTGCGGAGTGCAGCACCCGCGCGCGGTCCCGCGCGAAGTCGTCGCGTTCGGAGCGGTGCGTCTCGGCGAAGAACCGGGCGGCGTCGTGGGCGTCGTAGCCGTCGCCGCGGGCCGCGCCCGCACGGACTGCGCCGCTCACCGTCTCAGCCGCCACTGTTCTCGATCTCCGCTCCGCGCATCATCGCCCCGGTCTCCGCAGCGATCTCGCGGGACTCCAGCCAGCCGTCCGGAAGAGCCGTCCGCTTCGGCGACCCCGCACGGCCGCGCTGCCCCTCGGCGGCAGCGCCCGGATAGGGCGCGTCCTCCAGCGTGCCGAGAAGGTCGTCGATCTCCGCGAGCGTGGAGACCCGGGCGAGCGCGGCCCGCAGATCCCCGCCGACCGGGTAGCCCTTGAAGTACCACGCGACATGCTTGCGGATGTCCTTGCACCCGCGGTCCTCGTCCTCGAAGAAGTCGACGAGCAGCTCGGCGTGCCTCCGGAACGCCTCGGACACGAAACGGAGGGTCGCGTCGACCGGCGGACCCGCGGAGCCCTCGGGACCGAGAGCCGCCGCGAGCTCGCCGAACAGCCACGGCCGCCCGAGGCAGCCCCGGCCCACGACGACGCCGTCGCAACCGGTCTCGGCCATCATCCGGACCGCGTCGTCGGCGGACCAGATGTCGCCGTTGCCGAGGACCGGGATCGAGGTCACCGCCTCCTTGAGCTCTCCGATGGCGCTCCAGTCCGCGTGGCCCGAGTAGTACTCGGAGGCGGTGCGCGCGTGCAGCGCCACCGCGGCCGCCCCGGCGTCCTCCGCCGCGCGCCCCGCGTCGAGGAAGGTCAGGTGGTCGCGGTCGATCCCCTTGCGCATCTTCACCGTCAGCGGCACGGAGCCCGCGGCCTTGACCGCCCGCTGCACGATGTCCGCGAACAGCGACCGCTTCCACGGCAGCGCCGCTCCCCCGCCCTTGCGCGTGACCTTCGGCACCGGGCATCCGAAGTTCAGGTCGATGTGATCGGCGCGGTCCTCGGCGACGAGGATGGTCACGGCCTCGGCGATCGTCGCAGGATCGACGCCGTACAGCTGCACCGACCGAGGAGTCTCGCTCTCGTGATGCTGGATGAGACGCATCGTGATGGCGTTGCGCTCGACCAGCGCGCGTGAGGTGATCATCTCGCTGACGTACAGTCCCGCACCGTACTCCCGGCACAGGCGCCGGAAGGCCGTGTTCGTGATCCCCGCCATCGGGGCGAGGACGACGGGCGCCTCGATCCGGATCGGACCGATCTGCAGCGGGCGGGCGGGAGCGGGAGCAAGAGTCATGGCCCCTCCATTCTCCCAGATGAGCGACCCCGGTGGCGGCGAGCGGCCGCCGCCGGGGAACCGCGCAGGATCGGGCCTCGAACACCGCCGCGCGCGTAGGCTGAGGAGCATGACGAGTGCCGATGTCCGCAGCATCCCGTTCACCGACGCCTCGGGCGCCCAGACGACCCTGCAGGATCTCGACGCCGATGTCGTCCTGGTCGTGAACGTCGCGTCGAAATGCGGTCTCACTCCTCAGTACGCGCAGCTCGAAGAGCTGCAGCGCACATATGCCGACCGCGGCTTCACGGTGCTCGGCTTCCCCTGCAACCAGTTCTTCGGCCAGGAGCCCGGCTCGATGGACCAGATCCTGGAGTTCTGCTCCACGACGTACGGCGTCACGTTCCCCGTCAACGACAAGGTCAAGGTGAACGGCCGCAACGCCGCCGAGCTCTACAAGGCGCTCACCCGGACTCCCGACGCGAACGGCAAGGCCGGTCGCGTGGAGTGGAACTTCGAGAAGTTCCTCGTCGGCGCGGACGGCTCGATCCAGCGCTTCCGGCCGAAGCAGCGACCGGATGACCCGGCAATCGTGTCGGCGATCGAGGCCGCGCTCACGCGCTGACCCCGTCCTCTCGGCCCCGCGAGGGGCCCGCCACGGGCAAGCCGAACGCGCGGGCGTCCGTCGTGCGGTTCCAGCCTGAGGGGACGTTCACGATCGTCCCCTTCAACGACACGCCCGCGCAGGAGGCCGTCTGGCCGGCGGGGCGGATCCTGCGCAGGCGTGAGCCCGGAGATCCGCGCCCACGCCGGCGTCATCCGGCGTCGGGACCGCGCGTCAGGCCGTCTCCGGCTCGCGCGCTCCGTCCGCAGTCGCTCCGTCCGCACGCTGAGCCCACAGGTCGCGGAGCAGGTTCTCGAACGCGGCAGGCGGCTGCGCCCCGCTGACGCCGTACTTGCCGTCGATGACGAAGAACGGCACGCCCTGGATGCCGTAGGCCCTCGCCTGCTCCTGATCCTGCCGCACGTCCGCGAGGTGACGCTCGGACTCCAGAGCGAGGCGGGTCTCGTCGGCGTCCAACCCGACCTCGGCGGCGAGGTCGACCAGATCGTCGATCCGCCCGACGTGGCGCCCCTCGGTGAAGTACGCCGCCATGAGCCGCTCCTCCATCTCGTGCTGGCGGCCGTGCGCCTTCGCGTGGTGGAGCAGCTCGTGCGCCTTCACCGTGTTCGTGTGCTGGAGCAGGTCGAAGCAGTACTCCAGACCCGCTTCACGCGCGACCCCGGTCACGCGCTCGAGCATCTGCTGGACCTGTTCGCGCGGCATCCCCTTGTGACCGGAGAGGAAGTCGATCTCGTCGCCGTCGAAGTCCACCGGCGTGTCCGGCGAGAGCTCGAACGAGTGGAACGTGATCTCCACCTCGGGGCTCTGGTCCCCCTCCGCGTCGCGGAGCGCCGCGAGGCCCTTCTCCAGGTTGCGCTTGCCGATGTAGCACCAGGGGCAGGCGATGTCGGACCAGATGTCGATCGAGATGGGGTTGCTCACATCTTCATGCAACCGCATCGAATCAGGATGTATTCCGTTGGTAGCATCCTCGGATGCCCTCGCCCCCGGACGCCTCGCCCGTCCCCCTGCGTATTCTGGTCGCCGGGATCACCGGCGCCGGGAAGACGACGTTCGCGCGGCGGGTGGCCGCCGCGGCCGGAGTGCGACACGTCGAGATCGACGCGCTCTTCCACGGCGCCGGGTGGACGCCGCGTCCCTCCTTCCTCGACGACGTCCGTGCGTTCGCCGCCGAGGAGCGCTGGGTGACGGAGTGGCAGTACACGTCCCAGGGCACGGACGCCGTTCTCGTGCCCCGAGCCGATCTTGTCGTCTGGCTCGACTATCCGTGGCGCATCGTGCGGGCACGGCTGATCCGCCGGACCCTCGCCCGCCGCATCCTCCGCACGCGACTGTGGAACGGGAACACCGAGCCGGCGATCTGGACCCGCGCCGCATGGACGGGCGAGGACGACATCCTCCGCTGGCAGCGGCGCACCCGTCACAAGTGGGACGAGCGGATGCCCGAGATCATGCGTGCGCACCCCGATCTGCCGATCGTGCGCCTGCGGCATCCGCGAGAGGCGCGACGCTGGCTGCGCGCTCTCTCCGCCGCCCGTCCGCGCTGAGATCAGGCCGGTGGGTCCGCCGTGTCCGGGGCGTCCACCGCGCCGCCGAAGCGACGATCGCGGGACAGATACACCTCGATCGCCCGCCACAGCTCGCGGCGCGAGAAGTCCGGCCACAGGGTGTCCAGGAACACCATCTCGGCGTAGGCGGATTGCCACAGCAGGAAGTTGGACGTCCGCTGCTCGCCCGAGCTGCGCAGGAACAGGTCGACGTCGGGCATGTCGGGCACGTAGAGGTGGCGGCGGATCGCCTTCTCCGTCACGGCGCTGGGCTTCATCCGCCCGGCCTTGACCTCGTCGGCGATGGCGCGGACCGCGTCCACGAGCTCCACCCGACCCCCGTAGTTGACGCACATGGTCAGCGTGAGCACGTCGTTTCCGCGGGTGAGCTCCTCGGCGAACTGCAGCTCCTTGATGACGCTCCCCCACAGCCGCGGCTTGCGACCGGCCCACCGCACCCGCACGCCCCACTCGTTGAGCTGATCGCGGCGCCGGTGCAGCACGTCCCGGTTGTAGCCCATGAGAAAACGCACCTCCTCCGGGGAGCGCGCCCAGTTCTCGGTGGAGAACGCGTAGACCGACAGGTGTCGTACGCCCGCCTGGATCGCACCGGCGACGACGTCGAGCAGGACCTCCTCACCGGCCTTGTGCCCCTCGATGCGGCTGAGCCCGCGGCGATTCGCCCACCGCCCGTTGCCGTCCATGACGATCGCGACGTGGTTCGGGACGGCGGGGAAGGCCGGCGGCTGCTCGCCGGTCCAGTCCAGAGGGCGGTACGGCACCGCATCACGGTGCGTGTACGGCTTGGGGGAACGGGGGTGCTGCTGCGCGCGAGGGGTCACCGCGCTCCTTCCACGTGGGCGAGCGAGCGGATGCCGCGCTCGAGGTGCCATTGCGCGTACGCGGCGATCAGACCGGACGCGGCGGACGCGTCGGCGGCGGCGGCCGCATCGACGCGGCTCCAGTCACCGGCCATCAGGGAGCGCAGCAGATCGAGCGCCGACGCCGCGATCCGGGCGCTGCCCGCCGGCGCGCAGTCCTCGCACACGAGCCCGCCCATCTGCGCGACGAACGTGGTGTGCGGGCCGGGTCGCGAGCACCGGGCGCAGTCGCCGAACGAGGGCGCCCATCCCGACAGCGCCATGACGCGGAGCAGATAGGAGTCGAGGATGCTGCGCGCGGCGTGCTCGCCGCGCGCCAGCGCCCGAAGGCCGCCCACGAGCAGCAGGTACTGCTCCGGCGTGGCCTCGGCGTCGTTGAGCCGGTCGGCGGTCTCGACCATGGCGTTCGCCGCCGTGAACCGTTCGTAGTGCAGCGCGATGTCGGCGCCGTAGGAGCCGAGTGACTCGGCCTGCTGCACGATGTCGAGCGAACGCCCTTCGTACAGCTGCACGTCCGCGACCATGAACGGCTCCAGGCGCGAGCCGAACTTCGAGGAGGTGCGCCGGACCCCCTTCGCGACCGCACGGAGCTTGCCGTGCCGTCGCGAGAGCATCGTGACGATGCGGTCCGCCTCACCGAGCTTGTGGGTGCGCAGGACCACCGCTTCGTCTCGGTAGGTCGGCATTGTTCGATTATCCCTCGCGGCGGGGACAATGGAGGGGTGACCGATCCGCTCTTCTCCATTCCCCTCTGGGCCGACCTGCTGGGCGTCGGCCTCGGCGGCGTCCAGGGCGCGATGTTCGCCTCGGGGTTCCAGGGACAGCGACGGCTCGATCTGCTCGGAGTGGCGATCATCGGCATCATGATCGGCATGGGCGGCGGTCTCATCCGCGACATCCTGATCGGCCAGCCGCCCGCGACGCTGCAGAGCAACTGGTATCTGCTCACCGCCGCCGGTGCCGCGCTCGTCGGGATGCTGCTGGCGGGCGTCTTCCAGCGGCTCAACGCGGTGATCGTCGGCCTGGACGCGGTCGTCATCGGGATGTTCGGAGCCTTCGGCACGAGCAAGGCGATCGCCTTCGGGATCCCGCCGGTGCCCGCGGTCTTCATCGGGGTGTGCGCGGCGGCGGGCGGCGGCATGCTCCGCGACGTGCTGATGGGCCTTCCGGTGGCCATCATGCACGTCGGCTCGCTGTACGCGGTGGCGGCCGGCGCCGGCTGCGCCTTCATCGTCGTGGCCCACGGGCTCGGGATGGGCATCGTCCCCGCGGCCGTCGTCGGCATCGCCGTCACGGCCGTCATCCGGGTGCTGGCGGTCGTCTTCGACCTCTCCCTCCCGGAGCAGCGACGCCTGCACCGCCGCAAGGTGGCGGCGGAGACCGGGCTCATCCCGATCATCAAGCCGTCCGCGGACTGATCCGAGCGACGCGCCGAGACCCCCTTTCCACGCCGAGACCCCCCGCACGCGCGCTTCCCCGGAGGGGTTTCGGCGGGCGGAGGGGGTCTCGCGAGAGAAGGATCGGATCAGAGGGACCGGATCGGACGGATCGGGTCAGACCGCGGCGAGCTCCGCCGCACGGGCCCGGATCGACCGGTTGACGCCCGACACGATCGCCTTGAGCGACGCGGTCGAGATGTCGCCGTCGATCCCCACGCCCCACAGGCGCTGGTCTCCCACCTGCAGCTCCACGTACGCGGCGGCCTGCGCGTCGCCGCCGGAGCTGAGAGCGTGCTCGACGTAGTCGTAGACGGTGATGTCGAAGCCTTGCGCGCGCAGCACCTCCACGAACGCCGCGACGGGCCCGTTGCCGGAGCCGGACACGGCGAGCTCCTGCTCGTCGTCGCGGAGCACGACGTCGAGCACCACCTCGCCGGACATGTCGCTGCGGGTCTGCGTCGCGAGGAGCTCGAACCGCCCCCACTTGTCCTCGGACGAGGCCGCCGGCAGATACTCGTCGGAGAAGATCGACCAGATCTGCTCGCTCGTGACCTCGCCGCCCTCCGCGTCCGTCTTCGCCTGGACGACGCCCGAGAACTCGATCTGGAGCTTGCGGGGCAGGTCGATCGCGTGGTCGGCCTTCAGGAGGTAGGCGACCCCGCCCTTGCCGGACTGCGAGTTCACCCGGATCACGGCCTCGTAGGAGCGCCCGAGGTCCTTCGGGTCCACCGGCAGGTACGGCACCGCCCACTCGATCTCGTCGACGGAGACGCCCTCGGCGTCGGCCCGGGCGGCCATCGCCTCGAAGCCCTTCTTGATCGCGTCCTGGTGCGATCCGCTGAAGGCGGTGAAGACCAGGTCCCCCGCCCACGGGCTGCGCTCGGGCACCGGGAGCTGGTTGCAGTACTCGACGGTCCGCTTGACCTGGTCGATGTCGCTGAAGTCGATCTGCGGATCGATCCCCTGCGTGAACAGGTTGATCCCGAGCGCGACGAGGTCCACGTTCCCGGTGCGCTCCCCGTTGCCGAACAGGCAGCCCTCGATGCGGTCGGCGCCCGCCATGTAGCCCAGCTCCGCGGCGGCGACCGCGGTGCCGCGGTCGTTGTGCGGGTGCAGCGAGAGGATGACGTTCTCGCGGTGGTTCAGATGACGGCTCATCCATTCGATCGAGTCGGCGTAGACGTTCGGGGTCGCCATCTCCACGGTCGCCGGGAGGTTGATGATCACCTTGCGCTCCGGCGTGGGCTCGAAGACCTCGAGCACCTGGTTGCAGATGTCCGCCGCGAACTCGAGCTCGGTGCCGGTGTAGCTCTCCGGCGAGTACTCGTAGTACACCGCGGTCTCGGGAATGCGCTTCTCGTACTCGCGGCACAGCCGGGCCCCGTTCAGGGCGATGTCGATGATCCCCTGCCGGTCGGAGCGGAAGACGACCTCCCGCTGGAGGACGCTCGTGGAGTTGTAGAGGTGCACGATGGCCTGCTTGGCTCCCGCGATCGCCTCGTAGGTCCGCTCGATCAGGTGCTCGCGCGCCTGGGTCAGCACCTGGATGGTGACGTCGTCGGGGATCAGGCCCTCGTCGATCAGCTGGCGGACGAAGTCGAAGTCCGTCTGGCTCGCCGACGGGAACCCGACCTCGATCTCCTTGTAGCCCATCTGCACGAGGAGTTCGAACATCACGCGCTTGCGCTCGGGCGACATCGGGTCGATGAGGGCCTGGTTGCCGTCCCGCAGGTCGACCGCGCACCAGCGCGGAGCCTGCGTGATGCGATTCGACGGCCAGGTGCGATCCGGGAGGTCGACCCGGATCTGCTCGTGGAAGGGCCGGTACTTGTGGACCGGCATGGACGAGGGGCGCTGCGTGTTCTTCATGAGGGGCGTTCTCTTCTCGGGTCTCGCGGGAGTCGGGCCAACGCGAACACCGCGACGAGGTGGGCCCTTAGAACGAGGACTCGTCGCGGCGGATAAGGAGAAGCAGAACGCCCGCGCGCATGCGGCCATGCTAGCACCGACGTTCCGCCGGGCGCACACTCCGCGTCATGGAGGCCCGGAGCGGGCGCGGTTCCTGCGAGAATCGAAGGGCGCGCCCGTCGCGCGGCCCGACACCCCGAACGATCGAGGAGCATCCGTGCACTACATCTCCACCCGCGGCGGCGGGGAGCCGAGGACGTACGTCGAGACGCTGCTGGAGGGTCTGGCCTCGGACGGCGGGCTGTCGGTGCCCGCTTCGCTGCCGACGGTGTCCGCCGAGGAGCTCGAGTCCTGGCGCGGGCTGGACTACGCCGAGCTGGCGACCGAGGTCCTGGGCCGCTTCGCGACGGACATCCCCCGCGAGGACCTGGCGGCGCTGTGCCGCGCCGCATATGCGCCCGAGGTGTTCCCGACCCCCGTGCCGCTGCGGGCGATCGACGGCGGGATCACGCTGGTCGGCCTCTCCGAGGGCCCGACCCTGGCGTTCAAGGACATGGCGATGCAGTTCCTCGGACACGCGCTGGAGTACGCGCTGGAGCGCACCGACGGCGTGCTGAACATCCTCGGCGCGACGTCGGGCGACACGGGCTCCGCCGCCGAGCACGCGCTGCGCGGCAAGGACAGGATCGGCGTCTTCATGCTCTCCCCGCAGGGCCGGATGAGTCCGTTCCAGCGCGCCCAGATGTACTCGCTCCAGGACGACAACGTCCACAACATCGCGGTCGAGGGGGTCTTCGACGACTGCCAGGACCTCGTCAAGCGCCTCTCCGGCGATCTGGCGTTCAAGCAGGCGCAGCATCTGGGCGCGGTGAACTCGATCAATCTGGCGCGCATCACGGCGCAGGTGGTCTATTACTTCTGGGCCTGGCTGCGTGCCACCGACGCCGTGCCCGCGCCGCACCGTGCCGACAGCGCGGTCTCCGTCACGGTTCCCTCCGGCAACTTCGGCAACATCCTCTCCGGGTACTACGCGAAGGGGATGGGCGTGCCGATCCGGCGGCTCGTCCTCGCGGCGAACGAGAACAACGTCCTGGACGAGTTCTTCCGCACCGGTGTGTATCGTCCGCGGTCGGCCGCAGAGACCCTCGCGACGTCCAGCCCGTCGATGGACATCTCCAAGGCCTCCAACTTCGAGCGCTTCGTCTACGACCTGTTGGACCGCGACCCCTCCCGGGTGCGCGCCGCGTGGGCCGAGCTCGCCGAGACCGGTGCGATCGACCTCTCCGCAGAGCTGTCGCGCCTCGACGGCGAGTTCGGCTTCGCCAGCGGGACGAGCACGCACGAGGACCGTGTCGCCACCATCCGAGCGGTCCACGCCGCCTCGGGCGAGGTCATCGACCCGCACACCGCCGACGGGGTGGCCGTCGCACGCCGCTTCGTCGAGGACGGGGTGCCGATGCTGGTGCTGGAGACGGCGAAGCCGGAGAAGTTCGCCGACACGATCCACGAGGCCCTGGGGATCGACCTGGACTACTCCCCCGAGCTGCGCGCCATGCTCGACGCCCCGCAGCGGGTGACCGAGATGCCGAACGACGAGCAGGCGCTGCGGACGTACATCGCCGAGCACGCCCGGCACTGACCCGGACGCGCCGCCCGACCGGGTTAGCCTGGCCGACATGGCGAAACGACTCCGAACCATCGTCCTGGCCGTCGCCGCCCTGGTGCTCGCCGCGGTCGCGGTCGCCGTGCCGTCGGCGGCGACGGCGGATGTGAACGACTTCCGCTATTCGTCGTGGGACGCGCGCTACGAGCTCGGCATCGACGACGCGGGTCGCGCCTCGCTGCGGGTGACGGAGACGGTGGTCGCCGAGTTCCCCGAAACCGACCAGAACCGCGGCATCGTCCGGGGCCTGCCGGAGAAGTACCGCGGCGTGCCGATCTTCCCCACCGTCGTCTCCGTGCGGGACGCCGACGGCGCGTCGGTGCCGTATGAGACCGACTCGGAGGACGACGTCCTCTTCATCGCGATCGGGGACGACTCCTTCCAGCACGGCTCGACGACGTACGTCATCGAGTACACGATGCGCGATGTGGTGCACCGGCCGGACGACGCGGACGTCGACGAGTTCTACTGGGATCTGCTCCCGCTCGACAGCACGCAGCCGGTCGACGCGTTCCAGGCCACGATCCAGTTCTCGGACGCGCTGGCGGGCCGCCTGACCGGCGATCGTTCGTGCTATCGGGGCGGCTACGGCTCGCGGGACACTTGCGAGATCGCCCCGGACGGAGCGGGCGGCTTCCGCGTCGGTGCCCGGGATCTGCCCGCGGGTGCCGGGATCACGGTCGCGTTCGCGATGGAGCCCGGGACGGTGGAGCCGTCGCCGGCGAGCAGGCCGGACGCGGTGACCGACGTCGTGCCGTACGCGGTCGCCGGCGGTGGAGCGCTCCTGGTTCCGGTCCTGGGGGCCGTCGCGCGCGGCGCGGTCCGCCGTCGCCACCGCGCGCAGGGACGCGGTGTCGTCGTCGCGCAGTACGAGGTGCCGGCGGCCCTTCCGCCGCTGCTGGCCGGCGAGCTCCTCGGTGCCGCCTCGCGGGCGACCGCCGCCGAGATCGTGCATCTCGGCGTGCACGGCGCCCTCCGGATCGAAGAGGGCGGGAAGAAGCCGACGCTCACGCTCCAGGATCCCGCGCGCATCCCTGACCCGCTGGACGGTGCGGCCCTCGCCGCGCTGTTCCCCGCTCGCGTCGCCGGGACGCGCCTCGACCTCGCCGAGCCCGACAACGCCGTGGCCGGACGCCTCTCCCGGCTGCCGAAGGCGGGCCGCGACGCCGCCGAGCGACGCGGCCTGATCCGTCGGGCGCGCTCGCGCACGGCCGTCGTCATCGGCATCGCGGGCGTCCTCGCCGGGCTGGTAGCGATCGGGCTGAGCGTCCCGGGCCTCGTCGTCCAGCGCGACGCCGCCATCGCCGCCTTCGTGATCTCGATCCTTCTCACGGCGGTGCTGATCGTCATGGCCGTGGTGATGTCGCAGCGCATGAGCCTGCTGACCCCGGCGGGAGCGGAGGCCTGGGAGCACCTCCAGGGCGCACGCGAGTACATCCGCCTCGCCGAGGCGGATCGGATCCGGATGCTCCAGTCCTACACGGGTGCCGAGCGGCGCCGGGACGGCCAGGCGGACGTGATCGTGCTGTACGAGCGCCTGCTCCCGTACGCCATGCTCTTCGGGATGGAGAAGGAGTGGGGCCGCGTGCTGGCCGTGCACTACGAGAGCGAGGACGCCGCCCCGTCCTGGTACACGGGGTACGCCATCGGGTCGCTGGGGTCCTCGCTGTCGCGCATGGGATCCTCGCTCCACGCCACGCCGGTCGCGTCCTCCTCGTCCTCCTCCAGCGGATCGTTCGGCGGAGGCTTCTCCGGCGGCGGAGGAGGCGGCGGCTTCTCCGGCGGACGCTGACCGCCCGAGGGCGGAGCTAGGGGGTCAGGGCGAAGGCACCGCCCGGGTGCCCCTGGGCGAGCAGGCGCAGCGCCGCCGGCGCCTCGGCCAGGGGGAAGGTGCGCGACACCGGCACCTCCAGCTCGCCGCGTTCGGCGAGCTCCACGAGGCGCCCCCGCGCGTCGTCGCGGAACCGGGCGCTGTCCGGCCGGGATCCGGCGATCCACCGGAACCCCTCCGCCGACGCGCGATCCGCGGCGGCGATGGTGACGATCCGCGCCCGATCCTGCACGAGCGCGAGCGACGCCTCCACGGCCTCGTCCGTGCCGACGGCATCCCACGCGGCGGACAGGGGGCGTCCGATCTCGGCGGCGATCGTCCGCACCCGGTCGATCAGGCCCGGCCCGTAGACGACGGGATGCCCGCCGAACCGGCGCACCCGGTCCGCTCCCGCAGCGCTCGAGGTCCCGATGACGACGGCGCCGATCCGCCGGGCCTGCTGCAGCGCGCTCATCCCGACCGAGCCGGACGCGCCGTGCAGGAGCACGAGGTCGCCGGCCGAGACCTCCGTCACCGCCAGCATCTCGGCCGCCGTCGTCCCCGCCAGCAGCAGGTTCGCCGCCGCGGGATGGTCCATCCCCGCCGGCTTCCGGAAGGCCTTCTCGGCCGGGATCGTGAGCGCCGAGGCGTAGCCGCCCCGGACCCGGAAGGCGATGACCTCGTCCCCCTGCGCCGCCGGGCCGGAGCCGATCCGGGTGACGGGCTCTCCGGCCGTCCCCGGACCGAGGGCGACGATCTCTCCCGAGACCTCGTAGCCGATCGGCACCGGCCACTCGACAGCGGGACCGGTGGAGCGCGGTGCCGCGACGTGCTTCGCGTCCGCGGGGTTGACCCCCGCGGCGCGGACCCGGATGGTCACCTCGCCGGGTCCGGGGTCGCGCACCGGGGTCTCGATGAATCGCCAGGTCTCCGGAGCTCCCCAGGACGGGGCGACCCACTGTCGCGCCGTGCCCGCCATGTCAGAACCCGAGCCGGCCGAGCTGCTTCGGATCGCGCTGCCACTCCTTGGCCACACGCACGTGCAGCCCCAGGAACACCCGCGTCCCGAGCATCTCCTCGATCCCGACCCGCGCGCGCGAGCCGACGTCCCGCAGACGCGCGCCCTTGTGCCCGATGATGATCCCCTTCTGGCTGTCCCGTTCCACGACGATGCTGGCGTGCACGTCGAGGATGTCCGAGTCCTCGCGCGGGGCGACGTCGTCGATCGTGACGGCGATCGAGTGCGGCAGCTCATCCCGCACGCCCTCCAGGGCCGCCTCCCGGATGATCTCGGCCATGCGGTCCTCGTCGGACTCGTCGGTCACCGTGTCCTCCGCGTACAGCGCGGGCCCCTCCGGCATGAGGGCGAGAAGCTCGTCGGCCAGCACGTCCAGCTGCAGACGGGTGAGCGCGGAGAGCGGGATCACCGCCGCCCAGTCCTCGCGGAGGGAATCGACCTCCATGAGCCGCTCGGTGATCTCGTCCCTCGCGGCGGCATCCGCCTTGGTGACGATCGCGACCTTCTTCGCGCGCGGGTAGCCGTCGAGCGATGCCGCGATGCGGCGGTCCCCGGGCCCGACCTTCTGGTCCGCGGGCACACAGAAGCCGATGACGTCCACGTCTCCCAGGACCTGCTCGACGAGATCGTTCAGCCGCTCCCCGAGCAGGGTGCGCGGGCGATGGATCCCCGGGGTGTCCACGATGACGAGCTGGCCGTCCGGGCGCGTCACGACCCCTCGGATCGCACGGCGCGTGGTCTGCGGCTTCTCGCTGGTGATCGCGATCTTCTCGCCCACCAAGGCGTTGGTGAGCGTGGACTTGCCGACGTTGGGCCTGCCGACGAACGTGACGAACCCGCTGCGGTGCGGCGATTCCAGGCCGGCTCCCTCCGGGCGGGCCTGCTCGAGACCGGCCGGCTCAGCCCCCGCGTCGTGCTCAATGTCCATGCTGGTCCTCCTCCTGCTGCTGCGCCTCTTCGCCCGGGGGCTCCTCCGCGCGCTCGACGAACACCGTCGCGAGCCCGCGGCCCCGTCCTCGGGACGTCCCCCCGGTGAGGACCAGCCCCCGAACGTTCGCGGTCGAGCCGGGTTGCGGGATCCGGCCCAGCTCCTTGGCGAGGAGACCCGCGATGGAATCGACGTCGTCGTCCTCGAGCTCCACGCCGAACAGGTCGCCCACATCCTCCAGGCTCGTGCGCGCGCTCACCCGGTATCGTCCGGGCGCGACGGCCACGACCTCCGCGATCGGCTGGTCGTACTCGTCGGCGATCTCCCCGACGAGCTCCTCGATGAGATCCTCCAGCGTGATGAGCCCGGAGATGCCGCCGTGCTCGTCGACCACCAGGCACACGTGCACGGCATCCCGCTTCATCTGCTGCAGCAGCGTCTCCGCGCGCATGGACTCCGGCACGAAGGCCGGCGGGCGGGCGATCTCGCGCATCGTGGCGTTGCGCCACCCGGTCTCGTCGCGGAAGGCGAACTGGACGAGATCCTTCAGGTACAGCACGCCGACGACGTCGTCGGCATCATCGTCGACGACCGGCACCCGGGAGACGCCGCGGTCCAGGAACAGCGACATCGCCTCCGTCGGCGTGGCATCCGCATCCACGGTGACCATGTCGGTGCGCGGCACCATCACCGCCCGCACGAACTGATCGGTGAAGTCGAACACGGAGTGGATGAGCGCGCGGTCGTCGGCCTCGATGAGGTCATGGGACGCGGCCTCGTCGACCATGCTCAGCAGCTGCTCCTCGGAGGCGAAGCTCGTCCGCCCTCCGCCGGGGGTCACGCGCGCACCGAGCACGGCCAGCCCCTGCGCGAGCGGCCCCATGATGATCCGCAGGCCGCGGATCACCGGCGCGCACCCGCGCAGCATGGTGTCGGCGTGCCGCCGCCCGAAGGAGCGCGGGCTGGCGCCCACGAGCACGAAGGTGATGCCGGTCATCAGCACCGCGGCTGCCAGCATGGCCCACCAGATCTCGTCCAGCAGCAGCACGAACGCGACGGTCACGAGGACCGCGGCGGTGGTCTCGGACAGCACGCGGATGAAGGCGACGGCGTTCGCGTGCGGATCCGGATCCTGCGCGATGCGCTGGAGGGCCACGGCGTTTCGCCCTTCGCCGCTCATCTCGACCAGGTCCGAGCGAGAGGTCACGGAGAACGCGGCGTCGATGGCCGCCATCAGCCCGCCGAAGCCCACGAGCAGCACGGCGCCGGCGAGGAGGAGGAGCGCGGTGACGGTCATCGGCGGCGACGTTCGGCGGCCGCGAAGCCGACGATCAGCTCCTTCTGGAGCCCGAACATCTCCCGCTCCTCATCCGGCTCGGCATGGTCGAAACCGAGAAGGTGCAGGAGACCGTGCGTGGTCAGCAGGATCAGCTCGTCCATGAGACTGTGGCCGGCGGTGACGGCCTGTCCCTCCGCGACCTGGGGACACAGCACGATGTCGCCGAGCAGCCCCGGGGGCGTCGGGCGGTCCACGGTGCCCGGCCGCAGCTCGTCCATCGGGAAGCTCAGCACATCGGTGGGACCGGGCTCGTCCATCCACTGCACGTGGAGGGCCTCCATGGCGCCCTCGTCCACGAGCACGATCGCGACGTCGGCGTCCGGGCTCACGTTGAGCTGGGCGAGGTTGTGCTCCGTCAGCCGCAGCAGCACCGTCTCGTCGACGTCGATGGCGGACTCGTTGTTGATCTCGATCATGAGCGTCCTCGTTTCGGCATGCGGTCCCGCGGCCCGCCCTGTGTCCCGTGCGCCCGCAGGGAGGATCGCCGCTCCGCGCGATTGGCGAACTCCGCGGCCTGCTCACGCTCGGTCCGCGCCGCCAGGCGCTGCTCGTCGTACTCGCTGTACGCGTCCACGATGCGGCCCACGAGCGTGTGCCGGACGACGTCGTCGCTGGTGAGCCGGGAGAAGTGGATGTCGTCGATGTCCTTGAGGACGCGCGTGACGAGCCGCAGACCGGAGGCGCCCTGCGGCAGGTCGACCTGCGTGATGTCGCCGGTGACCACCATCTTCGTGCCGAAGCCCAGCCGGGTCAGGAACATCTTCATCTGCTCCGGCGTGGTGTTCTGCGCCTCGTCGAGCACGACGAAGGAGTCGTTGAGCGTGCGGCCGCGCATGTACGCGAGCGGAGCCACCTCGATCGTCCCCGTGGCCATCAGCCGCGGCACGATCTCGGGGTCCATCATCTCGTTGAGCGCGTCGTAGAGCGGGCGCAGGTACGGATCGATCTTGTCGGTGAGCGTACCCGGGAGGAACCCGAGCCGCTCCCCCGCCTCCACCGCGGGGCGCGTGAGGATGATCCGCTCGACCTCCTTGCGCTGCAGCGCCTGCACGGCCTTCGCCATCGCGAGGTAGGTCTTCCCCGTGCCGGCGGGTCCGATGCCGAAGACGATCGTGTTCTCCTCGATCGCGTCGACGTACTCCTTCTGTCCGAGCGTCTTCGGGCGGATCACGCGTCCTCGAGAGGACAGGATGGCCTCGCCGAGCACCTCGCTCGGGCGCGGACCGTCGCCGCGGCCCAGGATGCGGGCGGACTGCGTCACGTCGGCGGGACCGAGATCGTGCCCGGACCTCGTCATCGCGATCAGCTCCTCCACGAGGGCGCGGGCCGCTGCCACGGCCTCCGAAGCGCCGGTGAGCGTGATCTCGTTCCCGCGCACGAGCACCTCCACCTCCGGGTGCTCCTTCTCCAGCACGCGCAGGAGCCGGTCCTGGGGTCCGAGCAGCTGGACCATCGCGATGCCGTCCGCCTCGATGCGCGCGGTGATGCGGCGCTCTGCCGATTCGTCAGAAGCCAACGAGCTTGTTCTCCTCGATGTTGCCGAGCACATGGGCGTGCACGTGGAAGACGGACTGGGCGGCGCTCGCGCCGTTGTTGAAGATCAGGCGGTACTCGCCGTTCGCGTGCTCATCGGCGATGCGCTTCGCGGCCGCGACGAGCTCGGCGAGCAGACCGGGGTCGCCCGCCGCCAGCTCCGTGACGTCGCGGTACTCCTCGGTCTTCGGGATGACGAGCGCGTGCAGCGGCGCCTGCGGGTTGATGTCCCGGATCACGAACACGCGGCCGGTGTCGAGCAGGATCTCGCCGGGGATCTCGCCGTTCAGGATGCGTGTGAAGATCGAGGGCTCGGTCATGCGTGCCAGTCTATCCGCGCCGGTGGGCCCGCGTCCGTCGTCGCGGCGCCTCTCCTCACCAGCGTCCGAGCGCGGACGAGAGCAGGGCGATCGCGGCCGGACCCGCCGTGGAGGTGCGCAGCACGGTGTCGCCGAGCCGGACGCGCTCGGCTCCCGCGTCGCTGAGCCGCTCGAGCTCCTCCGGTGCGATTCCGCCCTCCGGGCCGACGACGAGGACGAGGTCGCGGTCATCGACCTCGATGGCCGAGAGCCGTCCGGGCGCGGTGGGGTCGAGGAGCAGCACGCGCTGGGCGGCCGCCCGCGCGACGAGGTCGGCGGTGCGCTCCGGGGCGGCGACGTCCGGGATCCAGGCGCGATGCGCCTGCTTCGCGGCCTCGCGCACGATGCTGCTCCAGCGCTCGCGCCCCTTGACCGCCTTGGCGCCCTCCCAGCGGGACACGCTGCGCGCGGCCTGCCACGGCACGATCTCGTCGGCCCCGAGCTCGCACGCGGCCTGCACGGCGAGCTCGTCCCTGTCCCCCTTCGCGAGCGCCTGCGCCAGCACGATCCGCGGAGCCGGACGGGGCACCTCCTGTCGCCCGGTGATGCGCACGTCGACCCGCCCGGGCTCGACGTGCTCGGCGCGGCCTTCGAGCCAGACGCCCTGCCCGTCGCCGAGGGTCACGACCTCGTCGGGACGCACGCGGCGGACCACCGCCGCGTGCTTGGCCTCCGCCCCGGTGAGCGAGACGACCGCGCCCGGTTCGGCGCCCGCGGCGTCGTCGGTGAGGAAGTGCAGCGCCATGGCCAGCCCCGATCAGCCGTTGCGGAAACGGTCGCGAAGCTTGGAGAAGAGCCCCTGATGGAACTCCGACAGCCGCGGGGACGGCGCCTTGGCGCGCTTGGCGAAGTCCTCGATCAGCGCGCGCTGCTTGCCGTCGAGCTTCGTCGGGGTGAGCACCTGGACGCCGACGCGCAGGTCTCCGCGCTGGCTGCCGCGCAGCGGGGTGATCCCCCGCCCCTTGATCGTCAGCACGTCGCCGGACTGGACGCCCGGGCGGATCTCCAGATCCACCGGCCCGTCCAGGCCGTCGATCGTCGTCGTGGTCCCGAGGATCGCATCGGTCATCGCGACCTCGAGCGTGGCGAGCAGATCGTCGCCCTCCCGGCTGAACGTCGGATGCGGCGTGACGGTGACCTCGATGTACAGGTCGCCGTTCGGCCCGCCCGCGCGCCCGACCTCGCCGGACCCGGGAAGCTGCAGCCGGAGCCCGGTCTCGACGCCGGCGGGGATGTCGAGGCCGACGGTGCGCCGCGAACGGACACGGCCCTGGCCGTTGCAGGTGGCGCAGGGATACGGGATGGTCGTGCCGTAGCCCTCGCAGGATCCACACGGCGCCGTCGTCAGCACCGTGCCCAGCAGACCGCGGACCTGCTGCTGCACGTGGCCGGTGCCGCGGCAGATGTCGCAGGTGACCGGAGAGGTCCCCTCCTGGCAGCACGAGCCCTGGCAGGTCTCGCAGAGGACCGCAGTGTCGACCTCGATGTCCCGGTGGACGCCGAACACGACGTCGCCGAGGTCGAGGGTGATCCGCACGAGCGCGTCCTGTCCCCGCTCGCGCCGGGAACGCGGACGTGCGGAGCGCCCGCCGCCGGCCGCTCCGAAGAAGGTCTCGAAGATGTCGCCGAACCCGCCGAATCCGCCGCCGTTCTCGTCGCCGCCCATGTCGTAGCGGCGCCGCGCATCGGCGTCGCTGAGCACGTCGTACGCGTGCGTCACGAGCTTGAACCGCTCGGCGGCCTCTTCGCTCGGGTTGACGTCCGGGTGGAGCTGGCGCGCCAGCCTCCGGTACGCCTTCTTGATCTCCTCCTCGCTCGCGTCACGGGACACGCCGAGGACCTCGTAGTGGTCAGCCACAGTCACCTTTCCGGACGGGCGTGCTCCGCCTCGTCCCCCGCGCGTCGCTCAGCGACCCGCCTCATCCTCGTCGAGCAGCCGCGACAGATAGCGGGCCACGGCCCGCGCCGCCGCGAGGTTGCTCGGATAGTCCATGCGCGTCGGGCCCATGACGCCGACGCGCGCCGTCCCGCCCGGCGACATGTAGTTGCTCGCCACGATCGACGCCTCGGGCAGCCCGAAGGCCTCGTTCTCCGCGCCGATGCTCGCGGCGAGCCCCTGCTCGTCCGTGACCATCTCGCTCATCAGACGCAGCAGGGTCACCTGCTCCTCGATCGCCTCCAGGAGCGGGTGGATGCTGCCGCGGAAGTCGTGCTCCCGGCGGGCGAGGGTCGCCGCGCCCGCCATCACCAGCCGTTCCTGGCGGAACTCCTCCAGCTCCTCGGACACGGCACGGACCAGCGCGGCCTGCGCGATCCCGAGCGGAGTGGTCTCGGGGGCGTCCTGGAGGGCCGCGATCCCTTCGAGGCCCCGACGCACCGAACGGCCCGTGAGCAGGACCGTGAGACGTGCCCGCACGACGGCGATCTCGGCGTCGTCGAGGTCGGCGGGAAGGGTCACGATGCGCTGCGAGACCCCACCGGCATCCGTGACGAGCACGGTCAGCAGGCGGTTCGGCGCGAGGGCGACCAGCTCCACGTGCGTGACGTGCGCCCGTGCGAACGACGGGTATTGCGCGAGCGCCACCTGGCCGGTCAGCCGCGTCAGCACCCGCACCGTCCGCACCATGAGGTCGTCGAGATCGGCGGGATCCGTGAGGAACGCGGTGATCGCGGAGCGCTGCGCGCTCGAGAGCGGGCGCAGCTGCGCCAGGTGGTCGACGAAGACCCGGTACCCCTTGTCGGTCGGCACCCGGCCCGACGACGTGTGGGGCGCGACGATCAGGTCCTCGTCCTCCAGCTGCGCCATGTCGTTGCGGATCGTGGCCGCGGACACGCCGAAGGCATGCCGCTCGACGATCGACTTGCTGCCGACCGGCTCGTTCGTCTCGACGAAGTCCTCCACGATGGCGCGAAGGACCTGGAGGCCCCGTTCACTGACCATCCCGCCCTCCTTCGCTGGCACTCGCCCGTACTGAGTGCCAATTCTACTCGGTTCCGCCGGAAACGCTCCCCGCCGCACCGCCGCGGGCGTCCTCCTCCCGCCGCGCCGCGATCAGCGCTGCCCGCAGCTGCGCGGCCCCGGTGGGCGTGGTCGCGTCCCATCCGCACAGGACGGCGATGCGGCCGAGACGGTAGTCGACCGTGTTCGGGTGCACGTGCAGAGCCGCCGCCGTCCTCCTCCTGTCCCCCTCCAGCGCCAGATAGCGCCGCGCCGTGAGGACGAGATCCTCGCTCAGGGGATCCAGGGAGCGAGCAAGGGCCTGCCGCGCAGGCCCGGGACGGGAGTTCTGGTAGTCGAGCAGCATCGCGTCCAAGGTCGCGACGCGACCGGTCCCGCCGACGTCGTCCCGGACGAGCGCGAGGGCGAGCAGCTCCTCCGCGACGCCGACCGCGTCGGCCACCCCGGCCGGCGACGCGTCGCTCCAGCCTGCTGCGGACCGGTCTCCGAATGCCGCCGCCAGACTCTCGCCGATCCGCTCAGCCACGCCCGGTCCCCGCACCGGAACGAGGGCCGTGCCGCCCGCGGACGTGAGCACCGCGAGCACTTCCTCGCCCGGGACCGCGGCGTCGATCGCCGCGCGGAGCCGTTGGACGTCCCGTCGCGCGGCGACGCCGTCCGGCGCCCCGCCGGGCTCTCCCACGATCCGCACCGCCAGCACGCCGTACCGATCGGCGAGCGGCCGCCCGGACCGGTGCGCCGCGGAGACCGCGTCCCCACCCTGGGTCAGCGCGGTGAACAGGGCGAACCGCCCCTCCCTCTCCCCCGCATGCACGACGGTCCAGACGCGTTCCTGGTCCTCCGCGAGAGCGCCGCCGATCCGCTCCAGCAGGCGCATCAGCCGCTCGCCGGCGTCCGCCACCGCCGACGCCTCGTCCGACGCTGCGCGCTCGCGCACGAGCGCCCAGACCTCCTGGATCCCGCGGTGGTACGCGGTCATGACCGAGGCGAGGGAGGCGCCCTCTTCGAACCGGCGGATCGCGGAGGCGCGGATCAGCTCCAGGTCCGCCTCGCGCCCGGCGAGGACATCGGCGACCGCCCGGAGGCTCTGCGCCACGGACCACCGGATGTCCGCGGCGATCGACGTCGCGCCCATGCCGTGGGCCGCCGGGTCGGTCGGCGCGATCGCTGCGATCACCCGGTCGACGAGCTCCCGGGAATCCCTGACCTCGGCAGAGAGGTCGCGCCCGGAGAGTCGGATAGCGGATGTTGTCATACATCACAAACTACGCCCCGCGAGTTCCGGGAGTCGCCCACTGGTCCGAGGGAGGGCTGTGACCGACCATGAGAGAAACCCCCGAAGAAAGGTCGACGATGACCGCCTCCGCGCTTCCCACGGCCCCGGCCGCCGCCGACGTCCGACTCTCCGAGAAGGCGGGCTATCTCGCCGCCAACCTCGGCAACATCGTGCTGTCCACCGTGATCGGGTCCTTCCTGCTGATCTACCTGACCGACCACGTCGGCATCGGCGCCGCCGCGGTCGGCACGCTCCTGCTGGTCGCGCGCGTCGTCGACGGGGCCACCGACCCGCTCATGGGGTACCTCGTCGACCACCTGCCGCGGACGCGCTGGGGCCGCTTCCGGACGTATCTCCTCCTCGGGGGCGGGGTCGCCGCGGTGAGCTTCGCGGCGCTGTTCCTCGTGCCGGGGTGGGCCGGCGGCGCGCTCCTGGCGGCCTGGATCACGTATCTCGTCTGGGGCATCGCCTTCGATCTCATGGACATCCCCTTGAACGCGCTCCTGCCGACCATGAGCGCGTCCCCGCGCACCCGAGGTCGTCTCGCGGCGATCAAGGGCGCGACCTACCTGCTCGGCACCGTACTGGTGATCGGCGTGTCCCTCCCCCTCGTCTCGCTGCTCGGCGGAGGTGCTGCGGGGTGGCAGGTCTACGCCGTCGTCGTCGCCGTCGTCTCGTTCGCGCTCACCGCGACGGGCGCTATCCTGACCCGGGAGCGAGTGACGCCCGTCCATAGCGAGAGGTACGGCCTCCGCGACCTGCGGGCGCTGTTCTTCTCCTCCCGTGCCGTCCCGGTGCTCCTCGTCTCCAAGCTCGCCACGAGCGCCGGCAACGCCGCCCTGATGGCCGGAATCCCGTTCTTCTTCACGTACTACGCGGGAAGCGCCGGGCTCGTCAGCGCGGTGGCCCTCGTGATGGCCGCGCCGATGGTCATCGGCAGCATCGGCGGCCCGCTCATCGGCCAGCGGGTCGGGTTCAAGCCCGCCTATCTCGCCAGCCTCGCCGTCGCCGCCGTCGGGATCGGCTCGATCCTCCTGCTCCCCGGTCTTCCCGGATCCGTCTACCTCGTCTGTTTCGGCGCGGCCGGACTGGGCTTCGGCGGCGCCGTCGCCCTCAACTACGCGCTGCTGGCCGAGCTGACCGACCACGTGGAGCTGCGCGGCGGGTTCCGGACCGAAGGCGCACTCGCCTCGATCGGCTCGTTCGCCGCCAAGGCCGGCGCCGGGATCGGCGGCGCCCTGGTCGCCTACGTCCTCGCCGTCACCGGCTACGTCCCCGGCGGCGAGCAGACGCCGCCGTCACTCATGGGGATCGCTCTGGCCCAGTCGGGGGTTCCCGTGGCGCTCGTCCTGCTCGGAGGTCTCGTGTTCCTGGCCTACCCCATCACCCGCGACGAGGCGGCGCGCACCCGGGCCGCCCTGGCAGAGAGGAATCGCCCATGAGCACCGCGACCTGGCCACGGCAGACGACGGCGCGCCCGTGGCGCGGCCGGTGGATCTGGTCGCGGACCACGGGCCTCGTCGTCCCCGGACCCGAGGAGCCCCTCGGGGCTCTCGACCCCGGGACGTCGGACCAGCGCGTCCTGCTGCGCCGGTCCTTCAGCCTGCCGTCGACCCCCGGCCGCGCGACGCTGTTCGCCACGGCCGACGCGCGCTACGCCGCCTGGATCAACGGGGAACGGGTCGGCTCGGGGCCGGCACGTCATGACGCCGACGCGCTCACGTACGACGAGTGGGACGTCACGGCCCTACTGCGCCCCGGCCTGAACACCATCGCCGTCCTGGCACGCTTCTACGGCCACTCCGTCCCGTGGTGGACCCCGTCCCGGGCGTCGCACACGATGGGCGCCGGAGCCTTCGCCGCGGAGCTGGAGGCCGACGGCGAGGGAATCGTCGCGACCGACGCGGAGTGGATCGCCTGCGACGCGGACGCGTGGACGCCCGCCGCGCCGCAGGGCGTCCTCGCGTCGCAGCCTGCCGAGCTCTTCGACGCGCGCCGTCTGGACCCGGACTGGACCACGCGACCGGATCCGTCCGGTGCGTGGCACCCGGCGAGGGAGATCCGCGAGCAGTCGATCATCGGCCCCCGCGGCCGCACCACGCCGGGCGGTGAGCCGTACGGCGCGGTGCTCCCGCGGCAGGCCCCCGCCCTCGCGGAGACGCCCCTGGCGCTGCCGACCGGCGAGCTGGCTCGCAGCGGGAGCGACGCTGTCGCCGCGACGACCGCGCAGCTCGTCGCCGCGCTCGCCGACGACATCTCCACCGGACGCGTCACCGTCCTCGACGTCGGCCGCATCGTGTCCGGCCGGCTGCGGCTGACGTTCGCCGGGACCGCCGGCGACATCGTCCGCGGCGGTCTCCTCGAGGCGGTGGGACCGGCTGCGTTCGAGAGCGCCGCCCCGCTGCAGCTCGTGCTCCGCGACGGCGAGACCGTGATCGAGCCCTTCGATCTCGTGGCCGGACGCTTCCTGGTCCTCAGCGCCTCGGCCGCCGAGGCGCTGCCGCGACTCATCCGTGCGGAACTCGTGGAGACGCACCGACCGCGCCACGGTGCCTCGTTCTCCAGCAGCGACGAGCTCCTCAACCGGATCGTGGCCGTGAGCCTGCGCACCGTCGACCTCAGCGCGGCGGACGCGTACCTCGACTGCCCGACCCGCGAGCGCCGCGCCTGGACAGGGGACGCGGTCGTCCATCAGAGCGTCGATCTCGTCGCCAACGCGGACTGGTCCCTGGCGGTGTGGAACCCTCAGCTGCTCGCGCGGCCCCGTCCGGACGGAATGCTCCCGATGGCGGCGGCGGGCGACTTCGCCTCACCCCGGATCCCGCCGATCCCGGACTGGGCACTGCACTGGATCGCATCCGTCCACAACCTCTTCCGGTACACCGGCGACCGCGGGCTCGTCGGCGGCCTGCTGCCGACGGTCGAGGGTGTCCTCCGCTGGTTCCTGCCCTATCTGCGGGACGGACGGCTCGTCGACGTGCCCGGGTGGGTGCTCATCGACTGGTCTCCCGTCCAGGTGCGCGGCTCGAGCGCCGCGCTCACCGCGCTGTGGGCGCGTGCGCTGCGGCAGTTCGCCGAGATGGCCTCGTGGCAGGGTGACCGGGGACGCGCCGACTGGGCGGACGGGCTTCACGCCGACGTCCGCGACGGGTTCGAGGCGTACTGGGACGAGGCCCGTGGCGCGTATCGCGACAACATCCTCCCCGACGGGTCCCTCGGCTCCGGTGTCAGCGAGCACGTCGCCGCGGCGGCGGTCCTCGCCGGCATCGTCCCGGCAGATCGCCGCAGCGACGTCCGCCGCCTCCTCACCGACCGCGCCGTCATGTTCACCCGGAGTCCGCTCGCCGACCATGGCGCCGATCAGCGGGGCCCGAGCGCGGGTTCGCCGGTGTGGCGCCGCGATGAGCCGGACTGGGACACCGAGCGTTTCGTCGTGGGCGCGCAGCCGTTCTTCCGCTCCCTCGTGCATGCCGCCGTCGCGGAGCTCGGCGGCGATCTTCTGCCCCTGTACCGGGACTGGGATCTGCTCCTGGCGACGGGACCGACCGCTCTCCGGGAGTGCTGGGAGGGCGGGTCGTACTGTCACGGCTGGTCAGCGACGGTCGCACACGACGTCATCGTGCACACCCTCGGGGTGACGCCGGAGCTCCCCGGATACGAGCGGGCGCGGGTCGCACCGAGGCCCGAGACGCTGGAGCGTGTCCGCGCGGTCGTTCCGACTCCGCACGGCGCCATCGACGTGCGCGTGGAGGGCGACGCACTGACCCTCGCGACGCCCGTGCCCGCCACCGTCCGGTGGAACGGCGAGGAGCACGACCTCAGCCCGGGAACGCACGTACTGTCCGGAGCCGTACGATGACGAGCGTGAGCGATGCCGTCGAGGTCCGTCTGTCCCCGGGTACCGTACGCGGCGAGGAGATCGCCGGAGTCCACCGATTCCTCGGGATCCCCTATGCCGCGGCCCCGTTCGGCGAGAACCGGTTCCGCTCCCCGCAGCCGGCTCCCGCCTGGGAGGGCGTCCGGACGGCCACCGCCTTCGGCGCCACCGCCCCGCAGTCCCCGTACGGGGGTGCGACCGCCGAGCTGCTCGGATCGGTCCGGATCGAGGGCGACGAGATCCTCACCGCGAACGTGTGGGCCCCGTCGTCGGCGTCCGGGGCGCCCGTCGTGCTCTGGATCCACGGCGGGGCGCTGGAGCGCGGCACCGCCGCCCTGACGATCTACGACGGCACTCCGTTCGCCCGCGCCGGCATCGTCTTCGTCTCGATCAACTACCGGCTCGGCGCCGAAGGCTTCTCCATCCTGGACGATGCGCCTCGCAACCTCGGCCTCCAGGACGCGGCGGCCGCCCTGCGCTGGGTCCACCGCGAGATCGCGGCATTCGGCGGCGACCCTGCGCGGATCACCCTGATGGGCGAGTCCGCGGGCGGCGCCCTGGTCGCCGCGCTGCTGGCCCGCGACGACACCCGCGAACGCGTGGCCGGAGCCATCATCCAGTCCGGGCCGCTCGACGCCCAGACGCCGCAGAAGGGCGGACGCGTCACCGCACAGGTCGCACGGCTGCTGGGTGTCGGGACGGATCGCGCGTCGTTCGCCGCGGTGTCGCCGGAGCGCCTGCTCGACGCTCGCCGCCGCCAGTCCGCGGGATCGTCCCCGCTCGGAGGCGCGCCGGGCTATCAGCTCGTGATCGATCCGGAGACGCTCCCCCGCCAGCCGCGTGAGGCGGTGGCGGACGCGGGAATCCCCGTCCTGATCGGCACGAACACCGACGAGTACCGGCTGTGGTTTCCCCCGGAGTCCCTCGCGGCGATCCGTCCGGCGAAGCTGCTCCTCGCCCGCCTCGCGCTGCGGATCCCCGGACGCGCCGTCCGGGCGTACCGCGCGGATGCGCCCGGCGCCTCGACCGGTGAGATCTTCGGACAGCTCGCGACCGACGTGCTGCTGCGCGCCCCGATGACCCGTGCCGCACGGGCCCGCCGCTCCCCCACCTACGTCTACGAGTTCGCGTGGCGCAGTCGCATCCGCGACCTTCGCGCCGCGCACGCCCTGGAGCTGGGCTTCGTCTTCGATGCGCTGGCGGATCCCGAGTCGCAGCGCATGACCGGCCCGGAGGCCCCGCAGGAGCTGGCCGACGAGATGCACTCGGCCTGGGTACGGTTCATCCGCGAGCAGGATCCGGGGTGGCCCGCGTTCGACGAGCGCCGCACGACCCGGCTCTTCGACGCGGCGTCCGCCACCGTGCCCCAACGGCGCACGTCCGGTCTCGATCTGCTTCCCTGAGCGGCTCGGCCCGCCCTGCTCGCCCGTCAGTCGGTCGGCGGCCGGTCAGTCGGCCGCCCGGTCAGTCGGTCAGCCGGTCAGTCGGCCGCCCGGTCAGTCGGTCAGGGTGCGCACGACCGCGTCCGCCAGCAGGCGCCCGCGCCGCGTGAGCACGAGCAGCCCGCGCACGGCGGCGCCGCCCTCGACGAGACCGTCCGCGATGAGTCCGGCCACGCGTGGCCGCACGGCTTCGGGCAGGACCTCCAGCGGCAGTCCCTCGGCCAGGCGGGATCCGAGCAGGATGCGCTCCAGCAGCGCCGCCTGCGCGTCGGGCCGTTCGGTGCCGGCGGCCGGCGACTCCCCCGCCGCCAGGCGCTGGGCATACGCGGCCGGGTGCCGCACGTTCCACCAGCGCAGGCCCGCGACGTGACTGTGGGCGCCGGGACCGAAGCCCCACCAGTCGGAACCGCGCCAGTACGCGAGGTTGTGCCGGGAGCGCTGGTCGGCGCTGCGCGCCCAGTTGCTCACCTCGTACCAGCCGAGACCCGCCGCTGCCAGCCGCTCGTCGGCCAGCTCGTACATGTCCGCCTGAAGATCGTCGTCGGGAGCGGCGACCTCACCACGGCGGATCTGGCGGGCGAGCTTGGTGCCGTCCTCGATGATCAGGGCGTAGGCCGACACGTGGTCGGGCGCGAGCGCGACCGCCGCGTCCACCGAGGCGCGCCAGTCGTCCAGGGTCTCGCCGGGGGCGCCGTAGATGAGGTCGACGCTGACGGACAGGCCCGCTTCCCGCGCGGCCTCGACCGCCGTGCGCACGTTCTCCGGGCGATGGGTCCTGTCCAGCGCCGCGAGCACGTGCGGTACCGCCGACTGCATGCCGATCGACATCCGGGTCACCCCCGCGGCCGCGAGCTCCCGCGCGACCGGAGCCGTGACGGTGTCGGGGTTCGCCTCGACGGTGACCTCGGCGCCGGCGCACAGGCCGAACGCGTCCACGGCGCCGGCCAGCATCCGGGCGAGGTCGCCGGGCGGCAGGAGCGTGGGCGTGCCACCGCCGAAGAAGACCGTGTCCATGGGCCGCAGCGCGCCCCGCTCCGCCAGAATGCCGCGGGCGAGCGCGACCTCCTGGAGCAGCGTGTCCGCGTACGTGTCCTGGCGGGCGCCGCGCAGCTCGGAGGCGGTGTAGGTGTTGAAATCGCAGTATCCGCAGCGGACCCGGCAGAACGGCACGTGCAGGTACGCCGAGAAGGGCGTCGACGCGTCGATCGGCAGGTCCTCCGGCAGACGGCCGTCGGCCGGGGCGGGATCGCCGAGCGGAAGGGGTCCGGCCATCAGCGCCGACCCCTCATCGTACGGCGCTCACAGCGGCGTCGTGTACAGCGGCGAGATGGCGCGCAGGTAGCGGGCGAACAGCTCGCGTCGACGACGGCGCACGAGCGCCGGGATCGTCCGGTACAGGAAGGCGTTGGGCCGGTCGAAGGCGCGGACGGTGAACCAGACCTCGTCGGTGTCCTCGCGCCAGTCCAGGTCGAACGACTCCTCGCCGCTCACCACGGACCCGCCGACGGTGCCGAGCACGAAGCCCACCCGCCGCGGCTCCTCCGTCACGGAGATGACGCGCAACTCAGCGTCCGCACGCATCCCGCCCGCTCGCCCGCGCACGCGCAGCGTCATGCCGGGGCCGACGAACGGCGTGCCGTCGGCATCGAAGCGCTGCTCGATCTCGTTCTTGCTCGGCGCGATGGGCGTGCCCTCGGCGTCGAAGCTGACGCCCGCGTAGGCGGGGCCGGACGCCGGGCGCAGATCCTCGATCTCGAGACCCGCGGCCCGCTGCGCGGTCCATGACAGCAGCGCCTCGCTGGCGACGCGGAAACGCTCCTCGCCACTGCCGATGCGCCACGACTCCTCGGCGGGAAGACTGTGCTCCGGCGGATACTGCATGAGGTCGGGGGCGTGAGTGGCCCCCACGGCGGCATAGTCCACCGTGCCTTCTCGGAAAGTCCCGCGACGCATGAGACCAGCCTACTTGCCGACCTCTCGGCGCTCACTCAGGTTCTCCACATTGTGCGCCGTTCGCGTCGCCGACGGTCCTCGTCGCACGTCTCCGGCGCAGCGTCCGCGGCGAACATGGCCCCTTCTCCCAGGCTGCGCCCTCTGCGGCCCTGCGTCCGCTGGTGGCAATGCTCCTCTAGGCGAACATGATGCGTCGGGGTGGTGGGTGGGCGTAGGTGCGTTGGAGGGGGCTGGTCCATTGGATGGTGCCGTCGGGGTGTTGTCGTGCGGTCCATCGGTGGGGGTCCGGGACGTCGGGGTGTTTGAGGGTGTGGTGGGTCGGGCAGAGGTGGGCGAGGTTGGTGAGGGTGGTGGGTCCGCCTCGGGCGTGGTCGTGGGTGTGGTCGATGTCGCAGTGGTGCGCGGGGGTGGTGCAGCCGGGGAATCGGCAGTGTTGGTCGCGGGCGCGGAGGTGGCGGCGCATGGGGATGGTGGGCGTGTAGGTGTCGGTGTGGGTGAGGATGCCGTCGGGGCCCAGGAAGAGGCGGGTCCATCCGGTGTGTCGGCCGGCGAGGGCGCGGGCGAGGTCGGGGTGGAGGGGGCCGTGGTCGTCGAGTTCGGCGGGTCGGTCGTCGTGTCCGGCGAGGGTGGTCGCGGCGAGGGTGGTCGCGGCGACGGTGACCTGGATGTGCGCCTGGATGCGGTCCAGCCCTGTGCCGTGGACGGGGGTGGGGTCGGCGGCGAGGAGCAGGTCGGTGAACAGGTCCGCGCGGACCTGATCGGCTGTCCGCCCATCCACGACATCGGCGGTGTCCGCGGTGCCCGTGGGTTCTGCGACATCGGTGGTGTCCGCGGTGTCCGTAGGTTCTGCGGTGTTGTTGGAAGCGGAGGGAACGGTGGGTTCCGTGGGTTCAGTGGCGTCCGTGGTGCTGCTGGTTTCGTTGCCGGGGGTGGTGCCCGGTGCCGGACGGCGGCGGATGTGGTGGGACATGCGGGTGAGGCGGTCCATGATCGCGACGGCGTAGACCTCGGGGATCACCGCGGTGATCAACGCGAGACCGTCATCGAGGGACCGGATCGTGACGCACCGGTCCGGCCAGGCCGCACGATGCCGCTCCACCACCGCGGCAGGCGCCAGGGCGGCGGCGACCTGCCGCGCCAACACCCGGGTCCGTGCCGGGGACTCATGCTCCGCGACCTCCAACACCGCCGCCTGATAGAGCCTCAGCACGTCCGCGTCGACGGACCCGGACGCGATCGCGTCGCGCAGGATCCGCGACGCGTGCACGATCTCCCGCACATGCGCAGCGGTGATCGTCCCTTCCGGCCACCGCTCCTTCACGTCCGGCAGTTGCGCGGCCAGGACCTCCGCGTCGGCGAAGGCCCGCTCCACCGTCCCCCGCGACACCCGCCCCGCCGCGGCATACTCCGCGACCATCGACCGACGAATACTGTCACGATGCACCGGCTGAGCCCGCACATCCCCCTCGAACAGGGTCACCCGCCCCGCCAACAACGCCGACGCCTCCGCCTCCAACCGGGCGATCTGCCGACGCGTCGCCACCCACGCATCCAACAGCCCCTCCCGCGAACGAGCGGTAGACGACGGGGCCGAGGTGAACATGACCCCAGAGTAGAACAAATGTACGACACTCGGGTGGAGGTGTGGACAACCACAGCGACCGGGAACATGCCGAGGCGTGAGCGCGTTTCGACTCGCTGCGCTCGCTCAACGACCGGGAGGAGGCGGACCGAACAGGTGAGCGCGTTTCGACTCGCTGCGCTCGCTCAACGACCGGGACGGCACTCGCACAACGACCGGGGGCGCGCAACGACCGAGGGCGGGCGCAGGAGAAGTCCTTCCTTGCCGGGCGTTCCGTCAGCGTCTCGTCGACGCCGATTCACGGACCGCGTCGTTCACCACGCGCACGTACGCGGCCATGGTGCGATGCTGCAGGATCCGCAGGGCCGGGGTGACGACGCGCCAGCGCCACGTGGCGGGGCACGAGATCGAGCGGGCGGTGAAGCGGCCCGACTCATCGAGGACGAACGACTCCTCGCCGTACAGCGGGTGTCCCGGCATCGCCTCGTAGCCGAAGCCCGAGGCCCCCGCCCACACCACGCGCACCGGCTCGTCGAACCGCTTCCCGCACACACGGAGGGACAACGTGCCGACCTGCCCCGGCGCGGGCACCGCCTCGGGCGCACCGAAACCGACCCGGCGCTTGAAGTCCCACGTCGAGATCAACGACGCCACCGCGGTCCGCGCCGCGGGCGGAACCTCCGTGGAGCGCTCGATCAGCCGCATCCCCCGGGGAACGCGCTGCACCGGCTCACGTGCGATCCCGCGCGGATACGCCGGTCGGCGCATCGGACTACTTCTTGTCCTTGCCTTCGACGTCCCCGGACAGCGCGGCGATGAACGCCTCCTGGGGGACCTCGACGCGCCCGACCATCTTCATGCGCTTCTTGCCCTCCTTCTGCTTCTCCAGGAGCTTGCGCTTACGGGTGATGTCGCCGCCGTAGCACTTCGCGAGCACGTCCTTGCGCATGGCGCGGATGGTCTCGCGGGCGATGATCCGGGCGCCGATGGCGGCCTGGATCGGCACCTCGAACTGCTGGCGTGGGATGAGCTTGCGCAGCCGTTCCGCCATCATCGTGCCGTAGGCGTAGGCCTTGTCCCGGTGGACGATGGAGCTGAACGCGTCCACCTTGTCCCCCTGAAGCAGGATGTCGACCTTCACGAGGTCCGCTTCCTGCTGCCCGGACGGCTCGTAGTCGAGCGAGGCGTACCCCTGGGTCTTGGACTTGAGCTGGTCGAAGAAGTCGAACACGATCTCGCCGAGCGGCATGTTGTAGCGCAGCTCCACGCGCTCCTCGGAGAAGTACTCCATCCCGAGCAGCGATCCGCGGCGCGACTGGCACAGCTCCATCACCGTGCCGACGTAGTCCTTGGGCAGCAGGATCGCGGCCTTGACCATGGGCTCGGCCACCGAGGCGACCCGCCCGTCCGGGTACTCGCTGGGGTTGGTGACGGTGACCTTCTCCCCCGTGTCTGTGGTGACCTCGTAGATCACGCTCGGCGCCGTCGTGATGAGGTCCAGGCCGAACTCACGGGACAGGCGCTCGGTCACGATCTCCAGGTGCAGCAGCCCGAGGAACCCGCAGCGGAAGCCGAAGCCCAGCGCGACCGACGTCTCCGGCTCGTACTGCAGCGACGCGTCGGAGAGCTTCAGCTTGTCCAGTGCCTCGCGGAGCTCGGCGTAGTCGCTCCCGTCGATCGGGTACACGCCGGAGAAGACCATGGGCTTGGGGTCGGTGTAGCCCGCCAGCGCCTCGGCGGCGGGCTTGCGGGCGTTCGTGACGGTGTCGCCCACCTTGGACTGGCGCACGTCCTTCACGCCGGTGATCAGGTAGCCCACCTCGCCCACGCCGAGGCCCTTCGTCGGCACCGGCTCCGGGCTGGACACGCCGATCTCCAGCAGTTCGTGGGTCGCCCCGGTGGACATCATCTGGATCCGCTCGCGCGGCGACAGGCGGCCGTCGACCATCCGGACGTAGGTCACCACGCCGCGGTACGAGTCGTACACGGAGTCGAAGATCATCGCCCGCGCCGGCGCCTCGGCGTCGCCGACCGGGGCGGGGATCTCGGTGACCAGGCGGTCCAGGAGGTCCTCCACGCCGACGCCCGTCTTGCCCGACACGCGCAGCACGTCCTCCGGGCGCCCGCCGATGAGGTCGGCGAGCTCCTTGGCGAACTTGTCGGGGTCCGCGGCCGGAAGATCGATCTTGTTGAGCACCGGGATGATGTGCAGGTCGTTCTCGAGGGCGAGGTAGAGGTTCGCGAGCGTCTGCGCCTCGATCCCCTGCGCCGCGTCGACGAGGAGGATCGCGCCCTCACAGGCCGCGAGCGACCGCGACACCTCATAGGTGAAGTCCACGTGGCCCGGGGTGTCGATCATGTTCAGGGCGAACGTCTCGCCGTCGAGCTGCCACGGCATCCGCACCGCCTGGCTCTTGATCGTGATGCCGCGCTCGCGCTCGATGTCCATGCGGTCGAGGTACTGCGCGCGCATGTCGCGATCGGCGACGACGCCCGTGATCTGGAGCATGCGGTCGGCGAGGGTCGACTTGCCGTGGTCGATGTGGGCGATGATGCAGAAGTTGCGGATCTGCTCAGCGGGCGTCGAGGCCGGCTGGAGAGGGGTGAGGGCGCGGGGTGACATGGGTTCCTGAGCGGGTCGAAGGGATCCGGACGATTCTACGTGAGGCCCGCCTCATCGCGATCCGGCGGCGGCGGTGATAGTCTCGCGAAGTTGCCGCGGGGCGAAACCGAGTTCCGCACGCGACTGTGCTCCGTCTCATCCGATTGCGCTCCCACCCCCGGAGCGCGGACGGCGTGAGAACGGCTTCGACCCAGCGCCGCGTCGGAGAACCCGTGCGGCGACTGCGAAGAGAGAAAGAACACCGTCTTGATCAAGTATCTGCTCCGCCGACTTCTCGGCTGGCTCCTCATGATCGTGGTGGCGACGAACATCACCTACTTCCTGGCGTGGGGGTTCCTCGATCCCCGCAACAACTACGTGGGTCGTCGTCCGCCGCTCTCGCCCGAGGAGATCACCCGGGTTCTCGAGCCCCGAAACCTCAGCGACACGGTGCCCCTCATCCAACGCTGGTGGAACTGGCTCACCGACATCGTTCTCCACTGGAACTGGGGTGTGAGCCCGGTCGGACAGTCGGTGAACGAGCAGATCGCCTATCGCATCTGGGTCTCGGCGGAGCTGGTGCTGGGGGCGACGATCATCGCCGCGATCCTCGGCGTCGCGCTCGGCGTCTACACCGCCTCCCGGCAGTACAAGCTCGGAGACCGGATCGGCCAGGCCACCTCGATCATCACGATGAACATCAACATCGTCGTCGCCGCTCTGGGTCTCGTCCTCCTCGCCATCTCCTTCAACGAGTTCGTGGGTGCTCGCGTGTTCTTCGTGACCGGCGCCGGCGGGAAGGACGTCGAGGGCTTCTTCCCCTACATCGTGGACAAGCTCCAGCACCTGACCCTGCCGACGATCGCGCTCGTGATCATCAGCTACGCCCAGTACCACTTCCTGCAGCGCTCCCTGCTCCTCGACAACATCAAGGCCGACTACGTCCGGACGGCACGCGCGAAGGGCCTCACCAAGCCGCAGGCCGTGCGCAAGCACGCGCTGCGCACCTCCCTGATCCCCGTCGCGACGCAGCTCGCGTTCACGATCCCCGGGGTCTTCACCGGAGCGATCCTGACCGAGTCGATCTTCGGCTGGAACGGGATGGGCAAGTACTTCATCGACACGATCAACAAGAACGACGTGCACGGCGTGGTCGCCGTCGCCGCCGTCGGCGCGGTGCTGACGGCGATCGGCGCGATCCTGGCCGACATCGTCGTCGTGGTCCTGGATCCGCGAGTGAGGGTGAGCTGAGATGACGACGAACACGATCCAGCCGCCCGTGGGCCCGGACACGACCGCAGCACGCCTTCCGCGCAAGCGGATGTCGACGATGGAGCTCTACTACCGGCGCTTCGTCCGCAACAAGCCCGCGGTCGTCGGAGTCTTCATCTTCGTCGCTCTGGTGCTCTTCTCGATCATCGGTCCTCTCGTGGCGAAGTACGACCACATCTTCCTCGACTTCCTCAACCTCGGCACACCGCCGTCCGGAGAGCACTGGTTCGGGACCACTGCATCGGGCAACGACCTGTTCGCCCAGGTGGCGATCGGCACCCAGCGCTCCCTGATGATCGCGGTCACCGTCTCCGTGGGAACGACTGTGATCTCGGCGATCGTCGGCACGGCGGCCGCCTACTTCGGGGGCTTCTTCGAGCGGACCACGCTCCTCGTGATCCACTTCCTGATGGTGATCCCGACCTTCCTGATCCTCGCGCTGGTGTCGAACAGCGCCGGCGGCGACTGGCGGGTCATCTCCATCGTGATGATCTTCACCGGATGGTTCTTCCCTGCCCGGGTCATCTGGACGATGGCGCTGTCGCTTCGCGAACGCGAGTACGTGCACGCCGCCCGCTACATGGGCGTCCCGGGCATGCGCATCGTGCTGCGGCATCTCCTCCCCAACATCGGGTCTCTTCTGGTGATCAACTTCACCCTCGGCATCGTGACCGCCGTCATGGCGGAGACCGGGTTGTCGTTCATCGGCTTCGGCGTGAAGATCCCCGACGTGTCGCTCGGGTCTCTCATCGGCACGGGCGCCAACTCCATCAGCAGCGCCCCGTGGCTGTTCTACTTCCCTGCCGGCGCGCTCACCTTGCTGACCGTCTCCATGGCCCTCGTGGCGGACGGCCTGCGCGACGCCCTCGATCCCACCTCTGCGGCGGGAGGCCGCGCATGACCGCTCCTCTGCTCTCCATCCGGGACCTCCACGTCAGCTTCGCCTCGGAGGCCGGCCGCGTCGACGCCGTCCGGGGCGTCTCCTTCGACCTCGAAGCGGGACGCACGCTCAGCATCGTCGGCGAGTCGGGATCGGGCAAGTCCGTGACCTCGCTGGCGATCATGGGTCTCCTCGACGACAACGCGAAGGTCACCGGGTCGATCCGGTTCGACGGGCAGGAGCTCGTCGGCAAGACCGACAAGCAGATGTCGTCGCTGCGCGGCAACGGGATCGCGATGATCTTCCAGGATCCGCTCACCTCGCTGACCCCGGTGTTCACCGTGGGCGACCAGCTGATCGAGGCGCTCACGGTGCACCGCAGCATGTCGGCCGCGCAGGCCACGGAGCGCGCGATCGAGCTCCTCCGCCTCGTCGGGATCCCGAGTCCCGAGCGGCGGATGAAGTCCTTCCCGCACGAGTTCTCCGGCGGTATGCGACAGCGCGTGGTGATCGCGATCGCGATGGCGAACAACCCGAAGCTGATCATCGCCGACGAGCCGACGACCGCGCTCGACGTGACGATCCAGGCCCAGATCCTCGACCTGATCGGCACCGCGCAGCGGGAGACCGGTGCCGCGGTGATCATGATCACGCACGACATGGGGGTCGTCGCCAAGACCGCCGACGACGTGCTCGTGATGTACGCGGGCCGCCCCGTCGAACAGGCCCCGGTCCGGGAGCTGTTCCACCAGACGCGCATGCCCTACTCGATCGGGCTCCTCGGCGCGATCCCCCGGATCGACAAGGCCGAGAAGGAGCCGCTGGTCCCCATCAAGGGCAACCCTCCGCTCCTGGTCAACCTCCCCGACGCCTGCCCCTTCGCGAATCGCTGCCCGATCGCGGTCGAGGCGTGCCGGACCGCCGAGCCTCCGCTCGAGACGATCGCGACCGCAGGCGGGGCCGAACACCGGGTCGCCTGCATCCGCGCGCACGAGATCGACGATGACGGGATGATCGGCGGACGTCCGGTGTTCCCCGTGCCGGAGATCCCCGAGGCGGCGATCGACCGCGTCCCTCGCGAGGAGCGCCCGGTCACCCTCGACGTCCAGAACATGCGCAAGACCTTCCCGCTCCTCAAGGGCGCGATCCTGAAGCGCAAGGTCGGCGAGGTGCACGCCGTCAAGGGCCTCACGTTCGACATCCGTGAGGGCGAGACCATGGCGATCGTGGGCGAGTCCGGATGCGGCAAGACCACGACCCTGCTGCAGATCATGGACCTGGTGAAGCAGACCGACGGCGAGATCACCATCGCCGGGACGAAGGTCTCGGAGCTGCAGGGCGGTCGCGCCGAGCGCCAGCTCCGTCGCGACATCCAGATCGTGTTCCAGGACCCCATGGGCGCTCTCGATCCGCGCATGACCGTCACCGACGTCATCGCTGAGCCGCTGCGCGCCATCGGCGTCTCCCGCGACGAGGCGAACGCCCGCGTGGACGAGCTGATGGACCTCGTCGGGCTCGACCCGGCCCACGCCAACCGCTTCCCCGGTGCCTTCTCCGGCGGTCAGCGCCAGCGCATCGGCATCGCCCGCGCCCTCGCGACCAATCCGAAGATCGTCGTCCTCGACGAGCCGGTGTCGGCGCTGGACGTGTCGATCCAGGCGGGTATCATCAACCTGCTGGACGAGCTCAAGGTGAAGCTCGGACTGTCCTACCTGTTCGTGGCGCACGATCTCTCGGTCGTCCGCCACATCGCGGACCGCGTCGGAGTGATGTACCTCGGCGAGTTCGTCGAGCACGGAGACGTCGACGCGGTCTTCGACGACCCGCAGCACCCGTACACGCAGGCGCTGCTGTCGGCCATCCCGATCCCGGACCCGGACATCGAGCGCAACCGCGACCGGATCGTCCTGCAGGGCGACCTGCCGAGCCCGACGGAGAAGCTCACCGGCTGCCCGTTCGTGACCCGGTGCCCGCTGTACAAGATCCTTCCCCCCGAGCAGCAGACTCGCTGCGAGACGGTGGAACCCGCCCTGACCGGCGGGCCCGACCACAGGAACGCGTGCCACTACCGCTGAGAAATCGGAACGGTAACGGTTTGCGATCCCTACCCCGGATCGTCCGTGGCACGTGGTTATCCTGCCCTCATCCCCTGAAAGAGCCGAAAGGCAACGAAGGAGCACCATGAAAAGGCACCAGAAGCTGATGGGCGTCGTCGCCCTCGGCGGCGCCCTCGCACTCGCCATCAGCGGTTGTGCGTCGGGCAGCAACACCGGCGGCGGTAACGGCGGCGACGAGAAGCCGGCCGAGACCAAGAGCGCGGACTACAACCCGCAGCCGCGCGAGAACCTGAAGGAGGGCGGCGAGGTCCACTTCGAGATCAACGAGATCCCGCCGCAGCTGAACGCGTTCAACAGCGACGGCAGCGCCGACACGCAGCGCCTCGCCTCGTGGTACACGCCCCAGGTGTTCCTGATGGACCCGGACGGGACGGTCAAGCCGAACCCCGCCTACGTCTCCGACTACAAGATCGGTGTCGAGGGCGGCAACACCACGGTCTCGTTCACGGTGAACGAGAAGGCGACGTGGAACGACGGCACGCCGATCGACTACACCGCCTTCGAGACCACCTGGAAGGCCAACAACGGCACCGACGAGGCCTACGCCCCGAACTCGACCGACGGCTACAAGGCCATCACCTCGGTCACGCAGGGCGCGACGCCGAAGGACGTCGTCGTGACGTTCGACGGCGAGTTCGCCTGGCCGCAGATGCCGTTCCTCACGGGGATCATGCACCCGGCCGTCAACACCCCGCAGATCTTCAACGAGGGCTTCATCAGCAACCCGCACCCCGAGTGGGGCGCCGGGCCGTACAAGATCGACAACTTCGACGCGAACGGCCAGACGGTCACGTTCGTCCCGAACGAGAACTGGTGGGGCGACAAGCCGCTGCTGGACAAGGTCACCTTCACCGGGATGGACGCGTCGGCATCGATCAACGCGTTCAAGAACGGTGAGGTCGACGAGGCGCCGACCAACAACAAGGACCGCCTCGCGCAGGTCGCCGACATGAAGGACGTCGTGACCTACCGCGCCCAGCGCACCTCGAAGACGGTTCTGCTCGTCGACTCCGAGAAGCCGCAGTTCCAGGACATCAAGGTCCGCCAGGCGTTCTTCATGGGCGTCGACCGCGAGCAGCAGAAGCAGATCGCGTGGAACGGCCTCGGCTACGAGGAGCCGGACGCCGGTTCGCTGAACCTCTACGCCTTCCAGGACGGCTACAAGGACTCGTTCGCCGAGGCGGGCCTGAAGCACGACGTCGACGCGGCCAAGAAGCTGCTCGACGAGGCGGGCTGGACCGAGGGCAAGGACGGCATCCGCGAGAAGGACGGCGTCAAGCTCTCCGTCACCTACCCGGTGTTCAGCGACGACCCGACCATCGAGGCTCTGGCCAAGGCGCTCCAGCAGCAGCAGAAGGCGATCGGCATCGAGATCAAGATCGACAAGCGCGCGTCGGCGGACTTCTCCAGCGACTTCACCTCGAAGAACTGGGACACCGTCTCGCTGCAGTTCACCGATTCCGACCCGTTCGGCCCGCTGTGGTTCTGCCAGCTGTACTGCTCTGACAGCAGCCTGAACCTGTCGGGGACCAGCACGCCGGAGATCGACGAGAAGATCAAGGCGGAGGTCGAGTCCCAGACGACGGCCGAGGCCTGGACCGAGGCGTCGATGAAGCTCGAGCCGGAGATCATCAAGGAGACCTGGGGCGTCATCCCGCTCTACAACGGTCCCTGGATCGTCACCGCGAAGAAGGGGCTCGCCAACCTGACCCCGGAGCCCTACGTGGGCCTCGACGGCTACGGCGTCACCCCGGTGGAGAACGTGGGCTGGGAGAAGTAACCCTCTCCCTCCCTCGCGAGCGGGGTCGGCGGATTCGTCCGCCGGCCCCGCTTTCTCGTGCTCGGGCCACCGGCATGGCGCGTTGCCGCTCATCGTCCGCCGACATAGGGTCGTGACCATGGATCGCTCGGGGGGAGCGATGCACCGCACTCCCCGTCGATCGTTCGACCCACAACGGATGTGGGCGACGACACGGAAGGAAGTTCGATGAAGATCTCTCTCACGAAGAAGACCGCCGGGGTCCTGGCGGCGTTCGCGCTCGCGCTCGGCGCGGTGGGCGTCGCCGCGTCCGCATCGCAGGTGGAGACCTCCTCCCCGCAGGCGCTGCTGATGATCTGCAACGGCGCGAACCTCTGCTGAGATCGACACAGGCGGGGCCGGCGGATCCCTCCGCCGGCCCCTTCTCGTCATGTCTGCGAAGTCTCCTTCCGGGGGCCTCTTAGGCTGGTGCCGTGACGGTGAGCGTGGTGCTGGTGCATGGGATCCGGACATCGGCGACGATGTGGCGCTCCCAGCTGGCGTATCTGACCGAGCGGGGGACTCCGGCCGTCGCCGTCGACCTGCCGGGACACGGTACCCGCATGGACGAGGTCTTCACCCTCGACGAGGCCTTCGCCACGATCGATTCCGCTGTCAGAGACGCTGCGGCGGCCGGCCCGGTCCTCCTCGTGGGGCACTCGATGGGCGGGCTGCTCTCCACGGTCTACGCAGGCAGCGACGCGACCCCGCCCGTCGCCGGGTTCGTCGCGGCGTCCTGCACCGCCGTGCCGCGGGGAGCGGGCCTCGCCGCCTACCGGATGCTCGCCGGGGCGATGAACTCACTGCCGGACCAGGGCATGTGGCTGAGCCAGCGCGTGCTGGCAGCCACGCTGCCCGAGCACACCCGGGAGGATTTCGGAGCGGGCGGTTACGCGCTGCGTGCGCAGGACGTCGCCCTGGGCGCGCTGCGGACGCTCGATCTGCTGACGGCGGTCGAGCGTCTGACGATGCCGACCTGGTTCGTGAACGGGCAGTACGACCAGCTGCGCATCCATGAGCGGCTGTTCCTCGGGATCGCGCCGAACGCCGAATTGATCCTCGTCCCCCGGACGACCCATCTCGTCACCGCGATGCGTCCGCGCGTCTTCAACGCCGTCCTGGGCCTGGCGCTCGCGACGCTGGAGTCGGAGGGCGCCCGCCCGCCCGTATCGCCCCGGTCATGAGAGCTCCCCCGAGCGACAGCACGGCAGCGCCGACGAACAGGAGCCAGAAGCCGCTCACCGCGGCGACCAGTCCCGCACCCAGCAGCGGCCCCACGAGCTGGCCGAGGGCCGCGGAGACGTTCACGAGCCCCAGGTCGCGGGCGTGGTCGTCGGGATCCCGGAGCAGGTCCGTCGCGAACGCCAGGCTCACCGCCATGTAGGCGCCGTAGCCCGTGCCCATGACCGCCGCCGCCACCGAGGTCACCACGAGGTCGGGACTCAGGAGGATGACGACGCCCGAGGCGGCCTGCACGACGGCCGAGAGCACCGTCAGAAGCCGGCGGCGGCCCCACCGGTCCGAGAGGATGCCCACCACCACCGAGGCGGCCACGACGAAGGCCGTGTACACGACGATGAGCAGCAGCAGGTCGTCCTCGGCCTCCGCGGCGGGCACGCCGATGCCGTATCGAAGGAAGAACAGCAGGAGGGAGGTGCCCAGGGCGTTTCCGACGTTGACCACGAACCGGCTCGCGAGAAGCCAGAGAAAGTCGCGGTCGTGCAGGGAGGACCGTCGTGCGCCGGGCGCGTCGACCGTGCCGCGTGTCGCCGGCCGGTCCGGGAGCAGCGCTGCGGCGCCCACCCCGACGACCGCGATGATCCCGGCGAGGAGCGCGTACGCCGCCCCGGTGCCGAGCCCGAGCACCACCACCGCCCCGACGCCGACGACCACCCCCGCGGCCTGCGCGGCGCTGGCCGCCGCGGACGCGCTCCCGCGCTGCGTGTCGAGCTGATCCGCGATGAGCGCGGTGAACGCCGCCCCCGCCGTCGAGACGCCGACCGACACGACCACCCACGAGGCGCCGATCCCGAGGGGCCCCTCCGCGGCACCTGTGAGCAGGAGGCCGACGGCGGCGACGAGCGATCCGCCCGCCGCCCACGGGCGCCGTCGTCCCCATACGAGCCGGGTGCGGTCGGACATCCGGCCCGCCAAGGGTGCGGCCAGCACGCCGGCGAGCCCGCCGGCGGACAGCACCACGCCGGCGCGGACCACGCCCTCGATCCACCCGTCGCCGGGGGTGTCGAGCTGAAGCGGGAGCAGCAGCTGGATCGGAGTCAGCTGCACCGTCCACACCGCCAGCCATGCCAGGGTGAACAGGAGGAACCATACTCCCCCGACCCTGCGTGCCGTGGGGCGGGCGGGATCGGGCACGGACGACTCGGGCATGGAGGACTCCTTCGACTCCTCCGCCCAGCATGGACCCGCGAGCACGACGGGACGCGGCACGACGCGCACGCGACACGGCCGAACGCCGTTCGGCGCCGATACGGAGACCTGTTAGACTCGGTGATTGGCTTGCGTGTGGGTTTTGCCCTCACGACCGCCGCTCAACGCCCCTCTCCCGTTGACGGCACACCATCCGAAACACGAACGAAGGTTCCCGCACGTGGCAAACATCAAGTCGCAGATCAAGCGCAACAAGACCAACGAGAAGGCGCGCGAGCGCAACAAGGCCGTCAAGAGCGAGCTGAAGACCGCCGTGCGCACCACGCGCGCCGCGATCGCCGCCGGTGACAAGGCCGCCGCCGAGGCCGCCCTGAAGAAGGCGTCGAAGAAGCTGGACAAGGCCGTCAGCAAGGGTGTCATCCACTCCAACCAGGCCGCGAACCGCAAGTCGTCGATCGCCAAGCAGGTCGCCGCGCTCTGACGCCTCGCCGCATCACGAAGGCCCGTCTCCTCGGAGGCGGGCCTTCGTCGTCGTCCGGCACGGCGTCGGCCGTTCCGACGTGCTCAGCCGCCGAAGGGACGACGCGTCGCGACCACCGTGATCATGCGCTCCAGGGCGAAGACGGGATCCCGCGCGGCGCCCTTGACCTCGGCGTCCGCGCGCGCCGTCGCCTGGATCGCGAGCCCGAGGGAGCGCTCGTTCCAGCCGGACAGATCGCGACGGGCGCGATCGACCTGCCAGTCCTTCATCCCGAGCCGTGAGGCCAGAGCCGCCGCCGGTTCCCGGGACCCGGCGACGCGCGCCATCGTGCGCAGCTTCATCGCGAACGCCGCGACCATGGGCACGGGGTCCGCGCCGGAGGACAGGGCGTGGCGGAGCGCCACGAGCGCCTCGCCGTAACGGCCCGCGATCGCCGTGTCGGCCACGACGAACGCCGACACCTCGACCCGTCCCCCGTAATACCGTTCCACCACGGCGGGCGTGATCTCTCCCTCGACGTCGCCGATGAGCTGCTGGCACGCCGCCGCCAGCTCGGTGACGTCATCCGAGAATGCGGAGACGAGAGCTCGCAGCGCCTGGGGGGCGATGCGCTTGTCGGCAGCCTTGAACTCCCCCGCCGCGAAGTCGAACTTGTCGCTGTCGCGCTTGATCGCGGGGCACGGGATCTCGATCCCCTCGCCGGTGCCGGCGCGCACGGCGTCGAGCAGCTTCTTGCCCCGCACCGACGCCCCGGTGTGGCGGAGGATCACCGTCGCGCCCTCCTGAGGATGCTCCAGGTACGCCACGGCCTCCTGGATGAAGGCGTCCGTCGCCTTCTCGACGCCGGCCACGCGCACCAGGCGCGGCTCGCCGAACAGGGACGGCGAGGTCAGCGCGAGAAGGGTGCCCGAGGCGTAGTCGTCAGCGCGGACGTCGCTGACCTCCAGCGCCGGGTCCTCCAGCCGCAGGTAGTCGCGGACTCCCGCGATCGCGCGCTCGGCGCAGATCTCCTCGGGCCCCGAGACCAGGACGATCGGCGCGGGCCGGGGCTCCCGCCAGGACACCTGCGGAATGCTCGCGGCCTTGCTCCCGCGCTTGGCGCCGCCGCGGGCAGAGGAACGGGGGGCAGCCATGCGTCCCAGCCTACCGGCGGGCGCCGACGTCCCCGCCGGTGCCGGGGACACCCCGTGACGATCCGGGTCAGCGCCCGCCCACGGCATCGCGGACGGCGTCGCCCAGGTCGTCGAAGCGCTGCAGGGCGACCTGCTCGCCGTTGAGGAAGAACGTCGGGGTGCCGGTGATCCCGAGCGCACGGCCGTCCTCGACGTCCCGGTTCACCCGTTCCGTCGTCGCGGGGTCCGCGACCGCCCGGTCGTACGAGGCCATGTCCAGACCCAGCTCCTGAGCGTAGGCGCGGAACACCGCGGGATCGGGCGTCGACGCCTCGCCCCACTCCGCCTGCGTCCGGAACAGCAGGTGGTACATGTCCTCGAATCGCCCCTGCTGCGCCGCGGCCTCGACGGCGACGGCCGCGTTCATCGCGTTCACGTGGCCCGGGAGCGGGAAATAGCGCACGACGTAGGTGATCTCGCCGGCGTACTCGGCGCGGAGGTCCTCGACCACCGGATAGAAGGCGCCGCAGGCCTCGCACTCGAAGTCCAGGAACTCGACGACGGTGACCCTGCCGTCGCTCTCCTCCCCCAGCACATGCGAGTCGTCGCGCACGACCGCGGCGGTCGGGTCCGCCGAGGGATCCGTCGCCTCCGGCGCGGCGCCGCGGGTGGCGAGGACGAAGAGCAGCCCGCCGAGCAGCAGCACCACCGCCGCGCCGACGGCGACGAGGATCGCCCTGAGTGTGCGGTTCATCGGACCCTCCAAAGGAACGGGATCGGGATCGGGATCGGGATCGGGATCAGGGATCAGGAGCCGGGGATGAGGACGGTGGACGGATCGCGGCCGAGGGTAGCAGTGTGTGCCATGCACCCCCTGGGGAGGCGTCGTCCGTTCTCCGTCACGGCGCGCGCTCGGCCCACAACCGGAGGCCGCCGGGCGTGCCTCTGACGAGGATGAGGCCCGACTGGTCCGTGCGCGCGACCCGTGACCCGGTGGCGTGCAGCAGCTCCAGCGTCTGCGCCCGGGGATGCCCGTAGTCGTTGCCGGCGCCGACGGAGACGATCGACAGGGACGCGGAGAGCAGACGATAGACATCCGGATCCTGGTCCGCACTGCCGTGGTGGGCGACCTTGACGACGTCGTACGGACCGCGCAGGGTCTGCGTCCGCGCCATCATGCGCTGGGAACGGGCCGAGGTGTCCCCCAGCAGCAGTGTGCGCGGCATGTCGGGACCGGAGACCTCCATCACCACGCTCGTGTCGTTGCCCGCCGGGAAGACACGCTCGTCGCGCCGGGGCCACAGCACCCGCCAGGAGGCGTCCCCGAGCATCCCCGAGTCTCCGGCCGCTGCGGCGGAGGCGTGTGCTCCCGCATCGGTCAGGGCAGCGAGGATCCGCTCGTCGCCCCCGTCGGCGGGGACGCCGTGCAGTACGGCGTCGACCCGGCCGATGACGGCCTCGGTCCCGCCCACGTGGTCCAGGTCGAAGTGCGTGAGCACGAGGAGGTCCACCCGGTCGATCCCGAGCTCCCTCAGACAGCGTTCGAGGGCGTCGGGATCCGGCCCGGTGTCCACGAGCAGGATGTCGCCGGCGCTGCGGACGGCCACGGCGTCGCCCTGGCCCACGTCGCAGGCGGCCACCGTCCAGTCGCCGGGGCGCGTCATCGGCGCGACGGGGCCGCCCAGCAGCGCCAGGCCCGTGCCCGTGCCGATCACGACGGCGAGGACGACGACCGACGCGGTGGACACCGCGGCGTTCGGGGAATGCGGGACGAGGATCCAGATCACCGCCGCACCCAGGACCGCCGTCATCAGCGCGGTGAGCGGACCCGGCGGTACCTCGACCGCCGCTCCCGGCCACGACGCGGTGGTCTCCGCGGTCGCCGCGATCCACGCCGAGGGCAGCCACGCGCAGGCCGCGAGGAGGTCCGCCAGCGGCGGAACGGGCAGCGCGAGGCAGGCCAGCAGTCCGAGCATCGTCGCCACCGGGGCCGCTGGCTGGGCGATCAGGTTCGCGGCCACGGAGACAAGGGACTGCTCGGTCGCGAACAGGGCGATGACGGGTGCGCACGCCAGCTGCGCCGACAGCGGCACGGCGAGCACCAGCGCGACCGGAGAGGACATCCATCGCGACAGGCCCCGTGCGAGCGGCGGAGCGAGCACCAGCAGCGCGGCCGTGGCCGCTGCGGACAGCACGAAGCCGATGGACGTGCTCAGCCAGGGGTCGACGACGAGCAGGAGCGAGACCGCGAGCAGCAGGATCGACAGCCCGGCACGGGGCCTGCCGCGGAGGACCGCGAGCATCGCGAGCCCGGACATCGTCGCCGCACGCACGACGCTCGGCTCGGCGGTGACGAGCACGACGAACGCCGCCAGCGCAGCAAGGGCGCCGAGAACGCGCAGGGCGCGACCGCGGCGCAACAGCACGACCAGCCCATACCCGGCTGCGGTGACGATGGCACAGTTGCTGCCGCTGACCGCGACCAGATGCGACAGTCCGCTGGCGATCATCGCGTCCTCCAGCTCGCCGGGAACCGCCCTGGTGTCCCCGATCGCGAGGCCGGGAAGCAGCGCCGCCCCGGGCCCGGGAAGCCTCGACGCCCGGTCGGCGAACGCGCGGCGCACGTCCGCCGCCATCCGGACGATCAGCGGCCCGCGCGACAGGATCTCGGGAGGCTCCTCGACGAAGAGCACCAGGGCGGCGCGCTCTCCTCCGTCCGTCGCCACGGCCCGTCCGCGGACGCGGATCACCGTGCCCGGGTCGATCCCCTCCTCCGTCTCCGGGACGCCCAGACGCACCGGGACGTGGATGGCTCCCGGACGGCCCGGCGGTCCTAGGCTCCGCGAGTCGGCGTCCGCCCACAATCGCCCGTCCGCGCCGCCGGTCGGCGACGAGGAGACGACCGCGACCGCTTCGAGGACCCGGCCCTCGAATTCTGCCGCGTGCACCCGAGAGGGGGACGACATCAGGAGAGTGCTCGCCACCGCGCACACGGTGGCGCCGCACAGCAGCGCCAATCCGGCCGGGCCGTCCGGCCGACGCCGCGCACGCCGGAGGAACCACCGGGAGAGGGCGAGAGCCACGATGAGTCCCCCGAGGACGAGGAGCGGGAGCGCAGCGGCCGGGACGGTGACGCCGAGCAGCGCCGCACCGCTCGCGCATCCCGCCACCGGGAGCATGCGCAGATCCCGCCTGGCCCGTCGCGGGATCGATCCGTCCGCGACGGAGGAGGCTCCCTTCTCCCCCGACCGGTGACCGTTCGAGCCTGCCCATGCGGCGCCGGTCACACGCGGACCCGGTCCCGCAGCCCGGCCAGGAGCTTCTCCCCGATGCCCGGCACCGCGAGGAGATCGTCGACGGCGACGAAGCGACCGTTCTGCTCCCGCCACTCGATGATCCGTGCCGCGAGGGCGGGACCGATCCGCGGCAGCTCCTCCAGCGTCGCGGCGTCAGCGGTGTTGAGGTCGATGAGCCCGCCGGCACCGGGCGCCCCGCCGACCCCGCCCGGGGCCTGCGCGACGGCGCCGGGCGCCGCGACCATGATCTGCTCCCCGTCGGAGACGGGCCGCGCCAGGTTGATGCTCCCCAGATCAGCGGAGGCCAGGGTGCCGCCCGCCGCGGCCACCGCCTCGGCGACGCGCGCACCGTCTCCGAGCACGTACAGCCCGGGGCGCTCGACCTCGCCGAGCACGTGCACGTAGACGGACGCGGCCCCGGGGGCCGGCACCCCGCCCCGTGATGCTCCGGGGGCCTCGGTCGTCACCGGCAACGGCTCGTCCGGGTGCAGCGCGCCCTGTCCGCGGACCAGCCCGATGCCCACGGTCACGGAGAGGACGACGATCGCGACGATCACGGCGGCGCCGATTCCGAGACGGAACCGCGGCGTGGCCGGGCGCAGTCGAGAGGTGGGGCGAGGCGGAGGTTCTGGGGTCACACCGCGACGCTACGAGCCGGGCGCGGTCGCTGGATCGCGAGTCATGCCTTCCGTGGACAAGCGCCTCGGGGGCGAGCCCGTGCAGGACGAGCGGGGAACGCGAAAGGCCGTGATGCCGTCATCGCCCGAGGACCGCGCGGAGCGCGTCGGCGTACGGGCCGGCGACCCGGTCGTGCCCGGCCTGGGACAGATGGATCGGATCCGCCTGCGGGGCGCGGCGATCCGTGATCCAGCCCGCCACCGAGATCGTCGGGAAGCCCATCGCCTGGGCCTCGGGCAGGATGAGCGCCTCCACGGCGCGCCGCTCCGCGTGCGACGCGTCCCGCCGGCTCATCACGCCGTTCACGACGATGCTCGCCTCCGGGTAGGCCGCGCGCACCTGTTCGAGAAGACGCCGCTCCGCCGCGACGATCTGATCGCCCGGCACACCCTGGGTCGCATCGTTCCCCCCGAGTGTGATGCTGACCAGTCCCGGGTTCCCCTCGGGGAGGAGCACGAGGTGGGAATCCAGCGCGTCCGTCACGCTCATGCTTAGGGCGCCGGAATGCGCGACGTATCCGCCACCGCCGTAGGAGCGCTCCACGATGTCGGTGAAGCCGTTGGCGCGGGCGCCCTGTTCGACCCACGAGGAGCCGTCGCACTGCGAGTCGCACAGGAGCACCGCCGTCTGCGGTCCCACCGGCTCCGCGCTGTAGAGGATGCCGTCCCGCTGGATCGTCTCCACCCGCTCGAACGCCGTATGGGACCCGCGCTCGTCGCTCCAGGCGTCCTTGACGGGCCAGCCGAACCGGTCGGGAAGCCGCGTCCACTGGTCGAAGGTGGTGCGGTCCAGCACCGACGTGCCCCGCGGCGACGACAGCAGCACCCCGCCGGAGAACGCCTGATACCAGGCGTCGGCGAACGCGGTGCGTTCGCCGACGGGCAGTCCCAGGGCCCCGCCGGCGTCGCCGAGCTCGCGATAGCGCGCCTCGATATCGCCCGGCCACGTCGCGTGGACAGCGCCGTCCTCGTCGGCGCGGTAGAGCACGCCGTTCTGGAACGTCTGCCGGGCTCCGCCCTTGACGGCGGTCTCCGCCGCCGTCGGCCAGCCCAGATCTCCCTCCTGCGCGCCGCGCCGGAGATAGTCCCCACGCATCCCGTCCAGGACCGGGACGGCACCGGTCGCCTCGGACCACCAGATCGCCCCGTGCTCGAATCGCTGCACGCGCCCGTCGCCGGCGGCCTCCTCGGGCAGCCGGGGGTACCCGAGCGGCCCCTGCTGCGCGCCCGAGTCGGCGTAGGCGCGTGCGATGTCCTCCCGCACCGCAACGGCGACGCCGTCTCGCAGGTAGACGGAACCGCGCCGGAACTCCTGGATCCCCACGCCGTTGGCGTCCCGTCGCACGCCGGACCGCGGCTCGCCGAGACCTCCGCGGTCCTCACGATGCCGCAGCCACGCGCCCCACATCGGCCCTCGGACGGCGGTCACCGCGTCGCCGCCGCGCACGAAGAGCCCGCCGCGCTGGAACTCCTGCCACCGCAGCGAGCGGTCCGCGTCGCGCTGCACGTCGTCCACAGGCAGGCCGAACGCGTGCTCCGCGCCCGCCTCGGCGAAGGCCGTTCCGAGAGCGCCGTCATGCACGGCGTGAGCCCCCGTCCCCCGTGACCAGTACACCCACCCGTGGTCGAAGCGCTGCGAGCACTCGCTCCCCCGGGAGACGCACGTCTCGGGCGTCCGGGCGGTGCCGAGCTCCTCCTGCGCTGCCGCCCAGGCGCGACCGATCGGACGCGTCAGATCCACGGGAGCCGCCAGCTGCGCGACCATGCCGAGCAGCAGACCCGCCAGAGCGCCGCCGGTCAGGAGCACCGTGGACAGACGCCGGATCACCCTCAGGGCGCGGGCACGCACCCGGCGGGGCGATCCGCGCACCGGTTCAGCCCTTGACGGCGAAGTTCACGATCTTCGGCGCGCGGACGATCACGCGGACGATCTCCTTGTCCGCGAGGGCCCGCTGCACGCGCTCGTCCGCGCGGGCGAGGGCTTCGAGCTCGGCGTCGCCGATCCGTGCCGGGACCTCGAGCGTCGCACGCACCTTCCCGTTCACCTGCACGGCGGTCGTGACGGTGTCCTCGACCAGCAGCACCGGATCCGCCTGGCGCCAGGGCACCAGTCCCACGGACGGCTCGTGTCCGAGGATCTCCCACAGCTCTTCCGCGGTGTGCGGCGCGACGAGGTCCAGCATCACCGCGATGGTCTCCGCCGCCTCCCGCACCGCCGGGTCGGCCCCTCCGGCGCCCGTGTCGATCGTCTTGCGGGTCGTGTTCACCAGCTCCATCAGCCGCGCGACGAGCACGTTGAACTTCGTCTGCTCCACCAGACCCGGAGCCTCGGCCAGGAGCCGGTGGGTGGCGCGGCGCAGGGCGGCGTCTCCGCCGTCGAAGGGGACGCCGACGGGGGACGTGACATCCTGCGCAACGCGCAGCGCGCGGGAGAGGAACTTCTGGGCGCCGGTCGTCGAGACGTCCGCCCAGTCCTTGTCGTCCTCCACCGGGCCGGCGAAGGCGAGCGCGACGCGCAGCGTGTCCGCGCCGTGCGCGTCCAGCTCCTCCTGGAACAGCACCAGATTGCCCTTGCTCTTGGACATCTTGGCGCCGTTGAGGATGACCATCCCCTGGTTGATGAGGCTGGAGAAGGGCTCGGTGAAGTCGATCAGCCCGATGTCGAACAGGACCTTGGTGAGGAACCGCGCGTACAGCAGGTGCAGGATCGCGTGCTCCACACCCCCGATGTAGGAGTCCACCGGCGCCCAGCGCCGCGCCTCGTCCACGTCGAAGGCCACGGCGTCCGACGTCGGCGACAGGAAGCGCAGGAAGTACCAGGAGCTGTCGACGAACGTGTCCATCGTGTCGGGATCCCGAAGGGCCGGCTCGCCGGTGGACGGGTCGACGGTGCGGACCCAGCCCTCGGCGGCCCCCAGCGGCGACGATCCCTTCGGCGACAGGTCCAGCCCGTCGACGCTGGGCAGGCGGACCGGGAGCTGGTCCTCGGGCACCGGGACGATCCGGCCGTCCGTCGTGTGCAGCATCGGGATCGGCGTCCCCCAGAAGCGCTGCCGAGAGATCAGCCAGTCGCGCAGACGGTAGTTCTTCGCGGCGCGTCCGTTCCCGGACGCCTCCAGCTGCTCGATCGCGCGGGCGATCGCGTTGCGCTTGGAGAGGCCGTTCAGCTCGCCGGAGTTGATCATCCGACCCTCGCCGGTCAGAGCGATCCCGGTCGTGGCGGGGTGCTGGTCGTCCAGGGTCCCCGCAGGCTCGATCGGGACGCCGTCCTCGTCGACCTCGATCACGGGCATCGCCCCGGTGATGGGCGCCGTCGTGTCGACGACGACCTTCACGGGCAGATCGAACGCCCGCGCGAAGTCCAGGTCGCGCTGGTCATGGGCGGGAACCGCCATCACCGCGCCGTGACCGTAGTCGGCGAGCACGTAGTCGGCGGCCCAGATCGGCAGCCGTTCGCCGTTGACCGGGTTGATCGCGTAGTGCTCCAGGAACACGCCCGTCTTCGGCCGCTCCGTCGACTGACGGTCGATCTCGCTCGTCTTCTGGACCTGCGTCAGATAGTCCTGGAAGCGCATCCGCACCTCCGGCGAGGCCGACGCGGCCAGCTCGGCGGCCAGGTCCGAGTCCGGAGCGACCACGAAGAACGTGGCCCCGTGCAGGGTGTCCGGACGCGTCGAGAACACCGTGACGACGCCCTCGCGCCCCTCGATGCGGAAGTCGACGTCGGCGCCCACCGACCGGCCGATCCAGTTGCGCTGCATCTGCAGCACCTTCTGCGGCCAGGAGCCCTCCAGCTGGTTCAGGTCGTCCAGCAGCCGGTCCGCGTACTCCGTGATCCGGAAGTACCACTGCGTCAGCTTCTTCTTGACGACCTCGGCGCCGCAGCGCTCGCACCGCCCGTCGACGACCTGCTCGTTCGCCAGCACGGTCTGATCGTTCGGACACCAGTTGACCGGGCTCTCCTTGCGGTACGCCAGCCCCCGCTCGTACAGCTTCAGGAACAGCCACTGGTTCCAGCGGTAGTACTCGGGGTCCGACGTGTGCAGGACCCGGCTCCAGTCGAAGGAGACGCCGTAGTCGCCCAGGCTCTCCCGCTGCTGGGCGATGTTCTGATACGTCCACTCCCGCGGATCCGCTCCCCGGCGGATCGCGGCGTTCTCGGCGGGCAGGCCGAAGGAGTCCCACCCGATCGGGTTCAGCACGTTGTGCCCGCGGTGACGCCAGTACCGCGCGACGATGTCCGAGTACAGGTAGTTCTCGGCGTGCCCCATGTGCAGGTCGCCGGACGGGTAGGGGAACATCGCCAGGACGTACTTGCGCGGGCGGGTGTCGTCGGCGCCGCCGGCGCGGAAGGTCTCGTTGTCGGCCCAGTACTTCTGCCACTTGGCCTGAAGCGCGTGCGCCGTCAGCGGCTCCTCAGCGGACACGGCGGCGGTGGGCGACAGGTTCTCGGACAACGAAACGACCAATCTCTGCAGAACGGAAGGACCCGGAGTTCGGGATATTCCAGGTTATCCCAGGCGGCGCCATATCCCGGCCCGTATCCTCGTGGGGTGGACGACATCCTGGGCTGGCTCCTCGACGCCGTGCAGTCCGTCGACCCGGTGCTGCGCACCGTGCTCGCCGGCATCGCGATCATGCTGGAGACGAGCATCCTGATCGGGCTGATCGTTCCCGGAGACACCGTGGTGATCGTCGCGGCCATGGGCGTCGCCAGTCCGGTGGAGGGCGTGGTCCTGGCGCTCGTCGTCGTGATCGGGGCGCTCATCGGCGAGAGCATCGGATTCTGGCTCGGGCGCTGGCTCGGGCCCCACATCCGCCATTCCTGGGTCGGTCGCCGGGTCGGCGAGCAGAACTGGATCCGTTCGGAGCGCTACCTCCAGCGCCGTGGCGGCATCGCGATCTTCCTGTCGCGGTTCCTGCCCGTGCTGCACTCCCTCGTGCCGCTCACCGTCGGGATGAGCGGGTACTCCTACCGCCGGTTCCTCGCCTGGACCGCCCCCGCGTGCATTATCTGGTCCGCCGCCTACGTCAGCGTGGCGTCCCTCGCCGCGGGCAGCTACCGGGAGCTCTCGGAGCGGGTGCACTTCGCCGGTTACGTGTTCGTCGGCGTCATCGCCGTCTTCCTCATCGCGATCTTCGTCGTGAAGAAGGTGCTGGAGAAGCGCGAGGCCCGCCACATGCACGACGACCCCGCCTGATCCCTCCTTTTCGCTCCCGCGTTCTGTCCTGCGCGCGCGGGGACTCCCTCTCGAGATCAGGCGAACGCGCCGCATCAGGCGTGTTTCCGCCGGATCCGCCTGATCTCGCGCGATCGCCTGAACTCACGCGCGCGAGAACAGGCGATCGCGACGGTGCGCGCGGCGGACGTCGCGGGCGGCAGGGGGCTGGCAGCGGGGCACCGCGAGACGTGAAAGACTGAAGCGATGCCCTCAGCCCGCCGCCGACCGGCACGGATCCACTGGTTCGCCCGCCTGGAGCACCGCTTCCACGCGTGGCGCGAACGTCGTGCACGTCGGCGCGGCCGCACCGCGACGATCCTCCCGTTCCCCGGTTACGGCGGAGAGGGGTGGGTCCGCGTCGTCGGGCGCGTGCTCATCGTCCCGCCGCGGCGGCGCACCCCGTCCGGCGAGTACGCGAGCGTCCGCGGCTGGCGGAGCTTCGTCGGGATCCCGGTGAGCTTCGCGACGGTCCAGATCACGATCGACGGCCGCACGCACGACGTCACCGCGGACCGCGGCGGCGTGGTTGACAGCCGGATCGAGGCGGACCTCGCGCCCGGATGGCAGACGCTGACCATGAGCGTCGAGGGGCAGGAGCCCGTCGAGGCCCGCGTCTTCGTGGTCTCGGCGGACGTGCGCTTCGGGGTCGTGTCGGACGTGGACGACACCGTGATGGTCACGGCGCTGCCTCGCCCACTGATCGCCGCGTGGAACTCGTTCGTGGTGACCGAGCACGCCCGGCTCCCGGTCCCCGGCATGGCCGTCCTCCTGGACCGGCTGATGCGAGAGAACCCCGGCGCCCCGATGGTGTACCTCTCCACGGGCGCCTGGAACATCGCCCCGACGCTGAGCCGCTTCCTCACCCGCCACCTCTTCCCGGCGGGCGCGATCCTGCTCACGGACTGGGGCCCGACCCACGACCGCTGGTTCCGCAGCGGGCGTGAGCACAAGCTGACCAACCTCCGTCGCCTCGCCGCGGAGTTCCCCCAGGTGCGCTGGCTGCTCATCGGCGACGACGGGCAGCACGACGAGGCCATCTACTCGGAGTTCCTCGCCGAGCACCCCGACTCCGTCGCCGGGGTCGCGATCCGCCGGCTCCTGCCGGCCGAGGCCGTCCTCGCCGGCGGGCGGGCCGCCGGCGACGATCATTCCGAGGACGCGGTGCCCTGGGTGAGCGACGAGGACGGGGCGGGCATCCTGGAGAGGCTGATCGCCGAGGGGATCGTACGCTGAGGCCGGACGACGGCGTCACGCAGGACTCGGGTCGTATCCTCGAAGGATGCCCGTGATCCGTGCGACGCTCGACCCCGCCGTCTGGCGTGACCGGGCAGCGGCGCACGCGGAGCGGGCCGACGCCCTGACCGCCGCGCACCGCGACCGCGCGCGCCGCCGAGAGAAGCACCCGGTCTGGGACTTCCTCTTCACCTACTACGGGTACAAGCCCGCGCAGCTGCGCCGCTGGCACCCGGGAGCGGGCATCGCTCTGGCGGACGCCGCCGAGCGCGCCTCCTGGCGCTGGTATGCGAGTACGCCGGCGGACGCCGTGGTCCCGGATGCCGCCCGCTTCGCCGCCGAGAAGCCCGAACTCGCCGCCCTCGTCGAACGGATCCTCCGCTCCACCGCCGTCCGGCCCGCACGGTTCGGCTGTTTCGGCCTGCACGAATGGGCCATGGTCTACCGGACCGAGGAGCATCGTCACCCCGTGCCGCTGCGCCTCGGCCAGGCGGGCACGGACGCGGTCGTCGAGGCGCACGAGCTGCGCTGCACGCACTTCGACGCCTTCCGGTTCTTCACCCCTCCCGCCGTTCCCCGCAACGAGCAGACGCTGGATCGCGCGTCGCAGCCACGACACGAACAGCCCGGCTGCCTGCACGCGGGCATGGACGTGTACAAGTGGGCCATGAAGCTGGGGCCGCTCGTCCCGGGCGAGCTGCTGCTGGACGCCTTCGAGCTCGCCCGCGACATCCGGCTGCTGGACATGGAGGCCGCCCCGTACGACCTGTCGGAGTGGGGCGTCGTTCCCGTCCGGATCGAGACCGCCGAGGGAAAGGCGGAGTACGTCCGACGCCAGCGCGCCTTCGCCGAGCGGGGGACGACCCTGCGGCAGCGGATCCTCGACGCCTGGTCACCGGGATCGGCGCACGCGGAGACCGACACCGGTCAACCGGCCGGGGTGCACTCCGGACACGGCCGCCACGTCGGCGCCGCGGCCGCGATCTGAAGCCGCAGGGCCATGACGCGCTCCGCAGCCTCCGTGAGCCGGTCGCCGGGAATGCGGCCGTCCTTCACGGCGGCGGCGATGCCCTCCGCCATCCGCCCGGCGGTGGACGCGTCGGAACCCACGACCATCAGCACCATGTCGCTTCCCGCCGCGATGGCGGCCACGGCGTTGCCGACCGGGTCGGCGTAGGCCGGATCCCCCGAGGAGACCAGCATCCCGAGATCGTCGGTGACGCTGACGCCGTCGAATCCCAGCTCGTCGCGGAGGATCCGGTGCCAGACCGGGGACAGCGAGGCCGGCACGCGGTCGACGGCGGTGTAGGCGAGATGGCCGAACATCACGAGGTCCGCGCCCGCGTCGACCCCTGCCGCGAAGGGAGGCGCCGTCGTCCGCCGCCACTCCGTCATGCTCATCGGCGTGGCGGGGATGACCCGATGCGAGTCCCCTTCGGCCGCCCCGTGGCCGGGGAAGTGCTTCAGCGTCGACATCGCGAAGGGCGCCTCCCCTCGGACGGCCGCCGCGACCCGCGCCGCGGCGTCGTCCGCGGTGGTGCCGAGCGCGCGCGAGAAGATGAAGGACGCCGGTCCCGTGGCGACATCGGCGACCACGCCGAAGTTCACCGAGGCGCCACCGGCCGCGACCAGCGCGCCACGGCCGGCGAACGCGGCCTCCGCGGCGGACGACGGCCCCGCGGCCAACGCCGACCCCGCAGGAAGGCCGTCCCAGGGCAGGCGCGTGACGTCTCCCCCTTCCTCGTCCACGGCGATCAGCGGCGGCATCGCGGGGTCACGGACGAGCGCCGCCGTCACCGCACGCAGGTCGGTCGCGGAGGCGGGGACGTTGGATCCCATCAGGATGAAGCCGCCCAGGCCCGACGCCATGTAGTCGCCCAAGGCGGACGCGTCGGTGGTGGGGATGTGCCCCATCACGACGCTCCGCGCTCGGGCGCCGACGTCCATCGCGGCGACGATCCGCTGCGCCTCCGCCGTGATCGAGGACCCCTCCGCGGCGACGACCTGCACCGCCGGCTTCTCCGCCGCGTGTGCCGGTGCCGCAGCGGGTGCGGCCACCAGGGCGGCACCGAGGCTCCCGAGCAGCGCGGGCACGGCCAGCAGGCGTCCGGTTCGTCGCATCCCCTCCAGGGTACGGGGTCCCGACGGCGCGGTCAGGAGGTTCCGGACGCGTCCGTCGCGATCACGAACGCCTGGGGGTGCTCGCGCAGGTAGTGCACGACGACGGGATCGCCGCTGCCCACCCATGCACGGGAGTCCGGGTACGCGGCCGGGGTGAAGAAGGGGTTCTCCAGCGTGTAGGTCTTCCCGTCCTCCGCCGTGAACGTGACCCAGTCCCCGTCCACGGTCGCCTCCGCGGCGACGCCGTTCGCGTGGATGTAGGCGTTGGTGACGGGCACGCCGACCAGGGACAGGATGCCGACCGCGCCACCGGTGAGCATGACGAGCAGCAGGATCCGGAAGAACCACTGACGCAGCCGACCGCGGATCCGTCGGGCCGCCTCCCCGGTGTCCGCCACGGCCAGGCCCTCCCTCGCGCGGATCACCGCGAGAGCGTCTCGCCCGGCCGGCCGGCGGACCGCCATCGCGATCAGCCCGAACAGCGAGAAGCCCGCGACGAACACCATCTGGTACCCGTGCGACGCCGGGAAATTCAGCAGCCACATCAGCGTGTCGAGCATCAGCGTACCTCCTCCTTCTCGATGGTGACGGCGACGGTGTGCGGGTCCTCCCGCCGGTAGAACGCCCAGATCGGCGCCCCGACCTGCAGATGCGCGAGCGCCTGCGGGTACACGAACACCGTGGTGTCCGCCTCCCAGGGCTCCTGACCGTCCGGCGTCAGCAGCACGCGCAGGGAGAGCTCCACCTGCCCCTGCAGGCGCCGTCCGGTCGGGCGCACAGCGACCACCGACGCCGGGACCTGGATCCCGGTGGTACGCGCGCGGACCTGCTCCGGAGCGATCAGTCCCTTCGCGATCCGCCAGTCCAGCAGGGCCGCGCGCACCGCCGGGTCCTCCGGATCCGCGAGGGCCAGGTCGTCGGGGTTCGCGGGATCGAACGCGATCGGCAACGGGGTCCCGACCTGCAGCGCCCCCTGCTCCTCGGACGGGACGAGGGTGCGCAGCCGCCCGATGACATCGTCGCCCTGCGCCGGAGTCACGCGTACGTAGATGTCGAACTGGGGCACGTCGTTCACGGTCAGCCCCGTGCGGGAGACGTCGACGATCGTGCCGGTGGCGGTGACCGCACGCCCGGCGCGGACGCGGCTGCGAGAGCTCGGCATCATCGTCCCGCCGAAGGTCAGCAGCAGTCCCCACGCCACGCCGACCATGATCGGGAGCCCCAGGGAGTCCCCGGTCCACGACAGCGGGCTCTGGCGCTGATCGACACCGAACAGGCCGATGCCCGCCCACAGCAGGAGCACGGCCGACAAAGCGAGCCAGATGACGATGCCGATGACCCTGATCATGCGCTCAGGCTACCGACGTCGCTCGTCCCTCCCGGTCACAGGTCCGTGACGCCGACTGGCTGCGTCGATCGCGTCCGCTCTCTCGCGGCGTCGGAGGCCAGGTACCTCTGCACGCCCCGCGCCGCCGTGCGGCCGGCGCGGTTGGCGCCGATCGTGCTCGCCGAGGGGCCGTACCCCACGAGCTGGATGCGCGCGTCCCGCACGGCCTGCGTTCCCCGTCCCGCCCGATCGAGCTGGATGCCGCCCGCGGCGCTCCGAAGGTGCAGCGGCGCGAGGTGGCTGACGGCGGGACGGAACCCGGTCGCCCAGAGGATCGCGTCCACGGGCTCGAACGATCCATCCGCCCACCGGACGCCGTCGGGCTCGATGCGGGAGAACATCGGACGCCGCGCGGCATAGGCGCCGAGCCGCTCGGCTTCGCGCTCCTGCTCCCGCAACGCGAGCCCGGTCACGCTGACGACGCTCTGGGGAGGAAGGCCCTGCGCCACCCGCTGCTCGACGAGGGCCACCGCGGCGGCGCCCGCCTCCGGGGTGAAGTCGTCCGTGCGCCACACCGGCTCGCGACGCGTCGCCCACAGCGTGTCCGCGATCGGTGCGAGCGCGCCGAGGAACTGCACGGCCGACGCCCCGCCGCCCACCACGAGCACCCGGCGACCGCGGAAATGCTCGGGCCCCGGGTAGTCGACGGTGTGGAACTGCTCCCCGAGGAAGGTCTCCATCCCCGGGTAGTGCGGCAGGAAGGGCTGCGTCCACGTCCCCGTGGCGTTGACGAGGGTGCGCGAGCGCCATTCTCCGACGTCCGCGCGCACGAGCAGGATCCCCTCCTCGTCCTCCACCCTCTCGACGGAGACGGGTCGGATCACGGGCAGCTCGTTGGCCTCCTCATACGCCGCGAACAGCGCCGGGATCGCCTCGTTCGCCCGACGGTCATCGTGGACCGGCGGGGTGTCGCCCGGAAGCTCGGCGACGCGATGGACGTCCCGCATCGTCAGCGCGTCCCAGCGGTGACGCCATGCGCCGCCCGGCGCGTCGTCGGCGTCGAGGACCACGTGTGCGATCCCCAGACGACGCAGGTGGTACGACGCGGACAGCCCGGCCTGGCCCGCGCCGATGACGATGCTCGGAAGGATGTCCACGGCGAGGACAACGCCGCGCAGCGTCGTGTTGTTCCGGTGGCCCCCGGTGGGCAGCACGGATGGCGAGGGCAACGCCGTCGGGCGCGCCGGTCGGAAGCGGGACCAGGACGACCTGGTCAGAACAGGGCGGCGGGCAGCGCCCCCTCCTTCTCCAGCAGCCAGCGCTTGGTCACCAGGCCGTTGCCGTGTTCTCCGCCGGAATAGCCGCCCAGCCCGTCGCTGGCGAGCACCCGGTGGCACGGCACGATGATCGGGATCGGATTCGCCCCCATGACGGCGCCGATCGCGCGCGCGGGGACGCCCGTCCCGCTCCGGGCGGCGAGCTCGCCGTACGTGAGCGACTCGCCGTAGCCCACCGTCGTGAACAGGGTGGTGAGGACCGCCCGCACCGCCTCCGAACGCTCGCCCAGATCGATCGGCACGTCGAACGCACGGCGCGCGCCGGCGAAGTACTCGTCGAGCTGTCGCAGCGCCGCCACGAGCACCTCGTCGGGCCGCGCGTCGGCCTCGGGAGGCGCCGTCGTCCGCCATCCGACCGCGGTGACGGCGCGCCCGTCGGACAGCACGCCCAGGACTCCCACGGGTGTGTCGATGCGGCCGAACGAGGTCATGCGAAGAGGCTAGTCCCGGGCACCGACACCGGGTACCGACGGCACACGGCGTTCAGTTCCGCGGCCACTCGTCGATGAGGACGTCCCAGCGCGAGACCTGGGCGAGGCGGAGGATCCGGTGGACGTACCAGGGGTCGTTCGCCAGACGTCGCCGGATCGTCTCCTCGTCGGGAGCGCGCATCACGAGCACGGCGCCGCCCTCGTCGGGGAACGCCCCGCCGAGGAGGACATCGCCCTCGTCCACCAGCGCGTTGATGAAGGCCGCATGGTCGTCCCACCACGGCTGCTGCCGCATGGGGATGCGGAGGTCGCGGTCCGCTCCCGCTTCGGATCGGACCACCCAGACGTGCGTCGTCGTCGACTCGTTCATCGCCGCAGTCTGGCACGCCCCACCGACACTCGCCGCACCCGCACTCGCGCCCTGTCGGCCGTCGCCTCACGCCGCCGGGCACCGCGTCGGCGCAATCCGCCGCCCGGGAGCGGTAACGTGGTCCGCGGCGGACGTGAGGAGTGACGACCCTCGCGCCGGATCCCCGGCACCCGTCCCCCGCGCGTCCCGGCGTACCGACGAGAGGCCGGCGCTCGCCGGCGAAGGTGTGGTGGCACCGCGATCTGGCCCCCGCCCGCACCTCCAGGGCTTCCCGCATCTGGAGGAAGAATGTCGATACCGCCCGTCCCCCGCGTCCTCGCCGCGCACCTGCCCGAAGCCGCCCCCGGCACGACGGTGACCCTGCGGGGCCACGTCCATCGCCGCCGAGTCCTGTTCGCCGTGACCTTCCTCGTCGTGCGCGACCGCTCGGGAACGGCGCAGGTGGTCCTGCGCGCCGACGAGGCGGGCCGCACCGACGTCCCGCCGGAGGAGACGCCGATCCGCGTCACCGGCGTCGCGACACCGAACCCGAACGCCCCGGGCGGCGTCGAGGTGACCGCGCCCCGCATCGACCTGCTCTCCGACCCGGCCCGCACTCCCCCGTTCGAGCTGTGGCGCCCGTCCCTCGGCGCGGGCCTCGCCGCGATCCTCGACCACGCCCCGGTCTCGCTGAGGCACCGGAGCCGCCGCGCCGCCTGGGAGATCGCCGCGGCCAGTCTCCGGGGCTTCCGGGACACCCTCGACCGACAGGGCTTCCGAGAGGTGCACACGCCGAAGCTCGTCGGGTCCGCCACCGAGTCGGGGGCGGACGTGTTTCCCGTGGACTACTTCGGCCGGCCGGCGTTCCTGGCTCAGAGTCCTCAGTTCTTCAAGCAGCAGCTCGTGGGCGTGTTCGAGCGGGTGTACGAGGTGGGCCCGGTGTTCCGCGCCGAGCCCCACGACACGGTCCGCCATCTCGCCGAGTACCGGTCCCTCGACGCGGAGCTCGGGTTCATCGACGACCATCGCGACGTCTTGCGCTGCCTGCGCGACGTGCTCGACGGGATGGTCACGGAGATCCGCCGGTCCGCCGACGAGGCGGTGGCGGTGCTCTCCCCCGACCTGCCCGTCGTCCCGGACGAGATCCCGACGATCCACTTCCGGGACGCGCTCCGGCTCGTCGGCGCGCCGGCCGACGAGCCCGACCTCGCGCCCGAGCACGAACGCGCGCTCGGCGCCTGGGCCCGCTCGGAGCACGGCAGCGACTTCCTCGGGGTCGAGGGCTATCCGATGGCGAAACGGCCCTTCTACACCCATCCCCAGCCGGACGACCCGCGCTGGAGCAACAGCTTCGACCTGCTCTTCCGAGGCATCGAGCTCGTGACGGGCGGGCAGCGCCGGCACCGGTACGACGACTGCGTCAGCGCCCTTCGTGCCAAGGGCGAACGTCCCGAGGACCACGCCGAGTATCTCTCGGCCTTCGCGCACGGGATGCCGCCCCACGGCGGGTTCGCGATCGGGCTCGAACGCTGGGTCGCACGCGTGATCGGAGCCGCCAACGTCCGCGAGGTCACCCTGTACCCGCGGGACCTGCACCGCCTGACGCCTTAGCCCTCCGCGGCCCCCAAGCGGCGCAGCCACTCGATGAGCAGCGCCGTCTCCGCAGCGCCGAGGACACCGGGACTCGCGGCGGCGATCTCGATCGCCGCCGCGAGGGCGTCGTCGCGCCCGGAGGCCGTCCCGGTGATCGCCGCGAGGACGCCCTCGCGCACCTCTGCGGACAGGTCCGGATCGGGCTCAGCCAGCACGATCTGGCGGAGGGTCACGCCGATGTTCGCCACGAGCACGTGGGCGGCCGCCCGCTCCGGCGTGGTCACGAGCCGTCCCTGCGCCGCGGCGCGCCCGGTGAGCCCTCGGAGGATCTCGCTCGCCCTGGCCTGCGGCGCCGGCGAATGCCCCGGGCGCACCTTTCCGTACATGAGCGTGTAGAAGCCGGGATGGGCGAGACCGAAGGCGACGTGCGCATCCCACCCCGCACGGATGTCCTGGATCGGGTCGCCCGTCGTCTCCATCGCGGACTTCTCGCCGAGGTACAGATCGAAGCCGCGCTCCACGACGGCGTCGATCAGCCCCTGCTTCGAGCCGAAGAAGTGATACAGCGTCGGCATCTTGACGCCCACCGCGTCGCAGACCGCACGCAGCGAGAAATCCTCGCCGGGAGCGGCCGCGATGAGATCCGCGGCGGCCCGGATGAGGCGCTCTCGTGTATCGCTTCCACTCGACGCTGTCATGCTGCTACATTACCTCGTGTAGCGTTACTACACGATTCCATTCCATTGCTATAGGAGGCATCCATGGTCGACCACCCCCTCTCCGGGAAGAACGTGCTCATCGCGGGCGGCGCGAAGAACCTGGGCGGGCTGATCGCCCGGCAGGCCGCCGACGCCGGCGCCGATGTCGCGATCCACTACAACTCCGAGAGCACCCGGGCCGACGCCGAGCAGACCCTCGCGGCCGTCGAGGCCGCCGGTCGCAAGGGCGTCATCCTGCAGGGCGACCTCACCGTCCCCGCGAACGTGACTCGCCTGTTCGCCGACGCGGCGGCCGCCCTCGGGACCATCGACGTGGCGGTGAACACCGTCGGCAAGGTCCTGCGCAAGCCCATCGTCGAGACCACCGAGGACGAGTACGACTCGATGTTCGACATCAACGCGAAGGCGGCATACTTCTTCCTGCAGGAAGCGGGGAAGAACCTCGCGGACGGAGGGAAGATCATCACGATCGTCACGTCGCTTCTCGCCGCGTTCACCGACGGCTACTCCACCTATGCCGGCGGGAAGTCCCCGGTCGAGCACTTCACCCGCGCCGCGGCGAAGGAGTTCGCCCCTCGCGGCATCTCCGTCACCGCGATCGCCCCGGGCCCGATGGACACCCCGTTCTTCTACGGCCAGGAGACCCCGGAGCGCGTCGCGTTCCACAAGTCGCAGGCCATGGGCGGCGACCTGACCAAGATCGAAGACATCGCCCCGATCGTCCGGTTCCTCGCCACCGAGGGCTGGTGGATCACCGGACAGACCATCTTCGCCAACGGCGGCTACACCACCCGCTGAGAACGAAAGGAAAAGATCGACATGACCACCCCCACCCTTCCCGAACCCGTGTCCTCGTTCTTCGAGGCCGTGCACAGCCAGGACGAGGACGCGTTCCTCGGCGCGTTCACCGACGACGGCTCCGTCGACGATTGGGGACGCGTGTTCACCGGCCGCGCGCAGATCAAGGCCTGGAGCGACAAGGAGTTCCTCGGCTCAGCGGGACGCCTCGCCGTCCAGTCCGTCGAAGCCGAGGACGGGCGCGTCACGGTCGTCGGCGACTGGAGCTCGTCCTACGCGAACGGACGCTCCGCCTTCACGTTCGACCTCCAGGGGGACCGGATCCGCCGGATGACCATCCGCGAAGGCTGACCCGGCGGGTGATCGCCCGCCGGAGCGCCCCTCGATGATGCCGCGGAGGCGGTGGAGGGGCAGCTTCGGCCGGCGGTCGCCCGTCAGCAGGCCGTTGCGCTCCTGCCGGGTATCGGCGAGCTGGGTCCAGCACCACCCCGCGAGTCCATCGCGGCGCCCGTCGACGCCGCGGGTGGCCGCCCGGACGGCAGAGAGGATCTCCTCGATCCGCCGGGCGAAGTCCTCCTCGTCCGCCGCCTCCGAGTATCCCCACGCCCCGGGGCCCGAGGCGTCGGGGTCCCACTTCACGCCGCCGAACTCGGTCAGCATCACCGGCTCTGCGTGATCGGATGTGCCGGGCAGACGCAGCCGCCGCCCCGCGGGGCCGATCCCGTCGAGGAACGATCGCAGCTCGTCCTCGGCCACGTCGTATCGTCGGCGCAGGACCTCGCCGTCGGGTTCGTAGTCGTGGACGGTCCAGATGTCGGACGCCGCGAGCTCCCAGCCGTCGTTGGAGACCACGGGCCTCGTGGGGTCCAGTGCCTTCGTCAGGAGGTACAGGGACTCGGCGAACGCCCGCTGTTCCGGACGGGTCGCGATGTCCGGCACGCCCCAGCTCTCGTTCAGCGGCACCCAGGTGACCACGCTCGGGTGGTTCCGGTCGCGGACCACCGCCTCGGTCCACTCGGCGGTCGTCGCCCGCATCGCGTCGTCGTCGAACCGGTACGCGGCGGGCATCTCCGCCCACACCATCAGCCCGCACCGGTCCGCCCAATAGAGGAAGCGCTCGTCCTCGACCTTCTGATGCATGCGCACCGCGGTGAACCCGAGCGCGAGGATCAGCTCGACCTCCCGGCGCAGCGCGTCCGGATCCGGCGCCGCGAGGTGCGACGCGGGCCAGTACCCCTGGCTCAGCACGGATCGCAGCACCACGGGGCGTTCGTTGACGAGGAACGCCCCGTCCGCGCAGGCCACGGAGCGAAGCCCGAGATAGCTCGCCACCTCGTCGGGCTCCTGCTGCCCGGTCTCGACGCGCACGCGCGCATCGAGCAGCGTCGGCGCCCCGGGGCGCCAGAGCAGGTCCTCGGAGGCGGGGCCGTCCCGGAGGCGGGCGAGCGGTACGGTCACGGCGATCGCCGACGCGTCCGCCTCCGCCGTGGCAGCCCCCAGGAGCTGATCGTCGCCGGTGATCTCGACCCTCACCCGCGTGGGGCTCCGCTGCGCGAGGGTGACCTCGGCCGTGACCGTCCCCCGGGCCCGGTCAGTGCTCCAACGGAGACCCGTCACGTGCTGGGGCGGCACGGACTCGATCCACACGGGCTGCCAGATCCCCGTGCTGCGGTGGTACCAGATCTCGTGGGGCTCCCGTTCCCAGTCCTGTTTCCCGCGCGGCTGAGACAGGTCCCGTGGATCGTCCTCGGCACGGACGACGAGGACGACGGGGCGGCCGACAAGGTCTTCCCACGCGTCCGTGAGGTCCACCGTGAACGGCGTGTGCCCTCCCCGGTGCCCGCCGACGCGTCGCCCGTCCAGCCAGACCTCCGCCGTGTGGTCCACCGCTCCGAAGTGGAGGAGCAGCCGGTTCCCCCGGCGGTGGCCGGCCGCGGCGATCTCGGTCGCGGCGATCTCCCTGCGGTACCAGACGACCGGGTGGAAGCCGGTGTCCCCGATGCCCGAAGCCGGGGACTCCGGCGGGAAGGGCACGGTGATGGCGCCGCCGAGCTCACGACCGTCGAACCACGACCGCGCGACGCCCTCGTCGGCGTCGTCGTACGCGAACCCCCACGTGCCGCCGAGTTCGAGGAAGGACGAGCGCACGAGCTGCGGGCGCGGACGCGCGGGCTCGAGCCGGCTCGCGCGGAGCGGGGAGGGCGCAGGAGGCGGGGCCGTCATCATCGTCGCTCCGTTCCGCGTGCGGGCAGGGATCCCGCCGAGTCAGGCGAGTTGCAGGGTCGTGATGCAGGTCGGGTCCTCATCGGACAGGGTCGAGAACGGCACCGTCCCGATCCGTCCGTCCGCCGAGACGGACAGCGTGCCCTCGACCCCGCGCGGGACCCACAGGCCGACGAAGCCGTTGTCGAACGTCCGTCGCGTCTCGTCGATCAGGACGGCGCCGTCGACGCTCGTCACGGTCACGTGCACCTCCGTGTCGCCGAGCTCGCCCAGGCACGTCGTCAGGCTGTGGAAGAAGCACTCGTGCGTGCGGGAACGATACGGCGCCACGGAGAGGTACACCTGATCCCCGGGCATCTCCAGACGTGCCTCCCGCCCCCGGGCATCGCTGAGCAGGACCGCGTCGGGCCGGACCGATGCCATCAGCTCCGTCGAGCGTTCGGCCACGGGCAACGCGTCGAGCGCGTCGACCACTCCCACGGCGTCGAGGCCCGCCAGCCCGTGATCGGCCAGCAGCGCGGCCCCGGACTCCGGCCCCTGGCCGCCCGCCGAGGGAGCGGCGGCGCAGCCGCCCAGAGTCAGAGCGGCCACGACGGCCACGGCGGCGGTCCAGCGTCGCCGGCGCGGGATCGGAGTCGTCACGGGTGGTCCTCTCCTCGGGGTGGGGATCCCGGGCCTACTGGCCCGTCACATACTCGATCGTAGGCCCCGCCGTCCAGCCGCCGTCGACGGCGATCTCGGCGCCGGTCGTGTACGACGAGGCGTCCGACAGCAGCAGCACGGCCGTGCCGACGAGCTCCTCCGGTCGTCCCACCCGCCGGTACGGGTTGTTCGGGAAGGCCCCCTCGTCGGCGGTGAGCCCGATGGACGCCGTCATCGGGGTGAGGATCATCCCGGGGTGGATCGAATTGACGCGGATCCGCTCGCGCCCGAGCTCGACGGCGGCGACCTTCGTGAGACCGCGTACGCCCCACTTCGCCGCGCCGTATCCACTCGTCAGGGCCAGCCCGAACAGCCCGGCCGCGGAGGAGATGTTCACGATCGATCCGCCGCCGGCACGTCGCAGGGCGGGCACTGCGAAATGGATGCCCATGTGCACCGCGACGAGGTTGATCTGGATGATGCGCTGGAAGGTCTCCAGCGGCTCGTCGGCGACCGGCGTTCCCGACGCGCTGACCCCCGCATTGTTCACCAAGCCGTCGAGGCGGCCGAACCGCTCCTCGGTCGCGGCGATCGCGCTCTCCCAGCTCTCCGGGGAGGTGACGTCGAGACGGACGAAGTGCGCCCGCTCCCCCAGGTCGCTCGCGACCGCCTGGCCGCCTTCCTCGGCGATGTCCCCGATGACGACGCTTCCCCCGGCCGCGACGATGCCCCGAGAGAACGCCTCCCCTAGTCCGCTCGCCCCGCCCGTGACGAGCACCACCTTGCCGTTCAGATCCATGATGTGTGTCCTTTCCCGCCGCCGCAGCGGCCTCTTCTCAGACGGCGTCCGCCGTCGACCGGTCGAGGGGGTCGTGCCGCCGCGCCGCGACGACGAGATCCGCCGCCTCCGCAGCGGACAGACCGGAGCGGACCATGACGCGCAGTGACGACACCGCGAGCAGCGTCATCTCGTCGGCCGTCAGCCGCAGGGCGATCTCGTCCGGCCCTGCCCCGGTCCGCTCCGCCAGTGCGGCGGCCAGCGCCTGCGCCGTGTCCTCGTTGATCTCGAGCCAGACGCGGCGATACGCCGGGACCTCCACGAGCAGGTGGACGAACCTCTCGTCCCGGGGCACCTCGTCCGCGCGGTAGGCGCCCACGAAGGCGTCACGCGCGAGGTCCAGGAGCGTGCCCGCAGAACCTGCCGCGAGCCGGTCGACGACCTCGGCCACGAATCGCCGGTAGCCGGCTTCCAGGACCGGGCGGATGCAGTCCGCCTTGCTCGGGAAGTAGCGGAAGAAGGTGCGCTCGGACAGACCGGACGCCGCCACGAGGACGGTCGTGGTCGTGTCCCCGCCCCCGTCGACCAGAGCGGCGATGCACCGGCGCGACACGTCCGAGAGGTCGGTGGGCGACAGCCGAGCGCGAGGCATCCTCCCATCGTACTCGTTGTGCGGGTAACTGTCACTACCACGAGGGCCCTGATAGTCTGGAGGCGGTGTGTCGGGAAGCCTGGTCGACGATTCGAGCCGGCGGACCCGTCGGCGGACGCCGAACCGAGGACGCTCTATGCCCGTCGCACCCCTGTCCCGTCTTTCCCGTGCCCTGACCAAGGAGACCACCGGAGGAGCCCTCCTGGTCGCCGCCGCGACCGTCTCGCTCGTCTGGGCCAACTCCCCCTGGCGCGACAGCTACGCCGCCGCGTCGTCGTTCGTCGTCGGCACCGGCGCGCTGCATCTCGACCTCTCCCTTTCGGCCTGGGCCGCCGACGGCCTGCTGGCCGTGTTCTTCTTCGTCGTCGGGGTCGAGCTCAAGCAGGAACTGGTGGCGGGATCGCTCCGCCGGCCCGCCGAGGCGGCCGTCCCCGTCCTCGCAGCCGTGGGCGGGATGGCCCTGCCGGCCCTGGTCTTCGTCGGCGTGGTCCTCCTGGCGGACGATGCCGCCTCCCTCACCGGCTGGGCGATCCCGACCGCCACGGACATCGCCTTCGCCCTCGCCGTGCTCGCGATCTTCGGCCGAGGCCTCCCCCGGGCGGTCCGCGTCTTCCTCCTCACCCTCGCGGTCGTCGACGACCTCCTCGCCATCGTGGTCATCGCGGCGTTCTACACCGGATCCGTGGACCTCGTCGCGCTCGCGCTCTCGCTCGTGGCCGTCGTCGTCTTCGCCCTCCTCGCGCGCAGCCGTCGAGCCTCGTGGTGGATGCTCCTCCCGGTCGCGGGCGCGTCGTGGTACTTCATGCACGAGTCCGGCGTGCACGCGACCATCGCCGGCGTGCTGCTGGGGCTGAGCGTCCCCGCGCGGCGGCGCCACGGCGAGACCGAGACGAGGACGCACCGGTATGAGCGCCTCGTGCGCCCGTGGGCGGCCGGCGTCGCACTGCCCCTGTTCGCGTTCTTCTCGGCGGGCGTCACCGTCGTGGACGGAGAGGGCATCGCCGCAGTGGTCGCGCAGCCGGTCGTGATCGCGATCGTCGCGGGCCTGTTCGCGGGCAAGCTGCTCGGCGTTCTCGGCGTGACCGCACTGGTCACCCGGACGACCCCGCTCCGTCTCCCGGACGGCATCCTCCTGCGCGACCTCGTCCCCGTCGCGATGCTGATCGGCATCGGGTTCACCGTGTCGCTGCTGATCGCCGGTCTCTCGTTCGACGAGACCGGCCCGGCCG